>CAZPXM010000179.1:0-6415 GCA_964591015.1 uncultured Gemmatimonadaceae bacterium
GTGCCAGGGCGGCCAGCACGACCCGCGGGCCGAGTCGCTCCGCGCGCAGCATGGCCTTGAGGCGCTCGGTGCGGCTGGGGGCGGCCTGCGGCTGGCCGGCCGCCGCCCCTGCCGACCACCCCGCGGCAGCGAACGGATCTGCCCACAGCACCTGCGACGGCGACAGGCGCACGGCCGCGCGCACCGGCGCCGCGGCGGCCTGCACCTGCACCAGCTTGACGACGCCCGCCGGCGGCCCGATCTCGGCGATGTCGACCAGGGGCATGCCCTCGATCACGATGTCCGCGTGCACCAGCCGCGCCGGTGCGCTGCCATCGCTGAGCTCCAGGGCGTGCGGCTCGGTGAAGTCGCCCGGGATCGGCACCAGCGGGAAACGCACCGTCATCCGCTCCGGCGCGACCAGCTCCTCGCCGGGAGTCGCTTCCACCTCTCCCAGCCGGACAGGCACAGGCTCCCCGTCCAGGCGCAGATCGAGACCGCCCTCCAGCTGCCGCGCCAGCCGTTCCGTGTAGGCGCGCCATTCGCCCACGGACACCCGGCTGTCGCCGTCCGTGTCCATGCGCCGGCGCTCCTCCAGGGCCGCCAGCTCGCCGTACTGGACCTCGTAGCTGCCCGCCACCGCGCGGTGATCGACCTGCAGCCTGGCCAGCGTCGCCACCTCGGTGCCGCGCAGCGTGTGCGCCTCGGCCGGAGTCGCGCTCGGCCCCGGCCAGGCCAGCACGAGGCACAGGAGCCGCCAACCAGGCCATCGCCGCCTGCGCCAGTCCTTCATGGGCCTGCCTCGTCACGCCGGGATGCAGCCTTGGGTGCGGCGCGGGCGGACCCGCGCGCCGACAGCCGGCCCGCACGCCGTGCCGCCGGCGCCTTCCCGCTCACTCGTCCGCGCCGCGGATCAGCGCCACCTTGGCCGTGGCGCGCCGGCCGTCCGCCTCCAGCACGCCGTAGTAGATGCCGGACGCCACCGGGCTTCCGGCTGCGTTGGTGCCGTCCCAGCTCACGGCCTCGCGGCGCGGCACACGCGCCCCCAGGTCCACGGAGCGCACCAGATCGCCGCTGGCCGAGTAGATCGAGAAGCGCGTCCGCTGGCTGGCGACATCCAGGTCGTAGCGCCAGTTGCTCGCGCCGTGCAGGGCCGGGCGGAACGGGTTGGGGAACACCGGCCCGAGCCGCAGCGCCAGCGGCGGCGGGACATCGATCAGGTCCGGGTCGTACGTGATCATGCTCGAGTACTCGTAACCCTGGCCGGTCAGCTCCACCTGGGTCAGCACGATCACGACCTCGCTGTACCGGTCCCAACTGGGCACGTACTGCACGCCTTGCACCAAGGGCAGGATCTGGACGCTGTCGGTGGCGGCCAGCAGCAGGTGCGTCCGCCAGCGCCCCGGGCCGCGCGGCTCCACCTCCAGCTGCACCCCGCCGGCATGCAGCTTCGGGATCAGGCGCAGATACGTGCTGCCCAAATGGTCGACGCGCGCCACTTCCTCCACGGCGACCTTGGGCGAGCTGAAGTCGAGCTCGACCTCGCGGAGGTGGACCGCCGGGTACTTCTGGCCCTCGGCGTAGTAGCCGGCGACGTGTCTGGGCCCGGTGAAGTAGTTCCAGATGGCGAACTCCGCCACGGCGCCAGCCAGCCCGCCGGCATCGTAGCGCCCGATGACCCGGTCGAAGTGGTCGAGGGCGGCATTGCCCGCGGCGCCGAAAGCCTCCCAGATCTGCCGCACCACGGCGTGATGATGCCGCTGGTGCAGGTAGTGCGCGAACAGCGACGCCCCGTAGATGCGCAGATCGGCGGCGTACCGGCTGCCGCTGTCCAGCGACTTCTCCGGGTACCGCATGAAGCTGTCGAGGTACTGCAGGTAGTCGTCGACCTCGGGGTAGGCCACCTCCTCCATCCAGGTGGCCGTGGCTTCCTGCCACCAGATGCCGTCGTTGCCCTGATAGTAGCCGAACTGGATGGCATGGTTGAACTCGTGGGCTGCAGTCACGTGCAGCGCGTCCAGGCCCTTCGTCTGCACGTACACGCTCGCATCGGTGTAGTTGTTGTCGAGCTGGAGATAGGAATAGGTGGTCTTGCCGGCGAGCTCCGGGTAGGTGAAGCCGTAGGCCCGCCCCGGCGCCAAGTCAGTCAGGTACACGTCGTATTCGGGGCCTCCCCCCAGCACGCCGTCGCTCGGCGGAGGCTGAAACCCCAGCGAGTCGATCTGCAGGGCCCACACCGCGTCCATGGTGCGGGCGACCTCGTCGACGTAGTCGGGGACCTTGTTGCCGTTCGCGTCGCGCGGATCCACGGCGCCCGCGCCGGCCAGATCGTAGTGAACCCGGAAGCGGCCGGCAGGCGACAGGGCGGAGCGGTCGGCCACCGGGCGCGCCATGATGCCGGCCAGCTTCGCCACGTACCCCGGGGGGGCCCCCTGCGTCGCCGCGGCCAGCGCCTGCACCAGTGCCGGGGTGCCGCACACGGGGTGCGGGCGCTGCTCGCGGTAGCCGGCCGGCAGCTGGCCGGGGTCGCGCACGGCCAGGACCTGGTACAGCAGCGCCGTGTGCAGGTCCAGCTCCCCCGCCTCGTATGCCGCCTCGATCCGGGTTCGCGCCTCGACGCTGGCGCTGCTCCACGCCAGCAGGCCCGCCCCGGCAAGCACCGCGAGTCTGTTCGCCATCCTGGTGCGCCTCGTGGACATGGTTGCGAAGATACCGCCTGCCGGGCGCGGCGCCACCGGCGGCGGGGCACCGGTCCGGATGGCGCGCCTGCCCCGGGCGGCGCGGACACGCCACCCGCCACCCGGCCGGCTGGCCGCCGGCCTCACGGCCCGAGCGACACCTCGATCACGGGCCGGCCCGGATGGAACACGCAGCGCGACACGCCCGTCGCGAGCCGCAGCGTCAGCGTGTTGACCTGCTGCGGGAACAGCTCGAAGAGGACGTCGTTGCGCAGCCGGAGGCTGGTCAGCGGCGCCGCGCTGGGGCACCGGAAGCGAAGGAACACGTTGTCGGCATTCTGGGTGCGCTCGACGATCTCCAGCGGCAGCGCGCCGGCCGCCGTTGCCGCCTGGAAATGCGCCTCGATGTACTGCCGCAGCAGGCCGTCGAACTCCTCCGGCGACACCGTCTCCACGGGACCGCCGCGCAGGCTCGCCAGCGCCTGGAGAAGATCGAGCCTGTTGTAGGCCAGCTGGCCGGCCAGCACCTGGTCGCGCACCTCTGCCTGGCCGTAGCCGATGTAGATGTCGTGCGGCCATGCTGGCCGCGCGGGCAGCCCCACGGCCAGCCACACCGCCAGGGCTGCGCCCGCCCGCCGCGCCGCCGGCGCCCGCCTCCTCATGGATCGAGCTCCGCCTGCAGGCTCTGGTACCAGCCGATGAAGGCCGCGTCGGTGCCGGCCGTCGGCCCATCGCCCGCCACCGGCCCGAAGGCAGTCAGGCTGAAGAGGAACTGGCGGTGCATCTCCGGACAGTGCCGAACCAGCCTGCGGGCGATCATGTCCCCGTTCGCGCGCTCATCGAAGAGGTAGCGCATATCAGCGCCGAGATGCCTCGGCTCGTAGCCCCGCTCCAGCTTCGCCGCGGCGCGGCACGCCGCCCGGCACCGCTCGCGCCAGATATCCGCCGGGCCCGCCGGCACCAGGATGCCGCCGCCTACCAGCGCCGCCTTCCCCCTCGGGCAGCCCGCCCCCGGGCAAGCAGCGCGGAACCGCCCAGCAGCGCTGCCCAGGCTAACTGCCGGACCCCGAGTTCGGTTCCCGCGGCGTACTCCAGCCCAGGGCTGGGTACGTGCCCGGCCGCCAGCGGCCGCTCCCCCGCCGCTGCACTCGCCGCCCGGCCAAGCAGCAGGCCAACCGCGGCAACGGCGCCGAGGCGGCCAGCGCGCTGCCCGCCGCCCGCCGGCCGACCCGGCACTGCCGCCGCGCCGTTCTTCGCCGGCCGCTCGCCCCGCTCCAGCACGCTGCCGTCCTTTCAGCGGATCACCGCGATCCGGTCGCGCGCGAGGATCCGGCCGTCGCTGGAGGAGATTGCGTAGCCGTACACGCCGCTGCCCACCAGCGGTGCCTCGCGGTCGTCGGCGGCGCTGCCGTTGACGCCCAGCCACCACACCTCGCCCACCGCAGGGCCGAGACGCCGCTGGCGCGGGTCGTCCTCGCGCGCCGACCACACCAGCCCGCCATCGGGCGCGAAGATGCACACCCGCGCCTCCAGCGGCAGCCCCGTGAACACCAGGCGCCGGTTCTCTCCGGGCCGGAACGGATTCGGATAGGCGACGATCCGGTCGCGCGACTGCAGGTAGAGGCGCTGGAAGGCGCTGTTGTCCGCCTCGGAGACCTCGGCGACCCGATCCTCCACGTCGACCTCGACGCGGAAGACTGTCGGGCCCAGCTCCGCCCAGGGCACGCTCAACACGGCCGCCCCACCGGGCGCCACGGGCGCCCCGTACTCGGCCCGGAACACCTCGCGGCAATGGGTCGAGTCCGCGCCGCAGTGCGCGACGCTCACCGCGAACGGGTCGACGACGGCGCTGCGCCCCAGGTTGGCGACCCGAAGCCGCAGGCTGTCTCCCGCGGCGCCGCCGGCCACCAGATCGCCGGCGAACACCGCCAGGTTCGGCAGCCCGCCGGGCACGGCGTACTGCGCCAGCGCCGCCACCGTCAGCCTGGCGATCTTGTGCACCAGCGGCCAGTTCAGGCTGTCGGCCACATCGGCCGTCGTGTGGTACTGGGCATTCAGGCGATACAGGCCCTGGCGCACGGCGTAGTGGGTGGAGTCCGTGGGCAGGTAGTTCTCGATGGCCAGAATCGCGTCGCAGCCGCGCGCCCAGAAGGAGGCATGGTCGCTCAGGCGGGCCCCTTCGTCCTCGCGGACGTCGACGCGCAGCCCCAGCGCGTGCGTCTGGTTGGCGGCCACCAGCAGGTCTGCCAGCCACCTCGACGCGGCGTTCGTGGCCAGCTCGACCCGCTCGGCCAGCGAGTTGTAGCCGACCATGTCGACGTTGATCACTCCCAGAACCTGGTCGCTGTCCGCCTCCACGGCCGCCGCATACGCACGACTGCCCAGCAGCCCCAGTTCCTCGCCCGAGAAGGCCACGAAGCGGATCGACCACGGCAACTGCAGGGGCGCCAGCACGCGCGCCGCTTCCAGCATGATGGCCACTCCGGTGGCGTTGTCGTCGGCGCCCGGAGCCGGATCGGTGCGCCAGTTCCAGCCGGGGCTGCGCACCCCGGTGTCGTCGTAGTGAGCGCAGATGATGTGATGGCCCGCGCCGGGCGCCGCGCCCGGCAGTTCGCCGACGACGTTGTAGGCGCGAGGGTCGATCTCGCCGTCGCCCAGCCGGCCCTTCAGGTGGCCGCTGAGCCGCTCCAGCTCCACGGAGAACTCCTCCAAGTGCACCGCCGAGTCGCCCAGCACGGCGGCCAGCTCGGCACGGATGTACTCCGCCGCGAGCCGCGCGTCGGGGTGCACCACGAAGCGCGTGCGCAGGTTGCCTGGCGCGGACGGAGCCGCGGCGTCGTGCTGCGACAGGTTCAGCACGTCCCGGCGGAGCCTGTCCTGGTCGACCGCCGCCAGCACCGCCGCCACCTCGTCGGCCGGCCGGGCCGCAGCCGGCCGCGCGCGGCGCTCGCCGGGCAGCCAGCCACGAATGCTGTGCTCCTCGGGCAATGGGTAGAGGAAGCAGGGCCCCGCCGCCGCGTCCCGGCGCAGGTGCAGCAGGGTCCAGCCCGCCGGATCCGCGTACACGCAGCGCGCGGCGCCGGGCCCAGGTCCGTGCGCCGCCGTCGCCAGGTAGTAGGCTCCCGAGCCATCGTCCTCGTCGGCCACGAACGGCAGATGCCCGGCCGCTCTGAGCCCCGCCAGCGCGGGGGCCGACAGCTCGATCAGCACCCTGCCGGCCGTCACGTAGCGGACGCGGCCGCCGGCAGCGGCCAGCTCCTGCAGCTCCGCCGCGCTCTGCCAGCGGAAACCTGCCAGGACGTCCGCTGGCAGCGCCGCTGGCCGGCCGACCCACAGCGCTGCCAGCGCCACCGCCCATCCGACCAGGGCGCGCCGCGACCCCGGCGTGCGGCGCGCGCTACGCCTCCCCATTCTCGACATCGCCTTTCTCCCCGGCACGCCGGCCCATGGCCTGGCGCACTGCCGATACTGCCAGCAGCACCGTCCCCAGCAGCAGCACGATCGTCGCACCCGAGGCCAGATCCAGGCTGTAGGAGAGCCACAGGCCCGCCACCGTCACCGCCACACTCACCGCGATGGCCGCCAGGATCATGCGGAAGAGGCCGTTGGTGAGCTGCCGGGCGATGGCCGCCGGCATGGTCAACAGCGCCATGACCAGGATGACGCCCACCACCCGGATGAGCACGACCACGCTGAGAGCAACCAGCGCCAGCAGCAGCAGCCCGATCGGCTGCACCCGCACCCCCACCACGCTGGCG
>CAZPXM010000180.1:0-6390 GCA_964591015.1 uncultured Gemmatimonadaceae bacterium
ACGCCAGCGCTGTCCGGGCAGTGACGAACGCGGCCCCGCCGCGCGGCGGGGCCGCCTGGTGCCCGGCTGGCAGAGCGATCGGGCGGGGGCGCCGCCGCCGGTCTGTCAGCCCATCGGTCACCGCATCCAGCCGCGCGCGCGGTACACCCAGCAGCCGACGTACTCCTTGAGCGCCCACGTCGAGTACTCCAGGGCGTCCAGGCGCGGCAGCAGCCGGCCGGGGTTGAGCGGCGCGGGCACGGCGCGGTAGTCCGTGGGTGCCGGCACGGCGTCGATCCCCAGCGCCTGGAACACGCCCAGCGCGCGCCGCATATGAGACGCAGAGGTCACCAGCAGCACGCGCCGCAGGCCGCGGGCGCGCAGGATCTCGGCCACATACAGGGCGTTCTCGCGGGTGGTGCGCGACCGCTCCTCCAGGACCACGGCCGTGTCGGGCACGCCGTACTCGAGCGCCAGGGACCGCAGGCTGGCCGCCTCGGTGACCGGTGAGCCGTCCAGCTCCGGCATGGCGCCGCCGCTGAGGATCAGCCAGGGCGCCTTGCCGGCTCGCCACAGGCGGAGGCCGTGCAGCAGCCGGTCGAAACCGTCGTCCACGTCGATCTCCAGGCGCGGCGGCACCGGCGGAAACGTGGCGCCGCCCAGCACCACGATGGCGTCCGCGGTGGGGGCCGCGGCGGGCAGCGCGGGCGGATAGTCGTCTTCGAGGGCACGCAGCATGGCCATCCCCACTGGCCAGCTGGCAAAGGCCAGGATGGCGGCGATCCCGAGGATGGCCCCGGCGGCCGCCCAGCGCGGCCGCCGATGCCACCAGGCCAGCGCCGCGAGCACCCACAGCAGCGCGGCGATGCCCAGGGGCTGGACGAGGGGAAGAAACACCTTGCCGATCCAGACGAACACGGACTCTCCTCGCAGTGACGGGGACCGGTCGACAGGGCGAGACGAGCGGCCGCCGGGCTCACCGATCGGCAGGCTCCGGCGCCCGGGACGACTCCCAGGTGCTGCCGCCGTCGTGCGAGATGCGGCTCGCGCGCCGCCAGGCACCGATGTCCTCGGGTGACAGCCCGCGCAGATCCGCCACCGCCGTCTCGGCGATCTCGGTGCCCACGCGGCCGCCGCCGTCGGTCCGGTTGCTCTCGACGCGAATCCGCCGGATGTCCATCTGCCCGCCGAGCACGTCCAGCAGCTCGCGCTGGATCCGCATCTGCTTGTGCGCCAGGGCCTCGGGCTCCAGGGGGCCCACCCGGAGACGCAGCGTGAGGCAGCCCAGGTCGCTGTCGAACGCGATGCTGTAGAAGGTGCCGCCGTGCTCGGCGACGAGGCGGCGGATGCGGGGGGTCGCCGCCTGCCACGGCGCGGCCGCAGCTTCGGCTGACGGCTCTGTCGCGGCCGGCTCCACCGCGAAGCCCTCCAGCTCCGGCCCCCAGATCCAGCCCTCGATGCGGACGCGCACCCACTTGCCGTCCTGCCCCAGGCGCTCGACCTCGGCGCCTTCCAGCAGCTCGCCCAGCTTGCTGCCATTGGGCTGCTCGCGCACGCTGGCCACCGGCGCGCGCACGCGTGCGCTGCTGTTCGCCAGCGCCCAGGAGCCCGCGCTCGCGATCGCCCCGAAGCACAGCCACAACAGCCATGCCCGCCGCCGCCGCTCCATCGGGTCATCCTCCTTCGCTGCCGCCCCGGCGCACGGGCGCGCAGCTAGGCGCCCACGTCGCGCCGGAAGCTCGGGAAGTACGCGTACCCGTTCAGCTCGACCTCGGTGCCAGGCACCGCCCACTCGAGGCCCAGCTCGCTGAAGAGCGCGCTCTCCTCCCAGGCCCGCTGGATTGCCTCGGTCATCCCGGCCACGCTCACCCGCCCGTCCGCCTCGATCCGCCGCAGCTCTCGGGGCAGCTCGTGGATGGCCGACGACTCGAACGTGGCGCACGTGCACAGCGTCTGCGCGCGCGTCAGCTCCAGCGGGCAGCTCAAAGCCGCGCGCCGGCCGGCCACCACCTCCACGATGTCCTGCAGGACGGGGGCTGGCTCTGGCTGCACGACGACCTCCTCGGCAGTGCCGTCCGCCCACGCCGCGCGGATGTCGCCCTGATAGGTGAGCTGCACGCGGCCGCGCTCGCCCTCCAGCACCAGCACCGGCTGCACGGCGCGGTCGGTGCAGTGGCTCACCGCGAAGAAGACCTCGGTCCCCTCGGCGGTGGCCAGGCGCATGACAGCGGTGTCCGCGGACTCGATCGCGTTGGCGCGGTACAGCTCGGCGCGCGCGGCCACGGGTGTCAGCGACCGCTGCGGCTGGCGGCAGGCCAGGAACAACATCGCGTTGACGGCGTGGGCCAGCGCGTTGTGGTGGGGCGCGTCCAGCACCCACGCATCGCCCACTGCCAGCCGCCCGGCCCAGCTGTTGCGCCCGTAATAGGCCGGATCGCGGGGCCAGCAGCCGAACCCCTTGACCCGCCGGACGGCGCCCAGGCGTCCCGCGCATACCCATTCCTTGACCAGCCGGTACTCGCGCTGGTAGATATGCTGGAATCCCACGGCGCAGTGCCGGCCGGCGCCGCGCGCCGCGGCCAGCATGGCGTCGACATCCTGGATGCAGCCCGCCGCCGGCTTCTCGACGAGCACGTGACAGCCAGCCTCCAGGGCGGCCACCGCCATCGGGCGATGGAGCGGTATGCCGGTGGGCACGCAGACGACGTCGATGCGCGCGCGTGCCGCCGCCAGCATCTGCCGCAGCGACGCGAAGATCGCGATGCCACGCGCGCGCAGAGCGGCCAGCTCGTCGCGGTACCGCTCCTGGTCGGCAGGCATGGCCACCTGGGCCACCTGCCGGCCAAGACCGCGCTGCTCGACCTCGGCGACATACCGATGGTGCTGGCGGGCGAAACCACCCATGCCCACCACGGCGATGCCCGGCACCGTCACGCTCGGCCTCCACAGTCTCCGGCGGCGGAGCGGCTCCGCCGCGCCTTTGCCTGGCCAGTCGCCGCTGCCTATCGTTCACGCGCGGCGCGAGAGCCGCCTTGCACCCGCCCGCGCTCCATGCGCAGCCGCTCGGGGACCGCCCATGCCCCTGTCAGTTCCGCCTGCCGACGGCCCCACCACCGGTCTGCAGCCCGCCGTCACCTGGCGCTCGCTGCTGGCTGGATCGCTCCTGGTGGCCGGGATCGCCGCGGGGGCGCCGTACGGGAACATGGTGCTGCGCGGTTCCTACATGGCGCTGGACTTCAGCACTGCCGGCGCCATCTTCCTCTTCTTCCTGCTGGTGCTGATCGTCGACACCGGCCTGCGCCTGCTGCGGCCGCGCCTGGCGCTCTCTCGCGGCGAGCTGGCGGTGGCGTACGTGATGGCCATCGTCGGCTGCGCCATCCCCACCATGGGCCTGACCGAGTACCTCCTGCCGATCATCAGCGGCTGCAGCTACTACGCCACCCCCGAGAACGAGTGGGCGCAACTGGTACACCCGTACGTGCGGGAATGGCTCGTGCCGCAGGACCAGGAAGCGGTCAAGTTCTTCTTCGAGGGCGCCCCGCGGGGCTACGGCGTGCCGTGGCGCGCCTGGGCGCAGCCGCTGGCAGCCTGGACCCCGCTCATCCTGGCCCTCTACCTCTCCATGGTCTGCCTCGCCGTGCTGCTGCGGCGCCAGTGGGTCGTCCGCGAGCGGCTGACCTTCCCGCTCGTCCAGGTCCCCCTGGCCATGACCGAAGGCGGCGGCAGACCCGGCGCGCTCCGGCCCTTCTTCCGGAGCTGGCTGATGTGGGTCGGCTTCGCGATCCCGTTCGCCGTGGGCTCGCTGCGCGCGCTTCACAACTACTACAACTACCTCCCCACCGTCAACCTCGAGACCAGCATCCCGCTGTTCCGCAACCACGCGATCCTGCAGATCGCGCTGAGCTTCCCCATGGTGGGATTCTCCTACTTCGTCGGCCTGGACATCGCCTTCGCGGTGTGGCTCTTCAACCTGCTGGCGCGCGTCGAGGAGGGGGTCTTCGGCATCGTGGGCGTCACCAGCGCGGAGCAGCTCTACTACGCCGGCAGCTTCCCGGTGCTGGCCCACCAGGGCATGGGGGCGATGCTCGTGCTGGCGGCGTTCGGCCTGTGGACGGCGCGAGCCCACCTGCGCGGCGTGCTGCGCCGGGCCGTGCGGCGCTGCCCGGAGATCGACGATGGCGACGAGATGCTGTCCTACCGCGTTGCCGTGGTCGGGTTGGCGGGCAGCGTGGGCGTGGTCGCCGCCTGGCTGTGGCTGGCGGGGATGCAGTGGTGGGTGCTGCCCGTGTACCTGGCCGCGATGTATCTGCTGTTCATCGCCATCACCCGGGTGGTGGCCGAAGGCGGCATCGCCGCGGCGCGCGCCCCGCTGATCGCCTCGGACTTCGTCACCTCGGCGCTGGGCAGCTCGGCGCTCAGCCCGCACACGCTGGTCGCCCTGGGCTTCACCTTCGTGTGGGCTGCCGACATCCGCACCTTCGTCCTGGCTTCCTGCGCGAACGGGCTCAGGCTCGCCGACGAGTTGCTGCCGCGCCGCAAGCGGACCCTGGCGGTCGCCGTCGGCCTCGCCATCGCCATCAGCCTCGTGGTCTCGGTCGCCACCGTGCTCTCGCTGGGCTACGCGTACGGGGGCATCAACCTCAACGGCTGGTTCTTCGGCCCCACGGGCGGCCCCTCCTACCCGTTCAACTTCGTCAGCTCCGAGCTGAGCAACCCCGACGGACCCGACTGGGTCGGCTGGATCTCGACCCTGTCCGGCGCGGCCGCGATGGTGGTCCTGATGCTGATGCGGCACCGGTTCCTGTGGTGGCCGCTGCATCCGCTCGGCTTCGCGGTGAGCACCATCTCGATGACCAACTACATCTCGTTCAGCGTCTTCCTGGCATGGGCGATCAAGATCCTGATCCTCAAGTACGGGGGCGCGGCCCTGTTCGGCCGCGCCCGGCCGTTCTTCCTCGGACTCATCCTCGGCCAGTTCACCGTCGCGGGAGTCTGGCTGGTCATCGACCACTTCACCGGCATGACGGACAACGCGATCTACTGGGTGTAGGCGGGACCCCGATGGCGCGGGCGGCGGCCGGCGAGTTTGACAAGGTATGGGCCAGGCGCTAACCTTACGGCCCGGTCTTGCGCTGCGCACGTGTCGTCGCATTCGGCCGCGGGCTCGAGTCCTTCGGTGCACCCCCATGCCTCCGGGATCCCTCTGCCTGTCGGTGTCCTCCTGTGCCTGCTCGTCGTCCTCGTGCCGCAACCGAGCCCGGCGCCGCGCCGCGACGTGGGCAGGGACGTGGACAGGCTCCGGCAGGCGGAGTGCGAGTACCGCGGCATCACCGCCACCTTCGAGGACCTCACGCGTGCGTACTTGCTCGAGGCGTACCAGGACGGCGAGGTGGTGCGTTGGGAGGGACAGCCGGCGCGGGGGAACCCCGAGTACGAGAGCGTCGTCACTGCCTGGTGCCGCGCCGGCGCGCCGCGTCCGAGCCGCGAGCGGACCGGGCCGGCAGCGGCGGCTGCCCGGCGCGGCGCGGCGGGTGGCCGGTTCCCGGTACGCTGGCGGTACGGCACCCTGGCGGCCGTGCGAATCGAGCCTGCCAACGAGTTCGCGAGCGACGCGCTGGCCGTGTTCCGCGCCACCGTCGATCGCCTCGTGCGCTCGCTGGTGATCGTCGAGGAAGCCACGCCGCTGCGCGCCGACCCGGCCGCGGACGCGGCGGTCCTGCGCCAGGTGGAGGCCGGCAGCGTGCTCGTCAAGGAGGAAGCCCCGGCAGGGGCGGCAGCCGCGCCCGGCTGGTGCTTCGTCAGAGTCCCGGCCACGCCCGAGCGCGGCTGGATCGCCAGCGACAGGCTGGCACCGGTGGACGATGGGCAGTAGCGCGAATGGCATGGTGATCGAGATCCGCGACCTGCGGAAGACGTACCAGATGGGCGCCACCGCAGTGCACGCGCTGGCGGGAATCTCGGTGGACATCCGCCGGAACGAGTACGTCGCCATCATGGGGCCCTCGGGCTCCGGCAAGTCGACCCTGCTGAACATCATCGGCTGCCTCGATGTGCCCACCTCGGGCACGTACGTGCTCAACGGCCAGCGGGCCAGCGACATGGACGACGACCAGCTGGCGCGCATCCGCAACCGCGAGATCGGGTTCGTCTTTCAGACGTTCAATCTGCTGCCGCGCTCGAACGCCCTTCACAACGTCGAGCTGCCGCTCATCTACAGCGGCGTGCCGGCTCGCGAGCGCGCCGAGCGAGCGCGCCGCGCGCTGCAGGCGGTCGGGCTGGGCGAGCGCATGGAGCATCGGCCGAACGAGCTCTCGGGAGGACAGCGCCAGCGCGTCGCCATCGCCCGCGCGCTGGTGAACGATCCGGCGATCATCCTCGCCGACGAGCCCACCGGCAACCTGGATTCCAGGA
>CAZPXM010000181.1:0-6375 GCA_964591015.1 uncultured Gemmatimonadaceae bacterium
CGTCACCCCGAGAGCATGCGCGTACTCCACCACGCTGCGCGTGGTCCGCACGTTGTAGTCGTAGTCGGCGACCGTCTTCCCGTCCTCCAGCAGGGAGGCGTCGATCATCACCGAGGTGAAGCCGAGCTCGATGGCCTGCTTGCAGGTGGCCAGGCTGTTGCCGTGATCCAGGTGCATGGCGATCGGGATCTCCGGGTTCTCGATCACCGCGGCCTCCATCAGTTTCTGGAGGTATATCAGGTTGGAGTACTTGAGCGCGCCGCGGCTGGCCTGGATGATGACCGGCGAGCGGGTCTCCTGGCAGGCCTTCATGATGGCCTGGATCTGCTCCATGTTGTTGACGTTGAACGCGCCGACGCCGTAGCCGCCCTTGGCGGCCTCTGCCAGGATCTGCTTCATCGGGACCAGTGCCATGGGAGGATCTCCGTGTTTGGCGGCTGGGGAAAGGGACCGCGCGCACGGCCGCCCGGCGGGGTCGGGGAGCGGTGACCCAGGCGCGGCAGCACGAGCGTGCTAGAGGATGACGACGGGGATCCAGGTTGTCAAAGGGCGTCGGGGACGGTAGGTTGACCGCCGACGCCGCCGGACAGGAGCGGCACAGGGCACCACGGAGGACGAGGACGAGGTCATGCTCGAGGACGATGCTGTCGGTTACCGGGCGCACTGGGTCCGCCGCGGCGATGGCCGTGGCGGCTGGACGCTGCAGTCGGCGCTCTACCGGATGATCACGGGCCAGTCGGACGGGTTTCTGATGCCGTATGGCGTGGCCCAGATGGACGATGGGGAGGTGATCCTGGTCGGTGGCCTGCAGGAAGGCGACGAGTACCAGTGTGTGGCGTTCCTCAGCGCCGACGGGGGCGATTCCTGGAGTCCGCCCATCCGGACGGGCGCGTACGGCCGCCCTCTGACCTTCGGGTACCTGGGGGGCGGCTGCGTCGTCTTCGGCAATGAGCTGCTCGGCAAGCCCGAGGACGAGCAGCGCCGGCGGCAGCTCTACTGGTCCGCGGACTATGGCCGCACCTGGACGGGGCTGGCCTACCCGCAGGTCGCCAGCGACGGTCGGGCGGTGGCCTCGACCGAAGGCCAGATCTTCGCGGAGACGGCCGGCGGGACGAGGTGGATGTGGCACCTGCTGGTGCATTTCCCGGAGGCCGACTGGGCGCGCACGCCCTTCGAGCTCTACCTGCGGCGCTCGGCGGACGATGGGCGCACGTGGCCGCACGAGCGGTGCGTGCGGGAGTGGGGGTACTCGGCCCAGTACGCCGGGAAGACGGTCTGGCGCGGGGTGAGCGAGGGATCCATCATCCGCGCGGCGGACGGCGCGCTGGTGGCCGCCGTGCGGACCGACATGCCGCCGCGCTACTGGGACGAGGCGCACGACGACAGCCTGGAGGGGCTGGGCGTCTCGCGCTCGCTGGACGACGGTGCCACCTGGTCGCCGGTGCAGGTCCTGTTCGACGCGGGCCGCCACCACCCCGCGCTGCACCGGCTGGCGGACGGCACGCTGGTCATGGCCTACATCGTGCGTGTCGACGTGCGCGACGGCCACCTGGCCAGCTACCGCCGCGGCTGCGAGGCGGTGGTCAGCCGGGACCACGGGGTGAGCTGGGACACGGAGCGCCGGTACATTCTCGACGAGTTCGAGTACAGCGACAACGCCAAGTGGTTCAACGGGATGACGGGGCACGTGGGCTCGGCGGTGCTGGCCGACGGCTCCATCCTGACCGCATACGGCAACTACCACGCCCGCGGCATCGGGCTGATCCGCTGGCGGACGGAGTGAGTCGGACAGGCGCGCACCTGGACGGCCGAGCGGCGCACCTGGACGGCCGAGCGGCGCGCCTGGACGGCCGAGCGGCGCACCTGGACGGCCGAGCAGCGCGCCTGGGCAGCCCGCTAGGCCAGCGCCATCAGCGCCCGGAAGGCGCGATAGGCCTCGAGCATGTCGCGGGCGCTGTACCGCACGGCCCGTCCGTCCCGTTCGGCGCCGGGCATGAGCGCCGCGCCGTCCGCGAAGTTCGAGTGCGTGAACTCGATGCGCAGCTCGATCGGCGGCGCGACCACCAGCGGCCGCGGCGCCCGCCCGGCCAGCAGCCGCGCCACGCCGTCGCGGGCGGCATCCTGGATCCTGCGCTGGGCGGCTGCCGGCGGCAAGCACTCGGCGGCCGTCCGGCTGCTGGCGCGCTTGACCGGCGCCGTGGCCACCGGGCCCAGCAACGCCTCGGCCTCCGCGCACGCGGCGGCGCACCCCGACACGGCCAGGACAGGCACCTCGAAGTGGCCGCACACCGCCGCGTTCAGGCCGATCTCTCCCACCTCGCTGCCGTTGAGCCAGACGCCGAGCGCGGCTCCCGCCCAGGTGTGGTCGAGGATGGCCTGCGGCGTGCCGGCCCGCGCATGGTACCCCACGAAGATCGCGCCGCGCACCCCGGCCCCGATGCCCTGCACCATGGCCAGGAGCGCGGGGCTGCCGGTATGCAGGCGCACGCGTTCGTCGAGCGCCTCGATGAGCAGATTGCCGCTGCCGCCGTGTCCGTCGCTGACCGTCACCTCCTGGGCGCCTCCCGCAAAGGCGCCGTGGACGGCCGCGTTGACATCCTCGGTCATCAGACGGCGGAAACGGCCGTACTCCGGGTGCGTCGCGGTGACATGATCCCAGCGAGTGACCCCGGTCACGCCTTCCATGTCGGCGGCGATGTGGATCTTCATTCCTGACCTCGGCGGGGTTCGGGAGCGGGCCGGCCAGACACGCGCCGTCGCCGGCGCAGGCTGGCTGGGACGCTCCAGGTGTGGCGCTGCTGACGCTCAACGCTCCTGCTGCCGCACGGCGCCGCGGATGATGGCCTCCGCCAGGCGCGGCCACACCGCGTCGAGGATCACCAGCGCCCGCAGCTTCCAGGGGATGATCAGGTCGCGCTGGCGGCGCTCCATGGCGCGCAGGATGGCCGTGGCCGCCGCCTCCAGCGACACGGATTCCTTGCTGTGCGGCCGCGAGCTCTGGCCCAGCTCCTTGCCGCTGCCGCCCAGGGCATGCTGCCGCAGCTCGGTGCCGCGCAGCCAGTGGGGCATGACCGTGAGCACGTCCACGCCGGAGCCTGCCAGCTCCATGCGCAGGGTCTCGCAGAAGCCCTGCAGCGCGTGCTTGGACGCCACGTACCCGGTGTGCAGCGGCACGCAGATGCGGCCCTGGATGGAGGAGATGGCCACGAACAGCCCGCGCGTCTGTCGCAGGTGCGGCAACGCGTAGTACACGCAGTGCACCGCCCCCAGGTAGTTCACCTCCGCCAGCCGCCGGAAGACGCCCAGATCCTCCACCTGCGCGAATGGCGCCCACATGCTGATGCCGGCGTTGGCGACCAGGTAGTCCAGGCGCCCGAAGCGCTCCACCGCCGCCTGGATCAGGCGAGCGCAGTCCGCCGGGATGGTGACATCGCCGATCACGGCGATCGCCTGGGCGCCGGCCTGGCGGCAGGCCTGCGCCACCTGTTCCTGGCGCTCGGCTTCCGGCGAGAAGAGCGCCAGATTCGCCCCGCGACGAGCGCACTCCAGCGCCAGCCGGGCGCCCAGACCGGACGAGGCCCCCGTGATGATCACGGTGCGGCCGGCGAAGGCACCGGCGGGCGCGGCAGGGTCGGGCCTAGGCATGCGCGGCTGGCTCGGCGCCGGGATCGGGCGCGAAGGCGGACTCGGGCAGGCCGCACACGTTGTTGGCGATCGCGAAGACGTTGGCAGGATCCACGGCGCGCTTGAGGTCCCGCACCAGGGCCAGCGCCGCCGGCGTCTCGATCTGCGGGAGAAAGGACTGGCGAATCTTGCCCACGCCATGGTGGTGCGACAGCGATCCTCCGTGGTCGAGGATCGTCTGGCGGATGCGGTGCTCGATGTCGTGGTACACCTCGGTGCGGTTCCTCAGGTTGCGGCCGCTGAAGCCCATGGTGAAGTACACGCAGACGCCGGTCTGGTAGGTCTGGGTGACGCGATAGGACAGATACGGGCGCCCCTCCACGCCGTGGGCCGCGCACTGCTCGAACAGCGTCTTCTCCGCCGCCTGGGCCACGGCCATGATGCGATCCCACGGGACGGTGGTCTCGAAGGTCTCCCCGAGGATGTGGAACTGGTTGAAGAACTCGCGGATGTAGGCGATGGCGAAGGTGAGCATGTACCCGCGCTTGCCGTTGGCCGCCCCGCCGCTGATGCCGCCGAAGCGCTTGCCCGTGCCGAAGACGACCCGGCGCTGATGGCGCACCTCGGTGGCGGTCCCCTCCATCAGGATCGTGCAGGCGCACATCTTGTAGGGATCGAACCCGAGAAGCTTCAGCAGGACGAACTTCTGGAGCCGGGAGACCAGCTTCCCCAGGCCGGCGGACTCGCCCTTGAGGGCCTGACCGAAGCGGAACTCGAAGTTGTTGACCAGACGGATGCTGGCCGGCATCACGCCCTGCCGCTGGCGCAGCTCCTTGAGAAATGCCACGCCGCGCTCGAAGTCGGGGAAGACGAGCGAGCCGTATTCCTGCACCTCGGGCTTCGGGAAGATGCGCAGGACCGCCCGGGTGATGATGCCGAAGTTGCCCTCGCTGCCGAAGAAGAGGTACTTGGGCTGCACGCCGGTCGAATTGCGCGGCGTGGGCCGAAGGACCTCGATGTCGCCGCGCGGCGTGACCAGCGTGGCCTCGACGACGAGCTCCTCGATGTTGCCGTACTTGTTGCGCTTCATGCCGCTGGCATTGGTGGCGATCCACCCGCCCAGCGTCGACAGCTCCACGCTGTCGGGGTCGTGTCCGGAGGTGAAGCCCCTGGCCAGCAGCTCGCGCTCCAGGTCCATGCCGCGGATGCCTGCCTGGACGCACGCCTGCAGGTTCTCCTCGTCCACCCACAGGATGCGGTTCAGCCGTGCCATGTCGACCGACACGATCAGGCGGCGCTCGTCGGCCGGCAGGACCAGGGCGCCGCTCACGTTGGTGCCGCCGCCGTAGGGGACCAGGACCGCGCCGTGCTGGCCCGCCAGGGCCACGATGCGCCGGATCTGCTCCTCGTCGTCCGGGTAGACCACCAGATCGGCGACGCGGTCCGGGGGGCGATCGTAGAGGAGGCGGTAGACCTCGTCGACGCTGAGCTGCCCGTGGCTGTGCTCCAGACGGTCCTCGTCGTCCTGGGACATCTGCTCGGGCGCGAGCACTGTCTGCAGCGCCGCCAGAAACGCCGGATTGGCGCCCGGCGGCGGGATCTTCCGGTCGGTGGCCTCCGCGGCGATGCCTTCCGGGCGGATGGGGACCTGCAGGACTTCTTCGGCGAACGGCACGAATCCGGGCATGACCGTGCCGGATAACGGGTACCGGTCGCCCGTGACGCGCACGCGTCCCGGCCCCGCGAACACGAAGCGGGTATCGGTGAAGCCCCACCGATGGCTGAAACGCTCGCCCGGGATCAGGGAGTAGGAGTACTGGAGTTCGCCTGGCGGCTGGGGCCGGCGGGCGACCCGCCACGTCAGCCAGACGAGCGCGACGATCGCCGCGAGAGCCACTAGCTGGGGCATGAAAGGCATGCTCCTGCCGGAGACGGAGGCGCCAGGCAGCGCCTGGCCCGTGGTCGCCGCGCAGCGCGGGCAACCTGCCTTTGGTGCGGACGCCGGTCACCAAGATCGTCTCGGGCCGCACCCGCGGCAAGGGCGCGGCTGCTGGCGCGCTGGAGCATGGCGGCCGCGGCGCTGCGGGGCAGCGACCCGTCTGTTGCGTGGGACGTCCACGGAAGACTATATAGCGTTCATACAGTGTTTGACAGCTCAGTCGCACGGCTCGGGGCGGCAGCTCGTGCCTGTTGCGTCCGGGCCGGCGGCGCGTGCCTGGCGGGCCTGGCCGCTGCGCGATCGCCCGCCAGGGACGAGGAGGGATTTTTCCATGACCGGAGCGTGCAGAGCATGGCGGCGAGGGATGCTGGCGTCGCTGCTGGCCGGCGCGTCCTGGGCGCTGCTGTCGCAGACAGCCCACGCCACCGGTGCCACGGTGCGGATCTCGGTCGCCAGCGACGGGACGCAGGGGAACGCCTCGACCGAGGACGATCGGTGGACCAACCAGCGGCGCACGTCGCACGACGGACGCTTCGTGGTCTTCACTTCCTACGCGGACAACCTGGTGCCGGGCGACACCAACGGCAGCGCCGACATCTTCGTCCGCGACATGCTCACGGGCCAGACCACGCGCGTCTCGGTGGCCAGCGACGGCAGCCAGGCCGACGGCGACTCGGGCTTGCCGTGCCTCTCCGGCGACGGGAGGTGGGTCGCGTTCGCTTCGAGCGCCAGCAACCTCGTCGAGGGGGACACCAATGGCCTGACGGACGTGTTCGTGCACGACCGGTAGACCGGCACGACCAGCCGGGTAT
>CAZPXM010000182.1:0-6288 GCA_964591015.1 uncultured Gemmatimonadaceae bacterium
ATAGAGCGGCAGACCCGACGTCGAGCGGATGTTGAACAACGCCTTGCCGGCGCTGAAATCGTGCCGCGCCGCCTCCGGATCTTCGCGCAGTACCGCCGCGCCCGAGGCGACCAGACTCCGCAGCAGCTCCAGCGAGGCCCGCATCTGCGGCGTGTTCAGCGTGTAGGCCGAGCCGCCGGCACCGATCAGGTCGCCGCCGCGGCTGAAGACCATGGCGGCGATGCGGCTGGCATCCACGTCGACGGACAGCCCGTAGCTCGGTCCGGCGGCGCGGCTCCGGCTGAACGGCCGCGCGGCAGCCTGGCTGCACACCGCCGCGAACCCCTTCCAGTCGCGCGGCGGCATGTCGTGGCCCAGCTCCCGCAGCCAGTCGACGTTGTAGTACAGGACCTCCATGGAGCGGCTGGGCAGGAGGGCGATCTGGGCGCCCTGGAAGCGATCCTGCTCCAGCGTGCCCTGGAAGAAATCGCCGCGCTCTTCCGGCCCCAGGCCCCACCGCGGCGAGTTCATGTACGGCAGCAGATCGACTACACCGTTGTTCCGGTAGTAGGCCTGCGCCTGGTAGCCGTAGGCCGTCACCAGCTGCGGCAGACCGCCGCTCTGCATCCGCATCAGCATGGCGGCGTAGACCTCGTCGTGCGTGCCGATGCGCTCCCCGACCACCTTGATGCCGTACTCGTTCGACTGGTTGAACCGGTCGATGTGCGCCGCCAGCACGGCCTCGCGCTCGCCCGGATGCTGGTACCAGAAGGTCACGGTCTGACCGCTGGGATCGACCGCTTCCAGGCCGGCCGGCGCCCGCTCGGGACGCTGGCCGCAACCGGCCGCGCCCCAGCACACAGCCACCAGCCACGCCATCGCTGCATAGGTACGACCCGTCATCATCGTTCCTCGGACTTTCGACTTTGCATGGGGATCACCGCGCTCGCTGCGGCGATCGGCGCGGCGCTGGAATAATACGCCCGACGCCGACCGCAGACAACTTCCAGGGCCGGACCGGCCGCGCCACGTGCGGCGCCGCTCACAGGTACCGCTCCACGATCACCTTGAGCACCTCCACGGCCAGCTTCGGCTGCTGCTCCATCAGGTTCCAGAAGTCCTTCTTGCCGATGCGCAGGAGCACCACCTCGGTCAGGGCGGTGCAGTCCGCCGAGCGCGGCTGCTGCGCCAGCACCGACCGTTCGCCGATCACCTCGCGCGCGTGGGCGGAGATGACCTGCCCCCCGGGCTTGACGATGCCGACCTCGCCGGCCACCACGATGTACAGGGCATCGCCCTCCTCGCCCGCGCGGATGAAGGTCTCGCCCTGCGGCACGACCACCTCCTGCAGGATCGGCACCATGCCGACGATCTCCTCGCCGGGCATGTCCTCGAACAGCGGCACGCCCTTCAGGAAGAAGACCTTCTCCAGAGTCGACAACGCCATGCGCGCACCTCCGGAATCGTCGCCGCAGACCTGTCCCGCGGCCACCGCTGCGGCCACCGTCGCCGCCGCCACGCCGCCGGCCTGCAGGGCTGCCGGCGCCAGCCGCCGCAGCGCGACAGCGGCGCTCTCCCGCACCAGCGGGTTGGCCGCCTGCAGGGCGGCGACCGCGAGAGGAGCCAGTTCGGCCAGCTGCCGGCTGCCGGCCACGTGCAGCGCGCAACTGCACAGCCAGTCGTCGCCGCTGCCAGCCAGCCGCCGCAGGTGCTCCACCGGCGGCTGGTGCAGCACCTGCAACCTCGTCGCGGCCGCCTCCAGTTCCTCCTGGCTGCCCGCACCCAACAGCGGCAGCAACTCCTCCCGGACATCGCGGTCGACGAGGTTGTCCAGCAGTTCGACCGCGGTCGCGCGGGCACGCCTGCTGGGATCCAGCAGGGTCTCGCCCAGATGCGCGTGGGACACCTCCGGGTAGAGCAGATCCAGGATCATCAGGATGCGCGCCCGCGTCTGCTGCAGGCGCCGCGCCAGCGCCTCCTCGAGCAGCACCTGCACCCCGCGCAGGTCGACCTGGCCCACGTGCAGCTCGTAGCCGCGGCGCAGCTCCAGCCGCAGCGCCGCGCGCAAGGGTGGCAGCGGCACCGGCAGCCCCAGGTCGCGCAGGTGCAGCAGCGACTCGGCCGCGATCCCCCGCGTGCGGTCATCCCCGGTCCTCAGCTCGGCCAGCAGCAGCTCGACGGCGCGCGGCTGCCGGTGATGGCGCAGCAGGTGGACCAGCTGGCGCCTGGTCGCCGGCTCGCCGCGCGTCGCGTCGAGCAGCTCCTCCAGGCGCGGCAGGTCGTCGCGCAGGCAGCTGGCCAGCGCCTCGGTGGCGCTCCAGCGCGTCGCCGGCTGTTCCAGCTTGCGCGCAAGGTGGGGGACGAGCTGCTCGACCCGCATCCGCCCGGCGGCCCGGATGGCCGCCAGCTGCACCTCCGTGCTGGGGTCGTCCAGCAGCGCCAGCAGCGGATGGTAGAAGGTGGGGACGTCGAGTTCCTCGAGGATGCGGGCTGCCTCCATGCGGGCTCGCCAGTCGTCGGCTGCCAGCATCGCCTTCAGGTGCTCGCCCGCGTGGAGAAAGCCCTCCAGGCCCGCGTGCTTGATGAGGCCGAGGACGGCGGCGGCGCGGACGCGCGGGCTGGAATCGGCCAGGAAGGGCAGGACGCGCGGCAGCGCCTGCAGGCGTCCCAGCGCGCACAGGGCCTCCACCGCAGCCGCCCGCACGCCCTCGTCCGCATCCCGCAGGCAGGCGACCACCTCGTCCGCGTAGATGGCGGCGCCGTGGTCGCCCAGGTAGCGCAGGGCCAGGAGACGCACCTCGGCGTCCTGGTGGCCCAGCAGCATCGCCACGTGGGGCGTCCAGTCCGGGCGCGGGATGTGCGGCAGCAGCGTCAGGGCGTGGAGCACGCGCGCCGGCTGTCCGGCCTGCAGGGTCTGCCGGATGACGCGGATGGCGCTCTCGTCGGCCAGGTCGATCTTCTCGCGCTCCGGCGCCAGCCGCCGGAAGCGGATGCTCTGCGCCAGGGACGCCACGTACTGCTGGCCGGCGCGCAGCACCAGCGCGACCCAGACGGCGACCAGCGCCAGCGTGACATAAGCCCACTGGACCACGGTGGCCGAACCGCGCTGGCCGGACCAGAGGAAGATCAGCCCGATGGCCATCACGACGGGCGGCTTGACCACTCCGTCGAGCACCGCTCTGGCCTTGGCGCGCAGCGTCGCCGGGATGGGCAGGAACAACAGGCCGAACGCCGGGTCGTGCACCGAGTACTTGAGCACCACGTCGCACGCGCGCGGCATGGCCGCGGCCCACAGCATCCCGCCGGTCAGCAGGATCGAGCCGGCGCCCAGCATTACCGCGGTGGGCAGCAGCAGGAGCACGGCAACGACCCCGAAGCGGGCCAGCAGCCGTCCCGCCAGCAGGAACTGCAGCCCGCCGGCCGCCATACCGGCCATCAGCCGAAAGCGGCCGAGGAAGCCGACTATCCCCTGGCCATCCCCGCCGTAGTGCGCCTTCAGGCCCAGGTCGAGCTGGTAGTCGGCGATACTGCTGACCACTGCCACCACGATCAGGATGCCGCTCATCGTGCGCACGAGGGGCGGGCGCAGCACCCCCCGCAGGTCCCGTTCGAGCGAGCCGCGGCCGGCAGCAGCGCCGCCGGGCTCCCCGCCGGCGGCATCGGCCAGCAGAGCCGCGTACCGACGGCCCAGGTGAGCCACGCAGCCGATGCACACGGTCAGACTGGCCATGACGACGAAGAGCAGCCGGTCCGGCCCCACGCGGGCGGCGATGGTGGTGATGAAGGCGCCGAACAGCACGTTGGCGATCGTGCTGCCCCCGGAGATCAGGCCGAACAGGCGCTTGGCCTCCAGGGAGTTGAAGATCTCGCCGGCGAATGTCCAGAACTGCAGCACCACCAGGCTGCTGGCCACGTCGACGAAGACGAACAAGGCGCTGAGAAACCAGAACTGGCAGCGGCACTCGCCCTGCAGCAGCAGCCAGAAGACCGCCACGCCGAGCAGGACGAGCGCGTAGCTGCAGACGATGAGCCGGTCGCTGCGCAGGCGCCCCGTGACCCGCGTGAGCGCCGCCGACGCCGCCAGCAGGGCTGCGGGCGGCAGGATGAACATGAACGGGACGCTGGCCTGCGGCAGGGTGCTGAGGAACAGGGCCTTGGTGGCGGTCTGGCCGGTGATGACGACGCCGCCCACGGCGGCGATCGAGTACAGCAGCATGAAGAAGGCCCGGCGGCCCTCGCCCGGGCGCACCTGGAGGACGGCGCGGAACGTTCTGTGACCAGGTTCGGCAGGCATGGGCCGAGGGCGTCCGAAGTGGGTGCCTTCAATATAGCGCTTTGCCGCGCCTGGCGATGCGGCGGACGCCCCCGGGCGGCGCGCGTGCCCGGGCGGCCCCCGGCCCTTGCCCGCCTTGACGGAGCGGTCTGCAGGGCCTATAGCTCGGACTCGAAGCGTCGCGGCGCCTGGCCCCTGCCCCGGCGCCGCCAAGCGGACCAGGCCTGGACCGGCCTTCCAGCCAGGACATCGATGGACGCGGAGCGGCCTTGTCGGATCGTCGCCCTGGGGCTCAACCACCGCACCGCGCCGCTGGCCGTGCGCGAGCGCGCCGCCTTCCCCGAGGACAGCCAGCCGGCAGCCCTGCGTGCCCTCGTCCGTGACTACGGCGTCGCCGAGGCGGCCGTGCTGTCGACCTGCAACCGTGCCGAGCTGTACCTGGCGGGCGACGGCAGCGGCGTGGAGGCCGCGTCGCGCTTCCTGGCGGCGGCCCGCGGCATCGAGGCGGCCACGTTCGCGGCGCACTTCTACGCGCTGCAGGATCGCGAGGCGGCCGCGCACCTGTTCCGGGTCGCCTGCGGCCTCGATTCGCTGGTGATCGGCGAGTCGCAGATCCTCAGCCAGGTGCGCGACGCCCTGGCTCAGGCCCAGCGGGCCGGGAGCGCCGGCGGCCTGCTCAACGAGCTGTTCCAGCGCGCCCTGCACGTCGGCAAGCGCGCGCGCAACGAGACCGACATCGGCCGTGGCCGCCTGTCCGTGGCCACCGCTGCGGTGGAGCTGGCCGCGCAGATCTTCCCCGATCTGCGCGCCTGCGACGCGTTGCTGGTGGGCGCCGGCGAGATGGGCGCGCTGATCGCCCAGTACCTGTGCGAGGCCCGGATCCGGCGGCTGTGGGTCGCCAGCCGCACGGACGCCCATGCCCAGACACTGGCCGCGCGCGTGCGCGGCCAGCCCTGCGCCTACGCCTCCATCCCGGCGCGCCTCGCCGAGATCGACATCGCGATCTGCGCGACCGGCGCCGCCGGACTCGTGCTGGACCTGGCCACGATCGGCGCGGCCATGGCGGCGCGGCGCGGCCGGCCGCTGTTCCTCATCGACATCGCGGTGCCGCGCGACGTCGATCCGCGCGCCCGCGACCTGGACAACGTGTTCCTCTTCGACATCGACGGACTCGCCCAGGTCGTCGCCGCCCACCGGGCCGAGCGCGATCAGGCCATCCAGCGCGTCGAGTCGCTCATCGAGACGGAGCTGCAGGATTTCGAGCGCTGGCTGAACTCGCTGGAGGCCACCCCGCTGCTGCGCGCCCTGCAGCGCCGCGCCGCGCGCCTGCGCCAGGCGGAGCTGGAGCGATGGGAGAGCCGGCTGGAGCAGCTCACGCCCGCCCAGCGGCAGCTCGTGGAGAGCATCCTGCGCGGGTACGCCAACAAGCTGCTCCACGCGCCGCTGGTCGAGATCCGCCGCCTCGCCCACACCCCCGGCGGGCCGGCGCGACTGGAGGCGGTGCGGCGGCTCTTCGCCTTGAGCGAAGAGGACACGGACACCGAGCAGGATTCGGGGACACAGGAGGACGCGCGATGACGGCGGCGGGCGGCGCGGCCCTCGGCCTGGCCCTCGGGCTGTACCTGGCGGCAGCGGCTCTCAGCCACGGGGGCGCGCTGCTCGGCTGCGCGAGCGAGGCTGGCGCGCGTTGGGCACGCTCGCTGCTGCTGGCGGGCTGGACTGCCCACGCCGCGGGTCTGGCCCTGCGCCTGGCCTTCTCTCCCGGCCCGCCCGCGGATGCCCTGCTCGTGGTCGTCTCCGCGCTGGTGCTGGGACTGCTCGCCGCGGCGCTGGTTGCCGAGCGGTGGCTCGGCGCGCGCCACGTGCCGGAAGTGGCCGCGCCGCTCGCGTTCGTCGCGCTGCTTCATCCGGTGCTGATGCCGGTCCGCTGCGAGGCAGCCGCCCATCTGTTGCTCCGCTGTCCATGGCTGGGAGTCCACGTCGGCGCGTCCGTGCTGGGCTATCTCGGGTTCGCGCTGGCGGGCTGCAGCGCAGCC
>CAZPXM010000183.1:0-6269 GCA_964591015.1 uncultured Gemmatimonadaceae bacterium
GCTTGAAACGGTCGGAGAAGACGGTGTCGTCCACGCCGAGGCCATGGAGCGCGTCGGACACGCTGCCGCCGTACCCGGCCGTGCGGAAACGGCGGATGCGCTCCAGGTCGTTGATCGCCAGGCGGCGTACGGTCTGCGTGCGGCCGCGGAATTCGATGGTCTCGGTGGTGACGGCATCCCCGCCGGCCTGGGCGCTACCCTGCGCTCCGCTCTGGCGCGCGGCGTTCGCCTCACGTTCGCGCTCGCTCATGGTCTTGCCTCCTCCTCGTCCTGACGCGCGGGCACCTGGGCCGGCAGCAGCCACCGCGGCCGTTTGACGAACTTGCCCGCGTGGTAGGTGTGCTCGCAACGCTTCTGGGTCAGGAAGGCGTCCGCGCAACTGCGCATGCAGCCGCGCGAGCCGCCGATGCCATAGCTGCCGGCCACGCCCCAGCGGGCGATCTGGCTGTGCCCCTCCACCAGGTATCCGGACGGGTCCTCCGCGGTCGGCCGCCAGGTGCCCAGCGACAGGGGCCAGCACAGCTTGTACGCGGCCTCCTCGCTGAGGCGCTGCTGGGACACGTCGAAGTGCAGGCCGGGAAAGGTCTTGTGCAGGAAGGGCGAGACGCGCGGGTCGCCGCCGTGGTAGCTGAGCGTGCAGCGGCCCATGTCCACGTCGCCCCACTCGTACACCTTGTCCTCGATCTGGATGCGGACGGTGCGGCCCTCCTTGGGGTGCGGGATGGCGTCCGACGGGCAGCCGCGGCGGCAGGCCAGGCAGCGGTTGCACAGGCTGCCGGGCTCGACCAGCGGGTCGGGCTCGAGCTCGGCGTCCGTGATCAGGGCCGCCAGGCGCTGGCGCGGCCCGAACTGCCGGGTCAGGAACACCTTGGACCAGCCGATCTCGCCCAGGCCGGCCGCCACCGCCGCGATGCGGACGGCCAGGTGCACGTTGGGCGCCACCGCGCCGGGCCGCAGCGGCGCGGCGGGCGGCTGCGCTTCCGGCACGCCGGGATAGTAGGGCACGGCCTCCCAGCCATGATCCTCGATGAAGCAGGCGGTCTCGTACACCCCCAGCGGGATGAACAGCGTGTTGAGCAGCCCGTGGTACCCGAAGTAGGTGTAGGCCGGCCAGTGCGTGCCTTCCTCGATGCCGCGCCAGTTGCCGCGCAGGATGCGCCGCCCGACGACGATCACGGAGCGGGCCTCGGGGAAGATGCTGGCCGGATGCATGTGCGGCGGGGCGCCGGCGAATCGTTCGATGTTCGCCACGCCCACCAGGTCGAGCCCCTGCTGGCGCGCGAACGCGACCACTTGCGCCTTGCCGAGCGGTCGGGTCATGGCTGTCCGCGCTCCGCCTGGGAGGTGGAGCGGGCGCCTCCGGCACCGCCAGCGCCGCCAGCGCCCCCGGCGTTTTGCAGGCTGGCCTGACCGCTGGCGTCGATCTGCCAGGCAGGCCGCTGCCGGAACGCGGTGGCGAACGTGCTCTGGATGCGCTGGGCGCGCTCCAGATGGTCGACGCAGGTGCGCATGCACAGGGCCGCCAGGCGGTCGGGCCGGCCGGCCGGATGCAGGTTGTTCGGGCTGGCGCCGTTGCGGCAGCGGCGGCAGACGGTGTAGTCGATGGCGGCCGTGAGCATCCGCTTGCCGCAGATGGTCAGGGCCTGCTCGGCCGCGGCGTCCATGGCGCCCAGGGGGCAACTGGCCACGCACTGCCGGCACTGGTCGCACACGGGCGTGGCGCCCACGGGCGAGGGCTCCAGCTCGGCGTCGGTGAGGACGAGCTGCACGCGCTGGCGCGGCCCGAACTGCGGGGTCAGCAGCTCGCCGCAGTAGCCGATCTCGCCGAGGCCGGCGCGCACGGCCGCGTCCCGCACGTCCACGATGACGTTGGGCGCGGGCGCCCCCGGCCGCACCGGCACGCCGGTGGGCGGGGCCTCGGGCGGCAGGTCCTGCAGCGCCACTGCCTCCCAGCCCTGGTCCTCCAGGAAGCCGGCCACCGAGATCGTGGCGAGCGCAAGCACCCGGTCCACCAGCCAGGCGCGGCCGTACAGCTCGTACAGGTCCATCTGCGTGCCCTCTTCGCGGCCGCGCAGGGCGCCCCGTGGGATGCGCTTGCCCACGGCCAGCACGCTGCGGGCGTCGGGGAAGATGGCGGCCGGATGGTGCTGCGGCTCGATGCCCCCGAAGCGGTCCATGGGGGCGATGCCCAGCAGATCCACGCGGCGCTCGGCCGCGAAGGCGCGCAGGGCCGCAGTCAGGTTCGGCATGGCACGGGTTTCTCCTCGCACTGCACTAGCTGGACTAGCTGCGCCAGGCGCCAGCGGGCGCGTCCGGCGCGCCGAGCCATCCGCTGCCTTCCGCCAGGTCGCGGCCCAGCGCGTGGTGGGCGCCGTCCACCTGCAGGTGCAGCTCGACGCGGTCCGCTCCCAGCGGCAGCTCGGCCAGCCGCGGCAGCTCCACGCGCGGCTGCGGTTCTGCCTGGCGATAGGGCACGATCACGGTCACGAAGCCGGCCGGCGCCGGGCGGGCGTGGCGAAAGCGACACGCCGGTCGCGGTTCGCGCTGGCCGTACGCCCATCCCCACCAGCCCTCCTCCGCCGCCAGCGCCAGCGGCCCATCCCCGGCGCCAACGTCATGGTGGCATGCGCCGGGGCGCGCCGTCCAGGCGCGCTGGCCGGCTGGATCCAGGCGCAGCTCGCCCGGAGCGAACTGGAAGTGCAGGTCCAGATCGCCGGGCGCGGTGCCCAGGGCCTCGTCCAGCAGGACGAAGAAGCGCTGGCGCACGAACCAGACCGTGCGCCGGTGGCGCAGCCCCGGGTAGGAATCGTTCTCGACCACCAGAGTCTCCACCGCCGGCCGCTGGCTGCACCACAGCAGATGGCGGCCGGCGGTGGCCGCATCGGCGCCGTTCAGGGTCAGGGTCTGGTGCACGCAGGTGCGCCGGTGCCAGGCGCGCCCGGCCGGATCGTGGCCGTACGTGTAGAACCCGGAATCCGGCATCACCCACTCGCCGAACGCGTACAGCTCGAAGGTGCCGTTGTCGGGCTGGTCGTGGCTGGAGATGGCCGGCGGCGAGCAGTGCAGATCGAGCTGGATGGCCCCTGCCGTCCAGTCGCTGCGCAGGGCGTACAGGCCGGCCTCGGCAAACACGGCGCTGGTTGGCGGCGGCAGGCGCGTCTCGTCCAGCTCGGCGCGCGCCGCGAGGCGCGGTTCGTGCAGGTGGCGGGCGCCGTGCTGGAGCAGGCCGTACAGCTGCCAGGTGGAGCGGCAGGGCGACGGACGCGGCGGCCGCGAGGCATCGCCGAACATGGGCGCGCCCAGATCCGGGCCGGCGATGCCGTCCACGTAGGCGAACATGCGGCGCACGCGCTCGCGATAGGCCGGCTGCACCTCGATGCCGGCCGCCTGCAGGAACGCCATGATCTCGACCGCGTCGCCGAGCACGCCGGCGTGGTAGCCGAACGACCACTCGCGCTGCACGCCGTCGCTGGTGGTCTGCGCCAGCAGGCTCTCCTGCGCCCGCGCCGCGCCCAGCGCCAGCCAGCGCCGGCTGGCCGCGAACTCCGGGAAGGTGTGCGCGATGCGGATGAAGCCGCGCTGCTCGAAGATCGCCTTGTTGTGGACCTGGCCCATGGGCAGGCGTTCGGTCTTCACCTGATGGTCGTGCAGCGAGGCCAGCAGGATGCCCAGGAATTCGGGCGTGAAGCACGCGGCATGGAGCAGCACCGGCACCGCCTGGCACAGGTTGGTGGCGCGGATGCCGGTCTGGATGTCCAGCCACGCGAACCCGCGCCACTGCGTGTACACCGGGTGGGCCCGCTCGTGCTGGTCCAGCGGGTGCTTGGCGATCCAGTCGGCGGTCAGCTCGACGAAGGCCTGCGCGTGGCGCTCGTCGCGGGTGGCGCGAAAGGCGGCGGCCAGCGGCAGCGCCCAGTAGAAGCGGTACATCCACGCCACCCACTCGATGTCGCCGCGCGGATCCCACTCCCAGTCCATGTCCGCGCCGTACGCGGCTTCGGGGTAGGGCCCGTACCGGAACACGCGCCGCACGATCTTCTCCGCCCGCTCGCGCTCGGCAGGCGCCAGCGACGCCGGGTCGGGCGGCGGCAGCGGATGGGCCGCGCGCAGATGGGCCAACACCGCCGCCAGGCAGCCGGCCAGATCGCCGCGCTGGCGGGCCGCGGCGGCCGCCTGCAGCGACGGGGCGCTCAGGTCCAGCAGTCCCGGGATTTCGGCGACGGTGGTGGCCCGCAGGAGCGGCGGATCCGCGGCGGGCTGTCCGCAGGGGCGGGTGGCCGTGGGGACGCCGGCGATCTGCTCGCCGGCGCCGGCGGCAGCGGGCGGGCGCGACGCCGCGCCCTCGGCAGAGCCGGCAGCGTTGGCGGCGGCTGGTTCGGGCATGCGGCCTTCAGTCCTCGTCCAGCACGGCCTGGATCATCGCCTTGATGTAGCCGAAGGCGTAGGCGAAGCCCTGGCGCATGGCATCGGGGTCCGCGTGGCCCGGCACGTGGTCGGGCACCACCATGTGCGTGTACCCCACCTCCTTCAGGGCGCGCATGTTGCGGTGCATGTTCATCGCCCCCTCGTCCGGCCACACCTCCTGGAAGCAGTCCCGGCCGCCGACGATGTTGCGGAAATGGCACAGGAAGATCTTCTGGCGCGAGCCGAAGTAGCGGATGATCTCCGGCACGTCGTTGGCCGGATCGACGACGCTCTCGGCCATGCAGCCCAGGCACAGATTGACTCCGTGGTAGGGGCTGGGGCAGATCTCGATGAGACGGCGCAAGCCATCCGCACCGCCCAGCACGCGGTCGACGCCGCGGTAGCCCGGCGGCAGCCACGGATCGCACGGATGGCAGGCCATGCGCACCTGGCATTCGGTGGCCACGGGGACCACGGCGTCCAGGAAGCGCGTGATCCGTTCCCAGTTCAGCGCGGCGGGGACGGGTTCGGCGAAGCGCGGCTGCGCCGCGGGCGCGCGCTGCAGATCCCAGGTGCTGTAGCGGCTGCCGCCGCGCCCGGCCGGCACGCTCTCGGTGCGCTGGTTCTCCAGGGCGCACAGGTAGTACTTGACGGCGGGGATGCCGGCTTCGGCAGCCTGGCGCACCATGTTGCAGACGAGCTGGATCTCGCGGGCGCCCGCCTCGCGCTGGCCGAGCATGAAACCGGGGATCGGGCCGCCGCCCACGTCGAGCTGGGCCATGGGCAGGGCGACCATCTCCAGGTCGATGCCGAACCGGCCGCACTGCCGTCGCTTCTCCTTCAGCTCGGCCACGTCCCAGCCGTAGTCGCGGTGGAAGGTGATCGAGTTCTCGCTCTTGGCGGTGACGCCGTGCCGGGCGAGGAACTCCAGGTCCTCGACAGACGTGGTGAACTGCTGCGTGCCCAGATGCATGGGGCCTCCGCTCAGGCGAGGGAGCGCGACGGCGGCATGAACACCTCGTACCGCCGGCGGTCCTCGTAGCCTTCGATGTCGGCGGGCGCCAGGCCGGGGTGCTCCAGGGCCGCGCGCACGACGCGCCGGTTGAACGCACTGACCTGCGCCGCGCCCAGGTACTCGTCCACCGGCATCCAGCGGCACTCGGAGATCTCCTCTTCCTGGCGCTGGATCGCCTGGGTCAGCGGCCGCAGGCGGCTGACGAAGTAGATGTCGGACTTGCCGAAGCGGTAGTCGTGCCAGTGCCGGAAGCACACCAGGGCCTCGAACTCGGTCAGCACGCCGGTCTCCTCGCGGATCTCGCGGATCACCCCGTCGACCAGGTGCTCGCCTCCCTGCAGCGCGCCGCCGGGCAGCTTGTAGCGCGGCGGCTGGCCGGGCGTGCGGTAGTAGCGCTCGACCACGACCAGCAGTTCGCGGGCGGCGTTGAGCACCACGCCGCCGGCGCCGATGTAGTGAGTCGCCGGCCCCGGCACGTACGCGTCCGGAACCAGGGCGCAGGTGAGCATCAGGTAGTGCTGGCCGCTGTGATGGAACAGGAAGCCGGCACGGGTGGCGATCGGGATGAGCGCGGCGCGGCCGATGGGAATCTCCAGCCAGACGAGACGCCGGCTGGCCTGCCGCCAGCTCTCCAGGGAGGCGGCCAGCGCGGCCTCGAACACCGCCGGGTCCTCGGGCAGCGTTTCCGGGTCGATCTCCACGCCGTCGAAGCGGTTCACGGTTGCCTGGAGCATCGTCGAGATCCTGACGCCTGGTCACGGCGCCTGGTCACGGCGCCTGGTCACGGCGCCCGGTCCCAGTCGGCTGGGTGCGGGCGAGCAGCAAACACGCCGGCTGCCCGGCCGATGTC
>CAZPXM010000184.1:0-6238 GCA_964591015.1 uncultured Gemmatimonadaceae bacterium
CGCAGACCGCCCGCGAATCTCGTGCAATCCCGGCCGGCGAGCCAGGGGGCTGCCAGCCGCCGCCCGGCCGCCTGCTCGGCGCAGCGGCCCCTGATCTGGCGCAGCGGGCGCAGCCGCCGCCCAGGACAGCAGACCGTGCCGCCGCCGGGCGCCCTGACATCGTCAAGAATTCTCTTGAAAGAGATATCGGTGGTTGCCCGTTTACCGGCCAGTCCGGCCGGGAACACGCAGAGGCGCGGCCATGCAGTGCTGCCGTGCGCCGGGAGCTGCCCTCCGGCCCGACCCGTGTGTCTCCCGTGGAGCTGGCTGTCGGTCCGCCTGGAAGTGCCAATGCCATGAAAACGGTGTGGTGGGTGGCTTGTCTGGCACTGGCTTTGTCGTCGCTGCTGGGCGGCTGCGGCTGTCGCTATCTTGCCCGGCCACTGGAGCCGGCGGCCGCCAACTCGGCTGCCAGCGGCATGCAGGTCAGCGACGACGGCACGGTGACGTACGCGCAGGATCGCCTCGAGATCGGTGTGCGGCCCGTGACCGACGAGGAGCTGAATCGCCAGTTCGGCGCACATTCGCAGGCGGGGATCTTCTCCGCCAACCCCTACACGTTCGCCAACTGGGTGGACCCCGAGCTGGGCACGAGCCCCGCGCGCTTCACCGTTTTCCGGCTGAAGGTGAAGAACTACCGCTACCCCAAGATGCGGGTGGAGCCGCTGACGGCGCGCCTGGTCGCGCAGAACGGCAGGCAGTATGCGCCGCTCAGTCTGGCGGAGCTGGAGCTGTACTTCGAGAAGTACCTGACTGCTTACTCCGGCAACAACTACGCGTTGTTCAAGGAGCGAGTGGGAATCCTGCGCAACACGTTGTACTCGGGCGAGATGGTCTTCAGCGGTCAGGAGGCCGAAGGCTTTCTGGTCTTCCCGGCGCTGCACCCTGACGTGCGCGAGGTGCGTCTGCAGTTGCGCGACGTCATCGTGCGCTTTGACGTGTGGAATGAGCCAGTGGAGCATCTCGACATCGAGTATGTGTTCGAGCGCCGGGTCGAGAAGATCCACCCTGACGGCACCCGGTCGGCGGGCACTTGACTGCAGGTTCAGCGCTGGTGATCGGGCATCTTGCCGCCGCCAGCCTGGGCCTTGGGGGCAGCAGCGCCGCACGCGGCCCTGCTCGCGGAAAGGAGGTGGTGCAGGACATGTCGCGCCCCATAGAGGGCGATGTGCCAGTGTCTCACTCGGGCCGGCGCCCGCAGGTGGCTGCCGGCATCACCCAGACAGGAGGTCGCACGATGAAGCGCGTGTTGATCCTATCCCTGGCGCTCTGCCTGGCCGTCGCGTCGCAGTCGTGGGCGCAGCGGTGGGCGTACGGGGAGAACGAAGTGCCGACTCTGTATGCGGTCGGCATCGTGGGCAGCACCGTGCCGACTATCGACGGCAACCTCGGCGAGTGGGCCAACTATCCGCAGTGGAACGTGTGGACGTTCGCCGACGATTTCATCGACAACTCCTTCGGCACGGTGAAGAACCTCAATTCGCTGGACTTCACCGGCAAGCTGGCCTGGCACGGCGGGACGCGGATGCTGTACTGGGCCTTCGATGTGTACGATGACGTTCACATCCAGGAGAGCGCCAAGGGCGAGTGCCTCTACTGGATACAGGACGACCTCGAGTGGTACATCGACGCCGACAACAGCGGCGGTCAGTACAACTACGGTGGACCCGAGGGCGTGCCGCGCTGCTCCACGGCGCAGCAGGAGGCGATGCTCATCGGCGGCGTGGGGGACGATGTGTGCACCTGCAGCGCCTCCAAGTGGTCGATGGAGGCGCCCTACCTGTACTGGGCAGGCAAGGTGACCGAGATGGCCACCGGCACACGGACCACGTACGAGGTGGGGCGCATGCTCTTCTCCTTCCTCGGCGAGACCCCGGAGACCTCCACGATCCAGCCGCTGAACGAGGGAACGCTCATCGGCATGTCCTGGGATATCGATGACCAGGATGTGTCGGGAGCCGGCAAGTCGCAGACCACCGCGTGGTACACCACGTCGCTGACCGGGCTGTATATGTACTCCGACAACCTGAACGATGTGGTCATGGCACCGGCCGAGTGGACCGTGTCCCCGGTCACCGCGGCCGAGCCGCAGAGCTGGGGGGCGATCAAGGCCACCTTCGCCGACTGAGGTGCCCGCGCGGCGCAGCCAGGGGGAGCGCCCCGCGCTCCCCCTTCGCTGTTGGCGCCCCAGCGCTGGCGGCCATCCCAGGGACCTGCCGATGGTGAATGCGCGCAGGGTCAGCGCGCCCGGACGCGGCGCCTTCCGCTTGCTGGTATGGGGGCTCTGGCTGGGCGTGCTCGCGGGGCCCACGCCAGCGGCTGGCGTGCGGACCTGGGTGGTCGGTGGGGCTGCCCATCCGTGGCCCGGTGCGGGCGAGCTGCACGCCGCCGACGCGACCTCCGAGGTGGGCTGGATCCAGCCGATCCGCATCACGCCGGACCAGAATCTGGCGCGCGGCGACGCCTATCGGGTGCCGGTAGCCTACAGCCTGCAACCGAGCATCCAGAGTCTCGGCGGCCTGGAACGGATGATCGACGGCGATCCGACCACGGCTTTCCAGATGACCCTGGAAGCCACCGTCGGGTCCTCGGTCATCCTCGACCTGGGCGCCATTCTCCCGGTCAGCCTCGTCCAGTTCTACCCGCGGCAGAGCGAACCCTACCAGGACCGCTTCCTGCGCGCCTACCAGGTCTACGTGACCGATCGGTCGCTGTCGCCTCAGGGCCAGATCCTGTGGGACATGGTGGCGCCCAACTGGGACAACACCCAGAGCGTCGTCCGGGTTGCCGTCGCCAACCGCTACGTTCGCGACGTGCGCATCCAGGCGCTCACCAACCTGCAATGGGAGATCGCGGAGTGGGAGGTGTACGGGCAGGGATATGCCCCGTCGGCCACCTTCGTGTCGCACCCGATCGACCTGGGGGGACCGGCGAACTTCGGCGCGCTGTCCTGGGCAGTGACGCAGGATGCCGGCGCCGGGATCAGCGTGAGCACCCGCAGCGGCACCGATCCGACCCCGTACACCTACTACCGCCTGCTGCGTCCCGAAGAGGGGCTGATCGACACCGTCGAGGTGGACCGCGCCACGTACGACAAGCTGGCGGAGAGCGATCGCCACATCGTGTTCGACCGGGCCAACTGGAGCCCCTGGTCGGCCCCGTACGTGGCCTCGGGAAGCGTCGCGACCTCGCCGGCTCCGCGCCGGTACTTCCAGCTCCAGATCCAGTTCCACAGCAGCGTGTTCACCGACCGCGCCAAGGTGGATTCGATCGCGTTGCAGTACTCGTCGCCGCCGGTGGCGCAGCGGGTGATCGGCGAGGTCTGGCCGGGGATGGTGGAAGCCGGCCAGCTGGCCGAGTTCACCTACGCAGTAGTTCCTGAGCTGCGCCCCGGGGATACCGGGTTCGACGCGCTGCGGATCGCCACGCCGCTGGCCGTCGAGGTGCGCGAGGTTCGTATCGACGGCGTGCCCGTGAGCTTCGTTCCGGATGTCAGCGACAAGGAGGCGACCATCCGCTTCCCGCGCATCGCCAGAAACGGTGCCCGGCTGGAGGTGGTGTTCGCGTGCCGGATCCTCGTCTACGGCACCGTGTTCAGCGGCACCGTGTTCGACAGCCGCACGGACGAGCTGCCCCAGGAGGTGGTCGAGGGCAACGCGCACCCCGATCTGCCGACCAACCGGCTCAGCGTCGGCATCGCGACCCTGGATGACCGCGTGCTGGCCAACGTCGAACCGGTCCCCGCCGCCTTCAGCCCCAACGGCGACAGCATCAACGACGAGGTGTCGATCCACTACTGCCTGCAGAAGCTGCTGTCGCCCAACCGCGTGGTGCTGGTGGTGACCGACCTGGCCGGCAGGCGCGTCTGGGAGCACACCGCGTTCCAGGACAGCGGCCTGTACGCCATCCGCTGGGACGGCCGGGCGCAGTCCGGGGAACGAGTGCCTCCGGGAACGTACGTCTTCACCCTGACGGTGCACACCGCTGCCGGCCGGCAGCATGCCGCCGGCGTCGTGAGCGTGGTCTACTGATGGCCGCGAAGCGAACAGAGGGGCTGGCCGCTACGACCGGTCTCGTCGGCGCGGCGTGGCCGCGGGCGGAGCGAGCGCCCATGGCGGCTTGCCAGCGGGGCGTTCCCGTGTCGGTGGGCGCGGCTGTGTGCCTGTTCGCTCAGCTCTTCCTCTGCGCCCCCGGCACCGCCGACGTGTGGACGGCTGGTCAGGGCGGAACGGCCTGGGACCGGTTGGTCCTGGCACGAGAGAGCCGCAACGTCGAAGTGGATCCGGAGGGCCAGCTGCAGCCGCGCCGGGTGAGCGAGGAGCAGAACCTCTGCCTGGGGGTGTACGACCGCGGCGGCTGGTACACCGGCGTGGGATCCAACCTGATCTGGAGCGGGACGATCAATGGAGCGTTCGACGGCAACGTCAACACCGCTGCCATCATCAACGCGGGGCGCGGCCGCATCAGCGTCGACCTCGGCGCCGCCTATCCGGTGACCCGCGTCCGGTTCTATCCGCGCCCGAGCTTCCCGCTCCGCTTCATCCCGGGCTTTGCGCTGTTCGCCAACGACGGGCAGTCCCCGCCCGATCTGTCCGGCATGGACATGTGGACCCTGGGGGAGGTCACCATCCAGGGAACCAGCACCTGCCGCATCGACTGGCAGCCGCTGCTCGAGCGGCGCGAGAACCTGGAGCGAGAGGTCGACCTGCGCTTCGTGCCCCGGTACGCCCGCTACCTCCAGATCACCGACTTCGAGAAGGCCACGTGGGAATTCGCCGAGTTCGAGGTCTATGGCGCCGGCTATGTGCGCGACGCCCTGTTCGTGTCGCAGGTCGTCGACCTGGGGGGCACGGCCGACTTCGGCGCGGTGAGCTGGCAGATGACCGTCGATCCCGGGGCCACGGTCGTCCTGCGCACCCGCAGCGGCAGCACTCCCGACCCCTACGTGTACTACCGGCTCACGGGCGTCGGGCCGGGAGGGCAGAGCCGCGTGCTGGACGCCAACGGCAACGGCACCGCGTACGACGAGTACAGCCTGTTGCGCGACGACAAGGGCGCCATGGTCCTCGACACCGACAACTGGAGCTACTGGTCGCCTCCCTACAGCACCGCCCTCCAGCAAGAACGCATGGCCTCGCCCGGCCCGCGGCGCTACGTCCAGTTCCAGCTGTCGTTCCGGGCCGGGAACAGCTTCGCCGACGGCGTGCGCGTTCGCTCGCTGTCGCTGCAGTACCGCAGGCCGCCGCTGGCCGACGCGGTCGTCGGCGAGATCGCCCCGAAGGTGGTCGCCCCGGGGCAGCTCACCGCGTTCCGGTACGCCCTGACAGGCGCGTTCGGCGCGGGGCACCTCGGTTTCGACGCCATCGAGATCGCCACGCCGGCTCAGGTCGACCCGGCGACCGTCGCCGAGGTGAGCGTCGGCGGGATGCCGGTGGATTGCCGCGTCGAGACGTACCCCGATCGCCTGGTCCTGCTCCTGCCGATGCGGGTGCGGCGCGCCCTGGACACGGTGAGGTTCCGGTTCGAGTGCCCGGTCTTCGTTCCCGGCACCGCCTTCGGCGGCACCGTCTATGCCCAGGAGAGCCCCGCCACCGGCCAGCAGATCCGGGCCGGCGATGCGGCACCGGAGCTGGACACCGACGATCTGGCCGTCGGCTGGACGCTGGCCGGCAGACTGCTCGGCCAGGTGCGGGTGCGGCCGCCCGTGATCACGCCGAACGGCGACGGGGTCAACGACGCGGCCGCGATCGACTTCGCGGTCTTGCAGCTCCTCGAACCAGCCACGGTCACGGTGGCGGTGCGGGAGCTGGGGGGGCGCGTCGTCTGGCAGCGCAGCGAGCGGCTGACCAGCGGCAACCGCACCGTGGTGTGGCCGGCGGTGGACGAGCGCGGCGCGCGGGTGCCGCCCGGGACCTATCTGTACTGCATCCGAGTGCGCGGGGCGTCGGCGGATGACTGCGCCACCGGCTCGCTCGTGGTGGCGTATTGACGGAAGGACGCGTGGCAGTGCCTGGAGGCTGGCACCGAACACTGGCGCGGAGGGCGGTGGGCGCTGCCTGCACGCTGTGGGTGGCAGCGGCCCCGGCCGGCGCGGACACGTGGACCTGCACCACGGCAGCCGACTGGTCCAGGTGGAGCTTCGCACCCGGCACGGCCGAGATCTCCTCGGCGGGGTTGGTGCGACCGCGCTACTACCGCA
>CAZPXM010000185.1:0-6132 GCA_964591015.1 uncultured Gemmatimonadaceae bacterium
AGCTGCCGTGGGGTGCCGTGTATCGGTCGTGGCGCGTGTGGTCGCTTGGGCTGGTGTACGTGGCCTTCGGTTTCTCCTACATCATCTACATGACGTTCTTCGCCAAGTACCTGGTCAGCGAGGGCGGGTACAGCCCGGCGGCCGCCGGCCGGCTGTTCATGCTGGCCGGCTGGTGCAGCCTGGGCTGCGGTCTGCTGTGGGGATGGCTGTCGGACGTGATCGGCAGGCGGGGCGCCCTGGCCATCGTGTATGCCATCCAGGCGGTGGCCTTCGGCCTGTTCGCCCTGTGGCCGGTCCCTGCCGGGTTCACCTTGTCGGCCGTCCTGTTCGGGCTGACGGCCTGGAGCATTCCCGCCATCGTCGCGGCTGCGTGCGGCGACCTGCTGGGGCCGCGCCTGGCGCCGGCTGGCCTGGGCTTCGTCACGCTGTTCTTCGGGGTCGGCCAGGCCTTGGGTCCCGGCATCGCCGGCATGCTGGCCGACGCCGCTCGCTCCCTGGCGCCGGCGCTGCTGCTGGCCGCAGCGGTGGCCGCCGCCGGGGGCGTGGGCTCGCTGCTGCTGCCGGCGCAGGCTCCGGCGGCCAGCACGATGAGCGACTGAGGCGCCTGGCCGCCGCCCGGGATCGCTGCCGCGCCAGCGAGCGGCCAGGGCGCCAATCGAGCGCGTGCCCGTCCAGCGGCGCGCGGGCGGCGCGTCGCTGCGACGGTCGGCTCTGCCTGCGGCCCTACTTGATGAACAGCATCTCCTGGTAGGTGGGCAGACGCCACAGGTCGTCCGGGACGAACTCCTCCAGCGAGTCCGCCTGGCGCCGCACCTCGCGCATGGCCGGCAGCAGCCGCGCCCTGGCGTACTCCGCGCGCTCCGGCAGGCTCTCCGCCTGCCGGCCCTGCGCCGCGGCAACCAGTTCGGCCAGCGTGTCTGTGCTCTCCTCGAGTTTCCGTGCCAGCGCCGCGATGCGGGCAGCCGTGCGTTCCCCCGGCGCCTCGCCGCCCAGCTCGTTCACCCGCGCTCGCGTCCCCGCCAGCTCGTGCAGATAGCGCATGGCGGCCGGGAAGACGATCGTGCGCGCCATCTCCACCGTGAGCCGGGCCTCCACCAGCACCGAGCTGGCGTACTGCTCCAGATAGATGTCCCGGCGGCTCTCCAGCTCGCGCCGCGACAGGACCCCGTACTTCTCGAACAGCGCCACCGAGCGCTCCGCCGCGATGGCCGGCAGCGCTTCCACCGTGGTCCGCAGGTGCGGCAGGCCGCGGCGCGCCGCTTCGTGGTGCCACTCCTCCGAGTACCCGTCGCCGTTGAAGATGACCCTGCCGTGCTCGCCGACGATCTCCTTGAGCAGCTCCTGGACAGCGCTGTCGAGCTTGCCCGGGTCGCTGCACGTGGCCTCCTCCAGGCGGGCCGCCATATAGTCCAGCGACTCCGCGATCATGGTGTTCAGCGCCACCAGCGGTCCGGCGATCGACTGGCTGGCGCCCACGGCGCGGAATTCGAAGCGGTTGCCGGTGAAGGCGATCGGGCTGGTGCGGTTGCGGTCGCCCGCGTCGCGGGGCAGTGCGGGCAGCACATCCGCGCCGATGACCAGCGTGCCGGCCTGCCGCGGCGACCAGGCAGTGCCGGTGCGGATCTGCTCGAAGACCTGCGTCAGCGTCTCGCCCAGGTAGATGGACATGATCGCCGGCGGCGCCTCGTGCGCGCCGAGGCGATGGTCGTTGCCGGCCGAGGCCACCGTGGCGCGCAGCAGCTCGGCGTGACGGCCGACCCCCCGGATGACCGCGGCGCAGAACACCAGGAACTGCGCGTTCTCGTGCGGCGTGTCGCCCGGGTCCAGCAGGTTCCCCTGCGTCGCGTTGGCCAGCGAGTAGTTCACGTGCTTGCCGGAACCGTTGACGCCGGCGAACGGCTTCTCGTGCATCAGGCAGACCATGCCGTGCTTCGCCGCCAGGCGCCGCAGGGTGATCATGGTGAGCTGCTGGTGGTCGGTGGCGATGTTGGCGGTCTCGAACGCGGGCGCGATCTCGTACTGCCCCGGCGCCACCTCGTTGTGGCGGGTCTTCACCGGCACGCCGAGCTTCAGCAGCTCCCGCTCGCACTCCAGCATGTAGGCGAGTACGCGCTCGGGTATGGCGCCGAAGTAGTGGTCGTTGAGCTCCTGTCCCTTGGGCGGGGCGGCACCGAACAGCGTGCGCCCGGCCGCCACCAGGTCGGGCCGGGCGAAGTAGAAGTTGCGGTCGATGAGGAAGTATTCCTGCTCCGGCCCCACGGTCGGGCACACCATGGCAATGTGCGTGTGGCCGAAGAGCCGCAGGATGCGGCGGGCCTGGCGGTCCAGGGCCTGCATGGAGCGCAGGAGCGGCGTCTTCTTGTCCAGGGCCTCGCCGGTCCACGAGACGAACGCCGTGGGGATGCACAGCGTCTTCCCGTTGGGGTTCTCGTAGATATAGGCCGGGCTGGTCACGTCCCAGGCCGTGTAGCCACGCGCCTCGAACGTCTGCCGCAGGCCGCCCGACGGGAAGCTCGACGCGTCCGGTTCCCCCTGGATGAGCTGGGCCCCGGAGAACTCGTTCAGCACGCCGCCCAGGCCGTCGGGAGCCAGGAAGCTGTCGTGCTTCTCGGCGGTGGATCCGGTCAGCGGGAAGAAGACGTGCGTGTAGTGCGTGGCGCCTTTCTCGATGGCCCAGTCCTTCATGGCCGTGGCGACCACGTCGGCCACGCTCGGGTCGAGCCGGGCGCCGTCGCGGATGGTGCGCTGCAGGGACTGGTATACCGCCCGGGGCAGACGGGCCTTCATCACCCGATCGCTGAAGACGTTGGCGCCGAACAGCTCGCTGGCCGGGCTTTCCGTGAAGCTGAGCGCCGGTCGCTGCGCTCGGTACCGGGTGATGGCCGCGATCGCCGCCAGTCGTGCGTCCATGCCGCTCATGGCCGGCTCCTCTCGTGCCAGCCGGTGACCCCAGCCGCTGCTGGCGCCCGGCGAGCGGCCTGCCGGTTCCGGCAACGTTCGGGCGCCCTAGCGCCGTCGGCCGATGGTCTTCAGCTTGGCCCTGGCCTGGGCCGCCTCCGGCGTGTCGGGGAAGCGCCGGATCACGTCGTTGAGGTGCTTGGTGCCCTGCTTGTTGTCCTTCAGGGCCAGCCGAGCGAACCCCAGCTTCAGCAGAGCTGCCGGAACCTTGTCGCCCTGCGGGTACCGCTTCTCCACCTCGGTGAAGCAGGTGGCCGCCTCGCCGTACTTGCGGTCCGCGTAGTAGCACTCGCCCTGCCAGTAGAGGGCGTTGTCCGCCAGCTCGCTCTCCGGGAAGCTCTCGACGAACTGGCCGAACTCGCTGGCAGCCAGCTGGTAGTTGCCAGCCTTCATGTCGGCCATCGCCATGTCATACAGACTCTGCGCGTCGCCCACCAGGACTGGCCGGTCGGCGGGCCCCCTCTCCCCTGCCGCTGCCTCGGACGAGCGAGGGGGGGCCTTGCCGACCCCGTACACGCGCAACAGCTCGATCTCTTCGCGCAACTCGCCCAGGCGCCGCGCGCTCTCGTCCACGCGGGCCTGCAGCTGCACTACCTGCGACTGCATCTGCTCGTCGGCTGCCGTCTGCTCCAGTCGCTGCTCGCGCAGTTCGGCCTGCTGCAACTGCAGCAGACTGTCCACGGCGGCCAGTCGCTCGCCCAGGAGCACGAGGCGCAGGTCGATCCGCTGCAGATCGACCCGCGCCTCCCGCATCGCCCGCTGCGTGGCGCAGCCGCAGACCATGCCGGCCAGCACCCAGGCGAGCGAGGCTCTCACCGCACGCGGGCGCATCCGCTCACGAGTTCGGGGTGAACTCGACGCGCCGGTTCCGGGCCCAGGCACCCTCGCTGTGGCCGGGATCCGCGGGCCGCTCCTCGCCGAAGCTGACCACGTCCAGGCGCTCCGCGGACACGCCCAGCCGCACCAGATGGGCGCGCACGGCCTCGGCGCGGCGCTGGCCCAGGGCGAGGTTGTACTCGACCGTCCCACGCTCGTCGCAGTGGCCCTCCAGGATGAGCGTCACCGAGGGCGCCGCATTCAGCTTGGTCGCATGCTCGGAGAGCGTCGGCCGCTGGTCGTCGCGGATGTTGTACTTATCGAAGTCGAAGTAGACCGGCGACAGCTCGCGCGCCGCCTTCAGGGCCGCCTCGGCGGCCCGGAGCTGCGCGTCGCGCTCGGACTCGGCCCGCGCCCTGGCCGCTGCCGCCTCGGCCTCGGCCCGGGCGCGCTCGGCGGCCAGACGCGCCGCCTCCTCAGCGGCCTCGTCGACCTTGGGCACCTCCTGCACGACCGGCGCGGGCTTGGTTCCGGCACAGCCCATGGCCAGCAAGCTGACCGCCGCCAGTCCGTAGATCAGCGCTCTTGTTTTTCTTCCCATGGCATCATCCCCCTCGGGGTTGTTGGATGGGTCCAGGGCTGGCGAGCCCCAGATGGATGGGCGCCGATCGGCGCCCTGCGGTACAGGCGAAGCACAGTCTGTAATCTAACGATTTTCGCGCGGTAGGGGCGACCATGCCGGCAGCAGGCTCGTGCCGTCGGTGGTGAGTTGGCGCATCTGACTGCCGTCGGCGGCCATGATCCAGATGTCGCTGTAGTTCCCCCGGCTCCGGCAGAAGGCGAGCTGCAGGCCGTCCGGCGACCACACGGGGTTCTCGTTGCTGTCTCCCTCGGTCAGGCGCAGAGGGGTCCCGCCGCTCAGATCGCTCACGTACACGTCGAACCCGTCGAAGCCGCGGCGTACGAAGGCGATGCGCTGCCCGTCCGGCGACCAAGCGGGCGAGCCCTCGTAGGCGTCGGGCTCCCAGGTCAGGCGGCGCAACTGGCCGCCGCTGCGCTGGGCCAGATACACCTGCGGCAGCCCGGTGCGATCGGAGACGAAGGCGATGCGCTGCCCGTCCGGCGACCATTCCGGCTCGGTGTCGGTATCGGGGTGCTGGGTCACCCGCTGCACGCGGCCATCGGGCGGCGCCACGGTGAACAGATCGATGTTGCCCGCCTGGTTCATCGCGAACAGGATCGACGTTCCATCCGGAGACCAGGCCGGCGCGGTGTTCATCGTCGACGGCGTGCGCACCAGGACGCTCTGCCGCGTGGCCAGCTCGAGCACGTACAGCGCCCAGACGCCGCCGCGCATCGAGGAGTAGACCAGGCGGGTACCGTCCGGCGACCAGGATGGCGACAGGGCCGTGGCCCGGTCGTAGGTGATCGGCGCGGGGTCGTGGCCGTCCCAGTCGACCGCGAAGATCTCCCGGTGCCCCTGCCAGCGCGAGACGTACGCGATGCGCGTCTGGGCGATGCCCCGGTTGCCGGTCAGGGCGTACACGATGTCGTCGCTGAGCCTGTGCGCCGCCTGCCGGCCCATGGGTGGCGCCACCTCGTAGGTCTGCGCGAGCATGAGGCGCTGGTCGGGCAGCCGGTAGACGGTGGCGAACAGCTCCACGCCGCCGCCGCCGGCGGGGCGCAGCACGCCGCGGACCAGCGCCCGGGCTCCCGACGCCCCCCAGCGGGCGAGCAGAGGCCCCCAGCCGCTGGTATCCGGCCCGCTGGAATCCACCCGGACATCAAACCGCAGACTGAAGCGGAGGTCATTCTTGAGGATGTTGAAGACTCCGCCGACCAGGGCTGGCTCGGCCCTGCCCTCGGTCTCGTCACCGAACGGCACCAGCGCGATCGGCACGATGCGGCTGCGGCCGCGCACGCTGAGGAACACCTCGGCATCGCCGCTGTCCTGCGGGGTCTGCGCGCCTGCCGCTGGCGAAGCAACGGCCAGCCAGGCTGCCGCGGCCGCTGCCAGAGCCCAGGCCACAGGCGCATTCCTGTCGATCATGGGCGCCTCCCCCTGTCCGCCTCCGGTCGCGAAGCGTGGCTCACTCGACGAAATCCAGATGCACGCTCAGCCGCGTGCCGGCGTAGCCGGACGGCAGGGCCGCAAAGGGGCTCGCGTCGACCACTGCCGCCAGCGTCGACTGATCGAAGGCCAGATGGCCCGAGCCGACCTCGACGCGCGAGGCGGCCAGACGCCCCTGCCGGTCGATGGTGAAAAACACGGTGGCTCGCCGTCCCTGCCCGCCCGGGGGCGGCTGCCAGCGCGCCTCGATCCGCGTCACCAGCTCCTGCAGGTACTCCGGGAAGGGG
>CAZPXM010000186.1:0-6119 GCA_964591015.1 uncultured Gemmatimonadaceae bacterium
CCCTGCCTCATCCTCCGCGTCGTCCATGGGCGGCGCTGGCTGAGGCGCGGGCGTCGCAGCAGCAGCCCCAGCCCAGACACGAGTTGGCACCGCAGCGAGCGGCCGGTCGGGACATCGCCGTCCAGGATCGCCGCCGGGGCCGCGCCGGGCGCGACGGCGGCCGCGAGCAGCGGGCTCCCGCCGAACAGCGCGTTCCCGCGCCGCGCGACGGGGGCCAGCCGGCAGCCGCGGCGCCGGCGCCCGCCGAAGCGGCCGAGCCAGCGCCGCCGCCCCAGGAGCCGCGTGGCTTCTCCGGCCCGCAGACGCTCACGGATGTCCAGCGGGCCTACCTGCAGACCCTGCAGGCCATCGTGCGCGTCAACGTCGACGGGGACTGGGACGAGGAGATGATCAGGACGGTGTTCGACCGGCTGGAGAGGCTCTTCGACCGCATCCGCCGCAGTTGACCGCCGCGGCGCCGCTCCTGGTGCCGCGCCTGCCGTCCGGGCGGCCGCGGCGGGCGGTGAACGCTCGGGGCGGATCGCCGCCAGCCGGAGGGTCTGGCTGCCCGCGGCGCACGGCGCTGTCCCGGGAGCGGCGCTTCACTCCGCGTACTGGCCCATGGCGCAGAACTTCTCGATGCGCCGGGCGACCAGGTCGGCGGGCGGCACCCGGCGCAGCTCCGCCAGAGCTTCGGTCACCTGCCGTTTGAGCAGGGCAGCCGCTTCGTCCCAGTCGCGGTGTGCGCCGCCGAAGGGCTCCGGCACGATGGCGTCGATGAGGCCCTGCCGCAGCAGATCCTGGGCGGTCAGCTGAAGAGCCGCGGCCGCCTCCTCCTTGCGCTCGCGCGTCTTGAACAGGATCGTGGAGCAGGCCTCGGGGGCGATGACGCTGTACCAGGCGTTCTCCAGCATGAGGATCCGATCCCCCACGGCCAGGCCGATGGCCCCGCCGCTGCCTCCCTGCCCGATGATCGCCACCACGATCGGCACCTCCAGGTGCGACATCTCGTACATGCTGCGGGCGATCGCCTCCGCCTGGCCGCGCTCCTCCGCCTCGATGCCGGGATAGGCAGCCGAGGTGTCGACCAGCGACAGGATGGGGCGGCCGCAGCGCGCACCCAGGCGCATCAGTCGCAGCGCCTTCCGGTAGCCTTCGGGGTGCGGCATGCCGAAGTTGCGCCGCTGGCGCTCGGCGATCGTGCGCCCGCTCTGCGTGCCCACGACCATGATCGGCATGCCGTCCAGACGCGCAGGACCGCCCACCACGGCCGCGTCGTCGCCGAAGGCGCGGTCGCCGTGCAGCTCGACGAAGTCGGTGAGCATGCGGGCGACGTAGTCCAGCGCATAGGGACGCTGCGGATGCCGGCTCAACTGCACGCGCTGCCAGGCGGTCAGACTGCTGTACACCTGCTGGCGCAGAGCCTCGGCGCGGCGCTGGAGACGCTCGATCTCCTGCGCCAGGTCGAGTCCATCGGCCTCCGCCTGCCGGGAGAGCTCGGCGATGCGCTTCTCCAGCTCGACTATGGGACGCTCGAAATCGAGATAGAACGTCGTGTCGGCCATCTGTGTCCTCCGCGGCCTGGCGCCTGCCGCCCCCACCCCGGCCGGCGACGCGCCTCTGCCCAAGCAGACACCGGAGCAGCGGCCGGACTTCGGCGCCGGGTCCGGACAGGCCTCAGCGCAGCCGGCCGACGGCGGCCTCGATGCGGTCCATGGCTCGCTCGATGTTGGCCATGGAGGTGGCGTACGAGAGGCGGATGTGCGCCTGGGTGCCGAAGCCGACGCCGGGCACGCAGGCCACCTGGGCCTCGTCCAGGAGGTACTCGCACAGACTCACGGAATCCGCGATCGCCCGCGCGCCCGCGCGGCGGCCGTACAGCGCGCTCACGTCTGGATAGGCATAGAAGGCACCCTGCGGCAGGCGGCAGGAGACACCGTCCAGGGCGTTCAGCCTGGCCACCATGCAGCGCCGCCGCGCGTCGAAGGCCTGCCGCATCTGCCCGATGGACTCCTGCGGTCCGCCGAGCGCCGCGACGGCGGCCTTCTGGGAGATCGAGGCGGGATGCGACACCTCGTGGTTCTGCACCTTGTTCATCGCCGCGATCACCGGGGCAGGGCCCGCGGCGTAGCCGATGCGCCACCCGGTCATCGCGTACGCCTTCGAGACGCCATTGACCACCACCGTCCGGGCGCGTATCTCCGGCCCCAGGGAGGCGATCGAGACGTGCTCGGCGCCGTCGTACACGAGCTTCTCGTAGACCTCGTCGCTGAGCACCCAGACGCCGTGCTCGACAGCCACCTCGGCGAGCGCTGCCAGCTCCTCGCGGCTGTAGACCATGCCGCTGGGATTCGCCGGCGTGTTGAGGTAGAGCAACCGCGTCCGCGGCGTGATCGCGCGCCGGAGCTCCTCCGGCGTGAGCTTGAGGCCGCTGGCCGGACTCGTGGGCACGATGACCGGCTCGCCGCCGACCAGGCGCGGCTGCTCCACGTACGTGACCCAGTAGGGCGCGGGGATGATGACCTCGTCGCCGGGATTCACCAGGGCCATCACGGCCAGGAACAGGCAGTGCTTGGCCCCGTTGTTGACGATCACCTCGTCCACCGAGTACTGGAGCCCGTTGTCGGCGGCGAACTTGCGGCAGATCGCCTCCTTCAGCTCGACGATGCCGGAACTCGGCATGGTGTACTTGGTGAAGCCCTCCTCGATGGCGCGGATGGCGGCGTCCTTGATGTGCCGCGGCGTGTCGAAGTCCGGCTCGCCGGCCGACAGCGCCACCACGTCCACCCCCTGCCGCCGCAGGGCCGCTGCCTTGGCCGAGATGGCCATCGTCGCAGAAGGCTGAACGCGCTGCACGTGGCGCGAGATCTGCATCGCGCGTGCTCCCTCCCTGTCAGGTGGTGTACTCGGCGTTGATGCGCACGTAGTCGTAGCTCAGATCGCAGGTGAAGATCTCCGCGCCGCCCGTCCCGCCGGTGCCCAGATCGATGTCGATGGCGACCTCGGCGGCCCCCATGGCCTGGCTGAGCGCCGTCCGGTCGAAGGGGAAGCCGGCACCGTGGCGGAAGATCGGCACGCCGCACAGCGCCACGGTCGCGGCATCCGGCGCGAACTCCACGCCCGCATATCCCATGGCGCACAGGATCCGCCCCCAGTTGGGGTCGCGGCCGAACAGCGCGGTCTTGACCAGCGTCGAGTTGGCCACCGCCAGCCCGACCTGCCGCGCGGCCGCCGCGTCCGCGGCGCCGCCCACGCGGACGGTGACCAGCTTGGTGGCTCCCTCGCCGTCCCGCGCGATCATCCGCGCCAGCTCGCGGCAGACTGCCTCCAGGCCCTGCTCCAGGGCCGCCGCAGCGGCCGCGTCGCCGTCCACCGGCGCTGCGCCAGCCGCGCCGCTGGCCAGGACGACGACGGTATCGTTCGTGCTCATGTCGCCGTCCACGGTGATGCAGTTGAAGGACCGGTCGGCGACGCGCCTCAGCAGCTCTTGCAGCAGGCCAGCCGACACGGACGCGTCGGTGGTGACCACGGCCAGCATGGTCGCCAGGTGCGGCGCGATCATGCCGGACCCCTTCGCCATGCCGCCGACGCGCACCGCGCCGCCCTCCAGCTCGAACTCCACCGCGCACGCCTTCGGCACCGTATCCGTCGTCATGATGGCGCGCGCGGCCGCGGCCGCGCCGCCCGCGTCCAGGCCGGCGGCCGCCGCGACGATGCCCCTGGCGACGACGTCCATCGGCAGGGGCACACCGATGACGCCCGTGGAGCAGACCAGGACGTCGGCGGCGGCGATGCCGAGGGCCGCCGCGGCGACCGCGCACATGCGCGCGGCATCCTCGCGACCCGCCGCTCCGGTGCAGGCGTTCGCGTTGCCGCTGTTCAGCACCACCGCCTGCGCCATGCCGTCCGCCAGGTGCTCGCGGTCGACCGCGATGGGCGCCGCCTGCACGCGGTTGGTGGTGAATACCGCCGCCGCGCTGCAGCGCCGGTCCGCAGCCACCAGCGCCACGTCCTCCCGGGTGGAGCTCGGCTTGATGCCGGCCCGCACGCCCGCCGCCCGGAACCCCCTGGGCGCGGTCACGCCGCCCCCCTCGATCCAGCGCACGCCAACGCCTGTCATGATCGTGCTCTCCGCGCTTCCTGGCGGCCGGGCGAGCGCCGCTGCCGCGACGCTGCCGGCACGCTCCGCCGCGCCTCCTTCAGCAGTTTGTAGTGCAGGCTGTCCGCCAGGGCGATCCAGCTCGCCTCGATGATGTTCGTCGAGACGCCGACCGTACCCCAGGCATCCTGGCCGTCCGAGGACTCGATCAGCACGCGGACCTTGGCGGCCGTGCCGTCCCGGCTGGACAGCACGCGCACCTTGTAGTCCTCCAGGCGCACGGCGCCGAGGCAGGGGAACTCGCCCTCCAGGGCCCGGCGCAGGGCCCGGTCCAGCGCGTTCACCGGGCCGTCGCCCTCGGCCACGGTATGGATCACCCGCCCGTCCACCGCCACCTTGACGATCGCCTCCGCCTCCTCGCTGCGCGTGCCGGTCTTCCGGTTGATCGTCCGAAAGTTGATCAGCGAGAACCGCTCCTGGAACCGACCCATGACGCGCTGGGCCAGCAGCTCGAACGACGCCTCGGCCGCCTCGTACTGGTAGCCCTCGTGCTCCAGCCGCTTCAGCTCGCGCACCAGCCTGGCGACCACGGGGTCGCGCTTGTCCAGACCGGGACACAGGCGGGCGAGCTTGCTGGCGACCGCGCTGCTGCCCGACTGGTCGGACAGCAGGAAGCGCCGGCTGTTGCCCACCGCCTCGGGGGGGCAGTGCTCGTAGGTGGTGAGCTCCTTCACCATCGCGTCGACATGAACACCGCCCTTGTGCGCGAAGGCGCTCTCGCCCACGTAGGGCTGCCGGTGGTCATGGTGGACGTTGGCGATCTCGCTGAGGAACCGCGAGAACGCCATCAGCCCCGCCATGCGCCGGCGGCCGATCGTCCGCCGGTTGAGCTTCAGCTCCAGGTCGGGAATGACGACGCACAGGTTGGCGTTGCCGCACCGCTCGCCGTACCCGTTGAAGGTCCCCTGGACGTGGACCGCGCCCTGCTCGACGGCCACGATGGTGTTGGCCACTGCCACGCCGGCGTCGTTGTGCGCGTGGATCCCCAGCGGCAGGCGCACCCGACTGCGGGCTGCCTGCACCGCCGCCGCCACCGCGCTGGGCAGCGCGCCGCCGTTGGTGTCGCACAGCACGGCCAGCCGCGCGCCACCGCGCTCGGCGGCCAGCAGGGTCTCCAGCGCGTAGGCCGGGTCGGCGCGGTATCCGTCGAAGAAATGCTCGGCGTCGTAGAGCACCTCGCGGCCGTGTCGCGCGAGGTGCGCCACCGAGTCCTCGATCAGGGCGAGGTTGTCGTCCAGGCTGCACCGCAGGACGCGCTCGACGTGCAGCGACCAGCTCTTGCCGAAGATGGTGACGGTCGGCGTGCCGGCCTTCAGCAGCATGCCGAGCGTCTCGTCCTCGCCCGGCGGCCGGCCGGGCCGGCGCGTGCTGCCGAAGGCGGTGATGCGGGCCTTCAGGCCCAGCCGGCGCACCCGGCGGAAGAAGGCCAGATCCTTGGGATTGGTGGGGTTGGGCCAGCCGCCCTCGATGTAGTGCACCCCGAGCGCATCGAGCCGCCGGGCGATCAGCAGCTTGTCCTCCAGCGAGTATGCGATGCCCTCTGCCTGCGCGCCGTCGCGCAGCGTCGAGTCGTAGATCTCGATGGGCGCCTGACTCGCACACATGCCTGCCAGCTCCTGTCCGCCCGGTGCGGCGCCGGCGCCCGCATGCCGCCGGCCGTCGCCGGCCTAGCTGTCCGCCACCGCCTGGGCCACCAGATCGCCCACTTCCGCGGTGCTGTAGCCCATCTTCCCGGCGCTCATGCTCTTGAGCTGGCCCAGTCCCCGGACGATGGCCTGCTCCAGCCGCCGGGCCCCTCCCTGCTCGCCCAGGGTCTCCAGCATGAGCTGGCAGGCGCCGATGGCGGCCATGGGATTGATGACGTTCATGCCGGTGTACTTCGGTGCCGAACCGCCGATCGGCTCGAACATCGAGACGCCCTCGGGGTTGATGTTGCCCCCTGCCGCGATCCCCATCCCGCCCTGGATCATCGCCCCGAGAT
>CAZPXM010000187.1:0-6002 GCA_964591015.1 uncultured Gemmatimonadaceae bacterium
GGCGACCGCCGCAAGGCCATGCTCGAGGACATCGCCATCCTCGCGGGCGGACGCTGCATCACCGAGGACCTGGGCATCAAGCTCGAGAACGTCCAGATGTCCGACATGGGCCGCGCCAAGCGCGTGAAGGTGGACAAGGAAAACACCACCATCGTGGAAGGGGCCGGCAAGAGCTCCGAGATCCAGGGGCGGATCAACCAGATCCGCAAGCAGATCGACGAGACCACCTCCGACTACGACCGCGAGAAGCTCCAGGAGCGGCTGGCGAAGCTGGCCGGCGGCGTGGCTGTCATCCGCGTGGGTGCGGCTACCGAGTCCGAGATGAAGGAGAAGAAGGCGCGCGTCGAGGATGCGCTGCACGCCACCCGCGCAGCCGTCGAGGAGGGCGTGGTGCCGGGCGGCGGCGTGGTGTTCATCCGGGCCCAGAAGGCACTGGAAGCGCTGCGGCTCACCGGTGACGAGGCGATCGGGGCGCAGATCCTGGCGCGCGCGCTCGAGGAGCCGCTCCGGCAGATCGCGGCCAACGCCGGCCTGGAAGGAGCCATCGTTGCCCGCAAGGTGAAGGAAGGAAAGGGCGGCTTCGGGTTCAACGCCCGTACCGAGCAGTACGAGGACCTCGTCAAGGCAGGCGTCATCGATCCGGCCAAGGTGTCGCGCACTGCTCTGGAGAACGGCGCGAGCATCGCCGGCCTGCTGCTGACCACCGAGGCTCTCGTGGCGGAGATCCCCGAGAAGAAGAAGCCCGCGCCGCAGACGCCCCCGGGCGGCGACATGTACTGAGCCGCGCGCACAGAGCGCCGGCGCCGGTCTCGGCGAACCCGCTGCTCAAGGGCGCCCGCCCCTTCGCCAGGGGCGTGGCGCCCTTGCTTTGTCCACCGTGGCCATGCCCGCATCCGGCGCCGTCGCACCGATCTGTCTTCTGGGCTGCGTCTCGGGCCCCAGATCGCGCGCAGCCTGGGTCAGGACCCGCCTCGGGCGCGCGGCGATCCGTGGCTCGCGTCGAGCCCGGCAGCCAGCACCTCGCGCAGGCGGTGCGCGATCAGCTCGGCCTCGCCGGGCTCCAACGTCTGCGGCCCCACCGTCAGCGTGGAATCCGATGCGCTCACCAGGATCGGCGGCTCACCGGACTCGAGCGCCTGGGCAGCGGCGCGCGCCGTGCAGGGTGCGTCTGCCGCAAAGTGCAGGTGGACGAGCGGGCTAGCGGGCGGGAACCTGTTGTGGTACGGCTCGGTGAAGGTGCACGACAGGCCGCGCACATCCGCGGCGGCCGCGGCCACGACCGCGCACCTCCGCTGCCACTCCGCGACGACGGCGCCCTCGTCCTGCGCAAAGAACAGCTCCACGGCGACCAGAAGCCCCGCGATCTCCTCCTTGCCGACCTTCATACCCCGCCCGATAGCCGAATACGGGTTGCTGTTGAGCGCACACGCCTCCACCAGATCCCTGCGGCCAAGGATCAGGCCGGTCGACTGCGGACCGAACAGGCCCTTGCCGCCGCTGTACACGGCGAGATCCACGCCCATCGCCGGCAGGTCGGTGAGGTTGGAGCGGGGAGGCAGTTGGGCCGCAGCATCGACGATGACGGGAACGCCTGACTCGTGGGCCATGACGACCAGTTCGCGGAGCTGCGCCAGGGGCTGCGCACCAAGGAAGAAGACCACCGCCGCGGTCCCTTCGTCCATGGCCGCCGCATAGTCTTCGACGCTCACCTGCTCGCGCGTCCCCACGGGCACCAGCTCGCCGCCGCACAGCCTGAAGCCCTGGTGGATATAGTAATGAGGGTCCACCAGGGAGATGACGAACCGCCTCGGACGCCCGACGACCTCGGGGAGTCGCTCGATCCGCTCCGCGTCCGTCCCGGTCAGGACAGCCGCACCGGCCAGCAGCATGCCGGAGGCGGCACCGGCGCAGATGTAGGCGGCCTCCGCTCCCGTCAGCGCGGCAATGCGCTCGCCGGCTCGCCGCTGCAGCTCGTTGAGGTGGACGTACTTGCTGGCCGCCTCCTGCATCGCCTGCACGACAGGGGGAGGCATGAGCGAGCCGCCCAGGGTGGTGATCGTTCCCCGCGCGTTGATGAACGGGCGGAGTCCGAGCCGCTCGTACAGGTGCACCGCCATGGCTTGGCTCCCGCGATTGGAGGGATGGAGCTGCTGTGCAGCAGCAAGCTACTCCGCTCGGTTGGGGCGCACAAGCTGCAGCCGGCGTCCGCATGGGCAGGTACAATGAAAGCGGGCGGGGTTGCTCACCCCGCCCGCCTCGCGAGCCTCCACTCCAGGCAGGCCAGCTACCGGCTCACCGTCTCGCGGCCTCAGTGGGCGTGGCCGTGCCCCGCGGCCGGGGCTTCCTCCTCCTCCGGCTCCTCGGTCACCATCGCGTCGGTGGTCAGCAGCAGACCCGCGATGCTGGCCGCATTGGAGAGCGCCGTCCGAACCACCTTGGTCGGGTCGATGACACCCATCTTCACGAGGTCGCCGTACTCCTCCGTCTGGGCATTGTACCCGAAGCCAGGGGTCTTCTTGCTCAGGACGGTCTCGACGACCACGGCTCCCTCGACGCCGGCGTTGTCGGCAATCTGCCGCAGCGGCTCCTCGAGCGCCCGACGCACGATCTTGATCCCCATCTTCTCACCCTCGGTCTGCCCCTCGAGGGCGTCGAGCTTGGGCAGGCAACGCAGCAGCGCCACGCCTCCGCCCGGCACGATCCCTTCCTCGACCGCAGCGCGCGTGGCGTGCAGCGCGTCCTCGACGCGCGCCTTCTTCTCCTTCATCTCGGCCTCGGTGGCCGCGCCCACCCGGATCACAGCCACGCCGCCCGCCAGCTTGGCCAGCCGCTCCTGCAGCTTCTCGCGATCGTAGTCGGAGGTGGTCTCCTCGATCTGCTTCCTGATCTGCTCGACGCGGCCCTTGATATCGCTGCTCTTGCCTGCGCCCTCGACGATGGTCGTGTTCTCCTTGTCCACGACGATGCGCTTGGCGCGCCCCAGATCGCTGAGCTGCACGCTGTCCAGCGAGATGCCCAGGTCCTCGCTGATCACGGTGCCGCCCGTCAGGATCGCGATGTCCTGAAGCATCGCCTTGCGGCGGTCGCCGTACCCAGGCGCCTTGACGGCCGCGGTGTTCAGCGTGCCGCGGATCTTGTTGACGACCAGCGTCGCCAGGGCCTCGCCCTCGACGTCCTCGGCGATCACCAGCAACGGCCGGCTGGCCTTGGAGACCTTCTCCAGCAGAGGCAGCAGATCCTTGAGGTTGGAGATCTTCTTCTCGTGGATCAGCAGGTAGGCGTCTTCCAGGACTGCCTCCATGGCCTCCTGGTCCGTCACGAAGTAGGGCGAGAGGTAGCCGCGGTCGAACTGCATACCCTCGACCACGTCCATCGTGGTCTCCGTGCTCTTGGCCTCCTCGACCGTGATCGTGCCGTCCTTGCCGACCTTGTCCATGGCGTCGGCGATGAGCTCGCCGATCGTGCTGTCGCCGTTCGCCGAGATCGTGCCGACCTGCGCCACTTCGCTGTGGTCCTTGACGCTCTTGCTCAGCCCGCCGAGTCCCTCCACCACTGCGTCGACAGCCTTGTCGATGCCGCGCTTGATCTCGGTGGCGCTGAAGCCGGACGTGACCGCCTTCAGGCCCTGCGCGTAGATCGCCTCGGCCAGCACCGTGGCAGTGGTGGTGCCATCGCCGGCGACATCGGAGGTCTTCGAGGCGACCTCCTTGACCATCTGCGCTCCCATGTTCTCGTACTTGTCCGGCAGCTCGATCTCCTTGGCGACCGTGACGCCGTCCTTGGTCACCGTCGGAGAACCCCAGCTCTTGGCGAGCACGACGTTCCGTCCGCGTGGGCCGAGAGTGACCTTGACGGCTCTGCTCAGCTGCTGAACGCCCGACAGGATCTTCTCTCGCGCCTCTTCCCGAAATGCTATCTGCTTGGCTGGCATTGATAGGACCTCTCGGCTTAACCAACGATGGCCAGGATGTCGTCTTCGCGCATGATCAGGTACTCCTCGCCGTCCAGCTTGACTTCGGTTCCGGAGTACTTGCCAATCAGCACCTTGTCGCCAACCTTCACTTCCAGCGGCACGCGCTTGCCTTCCTCCATCTTGCCCGGACCCACGGCCACGATCTCGGCCTCCTGCGGCTTCTCCTTGGCAGTATCGGGGATGATGATTCCGCCGATCTTCTGCTCCGACTCGGCCTCAAGACGCTTGACCAGGACACGATCAGCCAGCGGCTTGATGTTGACTCCGCTCTTGCCCATCACGCTCTCTCCATCGATGCGGTTGAAGGAAGGGCTGACGCCCTGCTACACCCGGGTCTCTACCGCAATCTCCATGCCACTCGCGTTGGTAATGGACAGCGACCCGGATCCCCACTGGTGGCCAGTGCCTGCGGGCCATCGGCGCGAGCGGAAGGGGTGAAGAGGCACTCGCCATTTTGGCAAAGCAGAGACGGAACGGCCGCCGACTCAGGTTCACGGACAATATAACACATTGTCTGCCAGGAGGAATACCCCTCTACCATAATGGCAAGCCGGGCAGCTGCCCTTCCCGAAGCGGCAACATTCGCGCCTGCTATTCCCCCTCTCTGGCGCAACAGGAGGCGGACCCATGACAGACCTGCGAGACGCGCTGGTGGTGATCACCGGTGCCAGCAGCGGCATCGGCCGCGAGACTGCCCGGCAGCTGGCCCGCCGAGGAGCGCGGCTGGCCCTGTGCGCGCGGCGCCGAGATCGCCTGGAAGCCCTGAAACGCGAGCTTCGCGGTGAGCGAGGCACCGGCGTTCTGGTGCAGCCCTGCGACGTGGGGGACTGGGCTCAGGTAGCGACGTTCGCGCGGCGGGTCCAGACCGAGCTCGGCTCGCCAGACGTGCTGATCGCCAATGCCGGGCGAGGAGCCTACGGCGCCATCGAGGCGCTCGACCCGCAAGTGGCTCACGAGGTGGTGGCCACCAATCTCCTTGGCGCGGTGTACTGCCTCCGCGCGTTCCTCCCGGCTATGCTGGCGCGACGGAGTGGGCGTCTGGTGCTGGTCTCCAGCGCGCTCGGCGAGCTACCGGCGCCCCGGAACGCGCTGTACGGAGCCACCAAGTTTGCGCTGACCGGTCTGGCGGAGAGCCTGACGTACGAGCTCGAGGACCGCGGCGTCGGGGTGACCCTGGTACAGCCGGGGCTGGTGCGGACCGAATTCGCGGCCGTGAGCGGCACGCCTTCCCAGCGCTTCCGGCAAATCCCCAGCAAGTCCGCCGAGACGGTGGCCGCAGCGATCGTGGAAGCACTGGAGCGCGGCCGCCGGCGCCTCACCCCGGACCGGGCAGCGGCCTGGGCCATCGCCTGCCGGCGGCACTTCCCGCGGCTCAGCCGGCTCGTGTTCGCCGCGTTCATCCGCCGGATGGATCGCGGCGATCGAACCTCCTGCGGCGACGCCTGAGCCCGCGCCAACCTCGCACCCTTGGCCTGGCCGGCCCGCGCACGCGACAGCCGGCGAGGAGCCGGCGCAGCTGCCCAGAGGCAGCCGCATCCGGCCGCGCCAGGGCGGCGAATTACTCCCAGCTCTCAGCCTCGACCATCTCGCGTGCCATCGCTCCCAGCTCGTCCACGAGGTCCTGCTGGTCGCGCTGGCGCGCCCGGTTCGTGACTCGCATCGTCAGCGCGATCAGCCCGAGCCCGAAGATCCGCTGCAGGCTCTGTGGCGACTGCGGGTCCAGATCCGGTATCAGCTCGCCAAGACGGTCGAGCAGGCGCCGGTGCTTGTCCGATAGCTCGATCACTTCGAGTGCCATGCTGCCTCGCGAGTTGCCGGCTGCCGGCCCGGCTGCCCGAGGCGCCGCTGACCGGGAGGGGAAGCCAGTCCCCGGCGCCCGTTCACAACCGCGCCCAGACCGCGCCCCTAGACATTCATGAGAACCTTCACGCCTTCGCCGTCGAAGGAAAAGCGCATCTCGCGCAACCCCTCGGCTGCCATGCGCTCCCGCAGGGCACCACGGCGCTCGGCAGGGCAGTAGAACAGCAGA
>CAZPXM010000188.1:0-5974 GCA_964591015.1 uncultured Gemmatimonadaceae bacterium
GTATCCCTCCTGGGGGGCTCAGGGCCAGCCGCCGCCGAGCTGGGGGGCGGGCCCGGAGTCGGCGCGAAGTTCGGGAACGTGTTCGTCGGCATCGAGGCCGTCGAGCAGGTCCAGCGGTTCGACGTGGACACGCGCGATCTGCGGGTGGAACTCCGCCGCGCCGATGCGAAGGTGACGACCGGGTTGGCCGACTGGCTGGACGTGTACCTCCGCGCAGGTGCCGCGCAACTGCTGCACGACTACCGGAACAACGAGTACGTGCAGCAGTATTTGGGGCAGGTGAGCAAGGGCTACGACGGCGGTCCGAGGCTGGGGTTGGGCGGGGGCGGGCGGCTGTGGTGGCGTGGGCACGCCGGGGCCCGCGTCGCAGGGTTTCTGCAGGCCGACGCCTACTACGTCCGGAGCGAGGGGACCATCCAGGCGGCCAGGGACACCAGCCGGGTGGTGCGGCGCGACAGGAAGCTGGACTGGGCCGATGTGGGCGCCGCTGTGGGCCTGGCACGGCAGGGCAGCGCCGCTGCTGTCCACTTCGGTGTCGGCATCTCCGAGGCATGGTGGCGGATCCGCGACACCGACCAGGTACAGCACGCCGGCTTCGGCTGGCGCGTCGGGTACCCCACGCGGAGCACCTGGGAGGTCCACGAACCGGTCTTCGTGTTCGCCGGCGTCGAACTGCTGCTGCCGCACGAATTCCGGATCTCGACCCAGGGCGCCGTCAGGACTGCCGAGAGCTTCGCGATCGGCGTCGCAGTCTGCCAGGGGCTCGAACGCCAGGAATGAGCTCGCCGTTCCCGCGCCCGCCGCGGCGCCGGGCCCGTTCGCCGGTTCCTCTCACATCCTTTCGTACCGCGGCAGGGCATCCAGGACGCGCCCGCCGCGCTGCGGATCCACCTGCCAGCAGCGATGGACCTGGCCGTTGGTCACCACGACGTACCGGGCGCCCACGATCGCGTTGTAGTCCGCCACCTGCTCGAGCACCGCCTGCTCCAGGACGGTCCCGGGTTCCTTGCACTCGGCCAGCAGCAGCGCGCTGCCGTCGCGGGCGTGCACGATGGCGTCGGCGCGGAACGACTTGCCGTGGTAGTCCAGGCCGGTCTCCACCGCGATCAGGGTCCGCGGGCAGCCGCGGTCGCGGACGAGGTACTCGATCAGGTTCTGGCGGACCCACTCCTCCGGCGTCAACGCCACGTACCGATGGCGGGTCTGGTCGAGGATGCAGTAGCGTCCCGCGCGCCAGCGGATGTCGAAGCGGTACTGCTGGGGAAACGCCAGCCGGGGAGTGAAGGGAGGTTCCACCGCGGGGCTCAGCGGGCCAGCGCGCGTACCAGCGCGTACGCCGTGTCGAAGGCCAGGGTCAGCTCCTCGATCGAGCAGTGGTCCTGCACGAAGTGCGAGGTGCAGAACAGCAGGCCACCGCCGGCGAACAGGCGCATGACGCGCTCGATCTCCGCGCGCAGGAAGTCCAGCCGGCCGAAACCGATCGTGGTCTGGACGTCCAGACCTCCCATGAGCACGAAACGGTTGGCCCAGCGGCGCTGGTACCAGCCGAAGTCCATGCCGGCGGACTCCTGCCAGGGATGGACCACGTCGAACCCCAGCTCGGCGACCCCTGCCACCACCTCGCGGATGTTGCCGTCGCTGTGCAGGCTGAGGTAGGCACCCCGCGCCTTCACCGCTCGGCACGTGGGCTCGTGGTAGGGACGGATGAGCCGCGTCCACGTCTCGGGCCGGAACAGCAGGCCGTGCTGCTGGCCCCAGTCGTCCGAGACGTGCACCATGTCCACGCCCAGATCGATGCAGTTGTGCGCGAAGCGCTGGTTCCAGGCGCACTGTCGCCGGTAGACCTCGTGGAGCTGCTCTTCGTACAGCAGCAGGTAGGCCAGATGGTCTTCGATGCCGAACGGCCCGTTCAGGCACTCGAAGATGCCCGGGGTCTGCACGTACACGAAGCGCCCGCGCTGCTCCTTGTGGTGGCGGATGCCGGCGACGATGTCGGCGTACGCGGCCTCGTCGTCGGGATCGTTCAGCTCGATGCCCAGCAGCGCGTCCGGCGCGATGGTCCCGTTCGCCGCCGCGCGCAGGGCGTCGAGCTGGGCAGCCGGATAGGGACTCGGGCCGCCGAACAGGTGCGCGTAGTCGAACTCGTAGCGGTCCTCGAACGCCGCCACCGAGCCGAACGCCGCACAGATCTGCTCCTCCAGGTTGGCGCGCACCCAGCCATACAGCGGGATGCGGTCCGGGCGGCGATGCTCGATGACGGCGACGACTCGTTCACGAGGCAGCATGGCCGGCTCCCGCTGCGGCGGCGCCCGGGCGGCAGCGCGGCGGCGCCGGGCCGCTGGCCGGCGCCTCGACATGCTGCTCGAACAGGGCGACGTCGGTGGCGATCATGTGCGGATCGTCGGCCAGAAAGAAGCCGACGCAGGCCACGTCGTCGGCGCGCATGGCGCGGCCCAAGGCGACGAACGCCGGCTCGATCGGCCGGTTGCCGCCGGCGAAGACCTTGTAGTGCACCACCGGCCGGGCGATGGTCGCGATCACCGCGAGCATCGCCTGACGGTCCTCTTCCTCCCAGCGTTCGCCCGCGGCGATGTGCTGCGCCTGCCGGGAGCGATCCGTGGGGTTGTAGTGCGAGCACATCTGGAAGTCCGCGGGCAGATGGTCCCGGATCCAGGCGTGGGCGTCCGGGCGGTGGCCGGCGAAGCCGGCGACGACCCCCAGGTCGCGGCAGCGGGCGAGGAACTCGCGCAGCAGCTCGAACTGGCCGTTGGCGTACGCGTGGTCCACGAGCCCGCCGTGCAGGTAGGCGGCCGTGGCGCCCAGCTCGGCGGCCGTCGCCAGCCAGCGCCGCCAGCCGGCCTCGTCGTCGCGGTCCGCACACACCTGCGCGAACCACTGCAGGTGGCCGCCCTGTTCCCAGTGGCGGCGCACGAGGCCGCAGATGTGCGCGTCGGTGCGGCCGAAGAAGGTATCGATGCCGTTGGCCTCGGCGGTGCGCAGCGCGTCCAGGATGCGCTCCGGGGTGTAGTAAGCGCGCATCTGGCGCGAGCGCGCCTCGGACTGGTGGGAGAACCCGCTGAAGGGATTGCCGCCGATGCACAGGCCGGAGACGCGGGCGGTGCCGATGCGGCGTGCTCTCATGGCAGGACTCCGATCCCGCTGCAGGGACGCTGACGCGCGCCCTGCCTGGCAGCCGGCGCGCTGGCTCTGGGCGCCCTACGGAGGCGCGCTCGGCGCGCCGTCAAGAATAGGTGCACGGCTGCCTGCGGCAAGGGGCAGCGCCGGCGTCGCCGCCAGCCGGGCAGCGGGCCACCGGCAGGCAGGTTGACGGCGCCGCCCCGCCGCCGCTTTCTTGGCGCACGCTCACCTGGCGAGGGATGACCGATGGCGACTCCTACAGATACCCGCCCCAACATCGTGCTGATCGTGGCCGACGACCACGGCCGGGAAGCGTGCGGCTGCTACGGCAACCCGGTGGTCGCCACGCCGAACCTGGACCGGCTGGCGGGGTACGGCACGCGGTTCGCCAACAGCTTCTGTACGACCGCCTCGTGCGCGGCCAGCCGCTCGGTGATCCTGACCGGTCTGTACAACCACGCCAACGGTACCTACGGCCACACGCACGGGGTGCACCACTTCTGCTGCTTCGACGACGTGCAGACCCTGCCGCGGCTGCTCGCCGCACGGGGGTACCGGACGGGGCGGGTGGGCAAGCGGCACTGGGCGCCGGTGTCCCTGTTCCCGTGGGATTGGGAGCAACCCGAAGGCGCCTGCGGCCGCGACGACGTGCGCATGGCCGAAAGCTGTCGGGGCTTCGTCTACGGGCGCGCGCCCTTCTTCCTGTACTGGGCCTCCCACAATCCGCATCGCGCCGGCGTCAGGGACGACCTCCCGCTGCGGCCGAACAGCTTCGGCAACCCGCCGGCCAGCTTCCCGGGCGACGCCGAGCAGCCGTTCGACCCGGCGGACGTGCTCGTGCCGCCGTTCCTGCCCGATACGCCAGAGACGCGCGCCGAGCTCGCTCAGTACTACCAGTCGATCGCCCGCCTGGACCGCGGCGTCGGCCGCCTGCTGGACATCCTGCGCGACGCCGGTCAGTTCGAGCAGACGGTGATCGTCTACCTCTCGGACAACGGCGCAGCGTTCCCAGGCGCCAAGACCACGCTCTACGAACCCGGCATGTGCCTGCCGTGCCTCGTTCGCACCCCGTGGGACGCAGGCGGCGTGGTGTGCGACGGACTGATCACCTGGGCCGACATCACGCCGACGCTGCTGGATTTCGCCGGCGCCCCGGACGCTGCCGAGCGGTTTCACGGCCGCTCGTTCCGCCGCCTGGTCGGCACGGCGCACCCGGCGGACTGGCGCACGGAGGTGTTCGCGGCCCACACCTTCCACGAGATCACCAACTACTATCCCATGCGCGTGGTGCGCACGCCGCGCTACAAGTTCATCTGGAACATCGCCTGGAAGCTCGACTACTCGTTCGCCAGCGACCTGTGGAGCGCCAGTTGCTGGCAGGGAGCCCGGCGCGACGGTCTGGAGCGGTTCGGGGCGCGTACCGTCGAGGCCTACCTGCACCGGCCGCGCTTCGAGCTGTACGATCTGGAAGAGGATCCGCACGAGCTGCGCAACCTGGCGGTGGAGCCGGCCTGGGCGGCGCAGGTCGCTTCCTTCTGCGCGCGGCTCCAGCAGTTCCAGCGCGACACGCGCGATCCCTGGCTGCACAAGTGGGAGTACGAATAGACCGCGTAGACCGCGGCCAGACGGCAGCCGCTGGCCGGAGGCGAGCAGGGGACGACCGCGCGCGCGGCGCCAGCGGCGCGCGCGGCGCGGCCAGGAGCCTTCAGGCGCCCCGCCGCTGGCGCCGCGGCGCGAACGTGGGCAGCAGTCCCGCGTTGTGCCGGAGCAGCGCCGCCAGCAGCCGCGCCGCCCTCTCGGGCGGGATCGCGGCGTCGTCGATCTGCATGGCCTGCAGGGCCAGCCGGCGGTCGCCCTGCACGGCCGCATCGACGACCAGCTCCTGCCACGCGATGCGCTTGCGCAGGATCGCTTCCAGGGCTGGCGGCGCGTCGCCGGCGCAGATGGGCCGCACGCCCGCCGAGTCGGTCACGACCTCCACCTCGAGCACGGCCTCGCGCGGCAGGTTGGTGACGCTGCCCTGATTGGGCACGTTGCCGATGTGCACGCCGCGCCGGCCGGTGGCGATGTCCGCGATGAGCCGCGCCGTCCCCTCGCCGGCCAGCGGGTCGGTGGCAGCGGCGGGCAGCTCGACGCGCCGGAGGCGCGCGCGGTACTCCCTGAGCATTTTCGCCCGCGACACGGCCCCATCCCGGGCGCGGAGCTGCGCGAGGGTCTCTTCCCCGGCATACAGCGGGCGCAGCCGCTTGCCGAAGCCGTGCTCGCTCAGGCCGTACGGGAGCTCGGTGGGATCCTGCACCTGCGCCAGGAACGGATGGAACTCGATGATGTGGTCGTCCTCCGGGTACACGATCCAGTGACCGAAGGCGTGGCTGAGAGCGTGGGCCAGCCGCTGGCCAGCGGGCGGCGGGGTGGCGCGGACCCGCCGCCACAGCTCGGGCAGCACGTCGCGGCCGCGGTGGCGCATCCGGGTGAACCAGTAGTAGTGGTTGGTGCCGATCCAGACGGTATCCAGCTCGCGCGGCGGCACGCCGAGCAGGCCGGCGGCGTGGCGGATCCCCGCCTGGACGCCGTGGCAGATGCCGATGACGCACGGCAGCTGGCTGTACTTCACCATGGCGCGGCACAGCACCGCCATGGGGTTGGCGTGGTTGAGCAGCACCGCGTCCGGCGCGCGCCGTTCGGCTTCGCGGCAGATGTTCAGGTAGATCGGCACGCTGCGAAAGGCGGCCATCATCGCCGCGGGGCCGGCCGTGTCCCCGACGATCTGGGGGATGCCGTGTTCGGCGCACAGCAGCTTGTCGCCCAGATGCACCGGCGACTCGTAGTAGCCGGC
>CAZPXM010000189.1:0-5939 GCA_964591015.1 uncultured Gemmatimonadaceae bacterium
GGGCCGTGTAGAACCCGAGAAACACCCCGGCTCGGGTGATCTCAAAGGGCATCGTCGCGCCCCACTGGGCCATGCGGATGAAGAACGACAGCATGAACGGAAGGTAGCCAAACCCCAGCGCCGTCACCGCCGCGTTGCGCAACGGGTCGGAGGCCTTGGGATCCAGAAGCAGCCGCGTCAGCAGCCCGAAACTCATCAGGGCCAGGAGCAGGCTCTCGTGCGGGAAGCCGCGCGGCATCCCGTTTTCGGCATGCAGCGGCAAGGCGAACACGGCGCTGATCCAGATCACGCCGCCGCAAATGCCGAAGGTTTTCGAGACCGGCAGGCCGCCCCGCTCGCACAGCCGGTAGAACTCGTCCTTCTCGTACAGCCCGCCGCCCCAGACGCGCAGCATGTTGAAGTTCGCCTCCAGCGCCCGATCCGTCAGCGCGTCGTACCGACTCTCGTCCAGGCGCGCGAAGATCATGTCGGCCGGCACGAAGTTGCCGCCCTTGGCGAAGACCCGGCGGCCGTTGACCTCGAGGGCGAAGTAGCGGCCCTGCTGCGGGTGGGGATCCTGGTCGATGCGCACCCGCCGAAAGCCCACCTGGGTGCTCGCTTCGGCAGGCGGGCAGCCTGCCACGCGCAAGGTCGCCTGCACGGCATACAGACGCTGCGCGCCGTGGCCGGCCGGCCACCACAGCTCGGGCCGATCGACGCTGGCGACTGCCTCGCAGGCGTGCAGTCCGGGCCGGATCGTGACCGGGACCGTCGCCGCCGCGCGCGCTGCGGGAACGGCCAGGCACAGCTCGGCCGGGACTTCCCTCTCGCTCAGACCCTCGACGAACAGACGGCCTCGCACCGTGCCGGTCTCCAGATCCGGCGCCAGCTCCGCCAGGGCCACGAACTGGTCCACGCGCCACGCCTCGTCGGTCCATTCGAGCCGCACCGGACCCGTGATCCCGACATTGACCAGGCGCGGGCTCCAGTCCCAGCCGAACTGGCACTGCGGCTTCCGCAGCCAGTGCCGCTTGTGCAGCCTGGCGTCGACGCCCACGCCGTACCCCGCGAACGGCCTGTCCGCCACGTCGAACAGACCGCTGTCCAGGTGCACGGCGAGTACGTTGCGGCCCGGACGCAGCCTGCCGGTCACGTCCACTCGGCAGGGGTAGAAGCTGTTGCGATGCTGCCCGACCTGCTGGCCGTTCAGCACGATCCTGGCCACCAGGTCCAGGCCCGCGAACACCAGCCAGACGTGCGCCGCCCGGAGCGCCGCGGCCGGCGCCTCGAACTCGCGGCGGTAGCTCCAGATGCACTCCTCGACCCAGCGGGCCGCCAGGCAGTTCAGGCCCACGTACGGGTCCGCGATCCAGCCGGCGCGCCACAGATCCAGATGGACCTCGCCGGGCACGGTGGCGTCCAGATAGCGAACGGCATCCGTCTCGTCGCGTTCGGCGCCCTGCGGGTCGCCGCCGCGCACGCCGTCACTCCAGCGGATCTTCCAGGAACCGTTCAGGTCGAGATGCTGCCGCATGGCGTCGGGCCTCCTGCATTGGCGCGAGGACGCGCGTATTCCGTCATTGGACCGGCATTGGATCGGCCGGGCCCGCCCGGCAGGCCGCGCGACCGGCCAGGCGGTGCGCGCAAGTTACGCTGCGGCGCCGGCGCAGGCCACCGGCGCGGCAGCCGGAGGCTGGCGGCTGCCAGCGGCTGCACGCCTCCGGCCGCCCGCCGGGTTTGCCTCGAGCAGGATGTGCCTCTAGACTTCCTCCGATCGCGCTCGTGCCATCGCGCCAGGAGCTCGACATGCCCCTCACCAGTCGCGACATCGTCAAACAGAGCCTGGCCTTCGCCAGCCCGCCGCGCATCCCGTTCGCCATGGCCGGCGGCTACCCCTCGGACTTCCGCGGCGTGGCCCGGCAACGGGCGCCCAACCGGCAGGTCCAGCCATGGACCCAGCGGGACGGCTACTGGGACATGATCGACGAGTGGGGCAACGAGTGGCGGCGCCTGGAGAGCATCACCAAGGGCGAGGTGCACCGGGGCGCCATCGAGGCCGGCTGGGAGCTGCTCGAGCGATATGCCTGGCCGGATATCGACCGCGCCGACCTGTACGAGGCGGCGGCGGCCCAGGTGCGGGCCTACCATGCCGAAGGCTATTATGTGCAGGGCGGCATGGGCATGGCCTTCGACATCGCGCGCTACATGCGGCGCATGGAGGTCTTCCTGGCGGACTGCGCCGCCGAGCCGGAGCGGGTCCGCGCCCTGCTGGAGCGGCTGGCGCACCTGCTGGAACGCCAGGTCCATCGCTACGCGGACATCGGGGTGGACGGGATCTCCGCCGGCGAGGACTGGGGCACGCAGGATCGGCTGCTGATGAGCCCGGCGATGTTCCGGCAGCTGTTCAAGCCCGTGTACGCGCGCGTGGTGGGCGCGGCCAAGGACCGCGGCTTGAGCTTCCGGCTGCACTCGTGCGGGTTCGTGCGAGACATCATCCCCGACTGGATCGAGACGGGCGTGGACATCCTGCAGTTCGACCAGCCCGAACTGCACGACATCGGCTATCTGGCGCGGCACTTCGGCGGCCGCGTGCATTTCGAGTGCCCGGTGGACATCCAGACGACGCTGCAGACGCGCGATCACGACCGCATCGCCGCGGCCGCCCGCCGGTACATCGACGAGCTGGCAGCGCCGTTCGGTGGCGGCTTCATCGCCGGCTACTACGGCTCGAACGAAGCCCTCGGGCTGGATCCGCAGTACCAGGCCACGGCGGCGCGCGTGTTCATGGAGCACGGGCAGCGCCCCTGGAAGCGCTGCCCGCGGCCGGCCGCACCCGCGCAACGCGCGCCGTGAGCGCGCCACGGAGGGAATCCATCATGAGCAGCCTGCCGCCCAGACGCGTCGCGGTGATCGCCACGGTGTACCGGTACCTCAGCCACGCCCAGCACATCGTCGACCGCTTCCTGGTCGGCTATCCGTGGCAGGGGCGCTGGCACCGGCCGAACGTCCGGGTGGCGTCGCTGTACGTGGACCAGCGGCCCCTGGGCGACCAGAGCCTGGACAGAGCGCGCGAGTTCGGTTTCGAGGTGTACGACAGCATCGCCGCGGCGCTGCGCTGCGGCGGCGATCGCCTGGCCGTGGATGCCGTGCTGATCATCGCCGAGCACGGCGACTACCCCAGGAACGAGAAGGGCCAGATCCTGTACCCGCGCTACGAGTTCTTCCGCGAGTGCGTGCGCGTGTTCGAGGAAGACGGCCGCGCGGTGCCGGTGTACAACGACAAGCACCTGTCCTATCGGTTCGACTACGCCCGGCAGATGGTCGAGGACGCGCGTCGCCTGGGCTTCCCGCTGCTGGCCGGTTCGTCCCTGCCGGTGACGTGGCGGCTGCCGGATGTGGAGCTTCCCCTCGGGTGTCGCATCGAGCAGGCGCTGATGGTGGGCTGCGGTGGCTCGGATCCCATGGACTACCACGCGCTGGAGGCCATGCAGTGCATGGTCGAGCGGCGCGCCGGAGGCGAGGTGGGCGTGGCAGCGGTTCAGCTCGTCGACGGCGACGAGGTCTGGCGAGCCGGCGAGGATGGGCGCTACTCGCGCGAACTGCTGGAGGCCGCGCTGTCGCGCAGCGACACGCTGGGGGGGCTCACCGTGGAGGACGGCCGCACCCAGGATCTGGTCGGCAGCGGCGAACTGCCCCGGCTCGTCCAGTCGCCGGCAGCCTACTTCATCGAGTACCGCGACGGCCTGCGCGCCACGCTGCTCATGCTGAACGGCGCGGTGAGCGACTTCTGCTTCGCCTGCCGCCTGGCCGGCGTTGAGGGTCCGCTGGCGACGCAGTTCTTCCTCAGCCCCACGCCCAACGTCACCTACTCGGCTTGCCTGGTCGCCAAGATCGAGGAGATGATCGTCACCGGCCGCGCCCCCATCCCGGCCGAGCGGACGCTGATCGTCAGCGGCACGCTGGAGAGCTGCCTGGAGTCCCGGGTCCGGGGGCACGTGCGCCTCGAGACGCCCCACCTCGACGTCCGCTACCAGGCGCCCGCCGAGTCCCAGCACGCGCGCTCTTGACTCCCGAAGCGCTGCCCGAGCTGGCGGCCCTGGGCTGCGCCGTCCTCTGGGCGATCAACGCGCTGCTGCTGCGCGCCCAGGCCGACCGCATCCCGCCGGCCACCATGAACGCCACCCGCTGCGCGGTCGCGGGCGTCCTGTTCCTGCTGCTGCTGCCCTTCGATCCGCACGGCGGTGGCGGCTGGCGGGCCTCCGCAGCGGAGCTGGCGGCGCTGGGCGGCTCCGTGGCCGTGGGCATCGGCGTGGGCGATACCCTGTACCTGATCGCGCTCAAGGAAATCGGCATCGCCCGGGCCATGGCGCTGTCCGGCGTGTTCCCGCTCACCACGCTGGCCTGGGAGGCAGTGCTGCTCGCCCGCCCGCCGGAAGCCTCGCTGGCCGGCGGCGCCGTCCTCGTCGCGGCCGGGGTAGTGCTGCTGGCGCGCGAACCCGATCAGGCCCGCCCTGCGGGCTGGCGCGCCGGTGCGGGCCGCGGGCTGGAGCAGATCGCCCCCCTCGCCCCCGCGCGCCTGGGCCTGGGCGTGGCGCTCTCGCTGATCGCCGCGGCGTTCTGGGGCCTGAGCTCCGTGCTGCTCAAGCCAGGCATCGCCCACCTGACGCTCATCCAGGCCAATGCAGTGCGCATGCCGCTGGTCGCCCTGCTGCTGCTCGCCTTCCGCATCCTGCCCAGCCGCACCGAGGGCCTGCGCGCCTTCGATCGCCGCAGTTTCCTGGTGGTGGCGGCGACGGGGCTGCTGGGCATGGGTCTGGGAGCCTACCTGTTCGTCTATGCCATCGGCCACACTGCCGTGACCAAGGCGGTCACGCTCACCAGCACGGCGCCGGTCTTCGGCCTGCTCATCGGCGCCGCGACGGGCCGCGAGCGCCTCACCGCGCGCCTGCTGCTGGGCATGGCCTGCTGCATGGGAGGCGTCTGGGCAGTGTTGTGAGGCCCGCGGCCAGCCGTTCGCCGCGCCCTCGCCGCGGTCTCGCCGCGCCTTCGCCGCGCCGCCGCGCGCCGCCGGGGGCGCGCCTGCCGGAGTCCCCGGCGGCGCCGACAGGCCCCGCAGGCGAAGGCCAGCCCGCTGGCCCGCCGGCTCAGCGCTGCCCGCCGAACTGCCAGACGCCGAAGTGGGCTGGCTCGAGGAAGCCCTGCACGACCATCGACCAGGCGCTCAGCTCGTTCCCGGCGAGCCGCTGCCGGCAGATGTTGGCGCGCCGGGACTCCTGCGCCTGCGGCCTGCCGCCCAGCGCCGTCCACGGCACCGCCATCTCGACGCACCAGGCCGCCGCCTCGCGACCGACGGCGCTGGACCACGCCCCGTCCCAGGTCGAGTCGCCGTTGGGCCCTCCCGAGATGCCGTCCCAGCGGACGTTGTCGGGATTGACGATCAGGTGGACGTACGGTTCGGGCTCGGGCCCCAAGCTGACGAACAGCTCGACGGTGTCGCCCAGCCACAGCGCGTCGTCGCGGCGCGAGCCGGCCGCCACCACCTTGTCCATGGCCGGCTCCTCGCACCGGACAGCCACGTACAGGGCCGTGTCGTCGGCTGCTGCCCAGGCAGCCGTACCGGCGACCAGGCTGTCGCTGCCGACCGGCGGCAGCAGCGGCGCCAGCGCCCCGGCCGCCCAGCACGGATCCCCGAGCGCGCCGTCGATGACCGGCGGCGCCGTGCCCGCCGCCAGCGCCGGCACGACCGCCTGCCGGCGGACCAGCTGCGCCGCCAGCGCGGCGTCCATGGCCGCCCGACCGCGCGCCAGCGCGTCGGTCAACTGAAAGTCGGCCGCGCGCGGTCCGGCCAGCCGGGCGCGCGCGGCGCGGATGGCCTCGTCCAGGCCCTCCGGGAAGTCCCCGGTCCACCAGTTCATCCGCTCGCTGTAGCACCACACGTACTCGTCGGTGGTGCGCAGCGC
>CAZPXM010000190.1:0-5921 GCA_964591015.1 uncultured Gemmatimonadaceae bacterium
GCCCGGACCCCTCCTCCGGGGCGCCCCCCTGCCATGCCGCCCCGCGGCCGCCGGCGCGCTTCGCGGCCCGCGGTTGCGCCGCAGCCCGCGGCTTCCCGCGTGGGCTTGCCGGCCGGCACCCGGCCGGCGCTGCCCACAATAACGCCCAAGCTCGCCGTACCGGACAGCGCCACGGCGCCATCCGCCAGACCGGCGGCCTTGATCCGCAAGTCACCGGCCCGTGCGCGACTGCCCGCGCGCGCCCGCTTCAGCGCCCTCCCAGCAGATTGCCGAGGACGCCCCCCGTGTCGTGGCGGCCGCCGCTGTCCGCGTGCGCGGTGGGCAACCGCGGGATCAGCCAGTCGAGAAACGCCTGGTGCGAACGCGTCTGCAGCCACACCGCGCCGCGTCCGGAAAACTCGCACACCAGCCCCTCGCCGCTGATCAGCGACGTGAACAGGCCCGCCACCTTCTTGACCTTCCAGCGCACCGTCGGTTCGAAGGCGACCACGTGCCCGGTATCGACGATCAGCCCCTGGGTGCCGTCGAGCGTGGCCTGGTGGATCGCCCCGAACGAACTCAACAGCGCCGTGCCGTGGCCGCGCAGGTGCAGGAGGAACAGGCCCTCCGAGGCGAAGAAGGAGGTCGCGCCGCCCCACTTCGCGTCGATCTCGATGCCGGCCTCGCCCGCCAGGAACGAGCCCGACTGCACGAACAGCTCGCCGGCCACCCGGACCGGGCAGATGTCGCCGGGCAGGCTGGGCGCGAAGGTGACCTGGCCCGGCCCGCCGCGGGCGGTGAACGTGTTGACGAAGAAGGACTCGCCGGCGAGGACCTTGCGCAGCGCTGACTGCACCAGTCCTCCCGGCAGCCCGCTTTCGACCTGGACATTGGCGGACATCGAGACCATCGCGCCAGTCTCGGCGCGAACAGCCTCGTCGGTCGCCAGCTCGACGATGGCCAGGGCATAGGCGGGACGATGCTCGACGCGTGCCTCCATGGCGAACGCTCCTGTGGTCGACGGGCGCTGCCGCGAGTGCGGCCGTCGCCCGGCGCCGGACGAGGCCGCCTCCGCCCGAAGGATAGGCCGCGGACCTGTCCGCCACCAATCGCGCTGGCCGGCCGCCAGTGCCGCCGGGCATCTGCCAGGTCCGCTGACCTGCCGCCCCGACGCCGATTGACCGGGCGCACCCCAACCGCCAATCTTGGGCTCGCTAGCGGCCGGCAGCCATGGTCCGAGCCGACGTCGCCCGCGGGGCTGCCCTGCCGGCGACGCCGCCCGCGCACGGCCCGCGAACCCGACACGGAGCACCGCTGATGGCAGGGGCGCTGGTGCTGGACGGCATCTGGGAGCTGACCTGGTTCGAGGCGGGGACGCACTGCGCCGACGATCCGGCGGCGCTGGCGCGCCTGGACACCCCGCGCGTGCCGGCCCGCGTTCCCGGCAACGTCGAGCTGGATCTGGTGGCGGCGGGTCTGCTGCCCGATCCCTTCGTGGGCGACAACGTGCACCGGCTGCGCGCCCTGGAAGCCTGCGAATGGTGGTACACGCGCCGCTTTCCCACGCCGCCCGAGCTGACCGGCCGGCAGCTGCGCCTGGTATTCGGCGGCCTGGACTGCCTGGCGACGGTGTGGCTGAATGGCCGCCTGTTGGGCCGGACCGATAATGCGCTGGTCGAGCACGCCTTCGCTGTCACCGGGCTGCTGGCGGCCGCCGGCGACAACGAACTGGTGGTCCGGCTGGCCTCGGCCACGGAGGCCGCGCGCCAGTACGACTACCCGCCCATCTGCCACAGCCCCATGGCCACCAACGTGGAGTCCCTGTACATCCGCAAGGCGCCCCACGTGTACGGCTGGGACATCGCCCCGCGCATCGTCTCGGCGGGGATCTGGCGCAGCGTGGTGCTGGAGGCAGTCGAACCGGCCGGCATCGACGCGGTCTACTACCATACCCGGCGCCTCGACGGCTCGCAGGCGGTCCTGGGGGTGCACTGGCGGCTCCGGCTGCCAGGCCCGCTCGTCCCGGGCCTGTCCCTGCACTTGCGGGGCGCGTGCGGGCCGAGCTCGTTCGCGCACACCGTGCCCGTGCGCTTCGTGGCCGGCGCCACCGACATCCCCGTGGCGGAGGCGCGGCTGTGGTGGCCGCGCGGGTACGGCGAGGCAGCGCTGTACGAGGTGACCTGCGAGCTCCGGCGCGACGCGGACGGCCAGGTGCTGGCGCGCCGGGTGGACACCGTGGGCCTGCGCACCGCGGAGCTGGTGCGGACGGAGACCACCGCCGCCGACCAGCCCGGCCAGTTCCTCTTCCGCATCAACGGCGTGCCCATCCTCTGCAAGGGCAGCAACTGGGTCCCCGCCGACGCTTTCCACAGCCGCGATGCCGAGCGGTACGCGCGCATGCTGGCGCTGTGCGCCGAGCTGGAGTGCAACATCCTGCGCTGCTGGGGCGGCAACGTGTACGAGGACGACGCGTTCTTCTCGGCATGCGACCGGCTGGGCATCCTCGTGTGGCAGGACTTCGCCTTCGCTTGCGGCCTGTACCCGCAGGACGACGCCTTCCTGGCGCGCGTGCGCGCGGAGGCGGAGAAGGTCGTGCGCCGGCTGCGCAACCACCCCTGCCTGGTGCTGTGGGCCGGCGACAACGAGAACGACGTGTTCTACCTGGCCCGCGGCCTGGATCCCAACGCCAACCGGCTCACGCGCCAGGTGCTGCCCGAGGTGTGCCGGCAGTGGGATCCCTACCGGCCCTACCTGCCCAGCTCGCCGTACGTCTCTCCCGAGGTGGTGCGCCGGGCCGACCAGCGGCTGATGCCGGAGCAGCATCTGTGGGGGCCGCGGGACTATTTCAAGAGCCGCTACTACCTGGAGAACACGGCGCACTTCGCCAGCGAGATCGGCTACCACGGCTGCCCGAACGTCAGCAGCATCGAGCGCTTCATCGAGCCGGCGCACCTTTGGCCCTGGCAGGGGAACGAGCAGTGGATCACGCACGCTGCCGATCCGGTTCCCGGCGGCAGTCTCTACAAGTACCGCATCCAGCTCATGGCCGACCAGATCGGCGAGCTGTTCGGCTGGGCGCCGGACAACCTGGCCGACTTCGCGCTGGCCTCGCAGATCAGCCAGGCCGAGGCCAAGAAGTTCTTCATCGAGCTGTGCCGCCAGCGCAAGTGGCGCACCACGGGCATCATCTGGTGGAACCTGATCGACTGCTGGCCGCAGTTCTCCGACGCGGTGGTCGACTACTACTTCGCCCGCAAGCTGGCCTACTGGTACATCCGGCGCGTCCAGCAGCCGGTGTGCGTGGTGGTCGCCGAGCCGGAGGACTGGCACTGCCGGGTCATCGTCGGCAACGACAGCCGGCAGCCGGCCCGCGGCCGCTGCCGCCTCGTGGATGCGGACAGCGGCCAGGTGCTGCTCGACGGGCCGTTCGCCGTGGACGCCAACGCCAATGCCGTGGTGGGCCGCTTGCGTGTCAGCCGGGGCGCCCAGCGCCTGTGGCTGATCGACTGGGAGCTGGAAAGCGGGCAGGGCGCCCCGGTGCGCGGGGGCAATCACTACCTGGCTGGCACGCCGCCATTCTCCTTCGCGGCCTACCGGCGCTGGCTGCCGCAGATCGCCGGCCTGCCGCTGGGCTTCGACGCCGCCCAGGTGGCGCGGTAAGCCGGCTCCGGGCGGCGTGGACGGGTCGCAACGGGTGGAGATCGTCATGGACGCCTTCGCGCCGTTCACCTTCCTGCACATCGCCGACCATCACCTGGGCACGCCCCGCTCGTACCGCTTCCGCCCGGCCATCAACCGGCGCTGGCGCGCCATCCGCGACCAGTTGGCGGCGGTGCCGGCGGATCTGCTGCTGGTCGGCGGCGACCTGACCCGCGACGGCGACACCCACGAGTACGAGTACCAGCAGGCGCGCGACGACCTGGATGCCCTGCCCTTCCCGGTGTACGTGATCCCCGGGAACATGGACGTGGGCAACAAGCACACCCGTTGTCCTGGCCCGCGGCCCGATCGCGACGATGTCGCGCTGAACATGACCTCGGCCCGCCTGCGGCTGTTCGCCGCCTACTTCGGCCCCATCCAGTGGACCTTCCTGCACCGCCAGGTGCGGTTCACCGGGTTCTACGCTGCGGTGGCCGGCTCCGGGCTGCCGGAGGAGGACGAATTCTGGCGCTTCATGGAGCGCCTGCCCGGCCGCCCGCGCGGCCGCCACCACGTGGCCGTGATGCACTACTGGCTCTACCTGGACGACCCCGAGGAGCCCACCTGGGACATCGGCCGCGAGGACGAGTACCTGCTCGGGTACTTCGGCATCGATGCCCCGCAGCGCCGGCGCCTGCTGCAGATCCTGGAGGACGCCGCGGTGGATGTGCTGTTCTGCGGCCACGTGCACACCGGCAGACCCGTCGAGCGCGTGGGGCGCATGCGGGTGCACAAGACCCCGGCCGCCGGCAACACCGCCCAGCTCGTCGAGCGCTGGGACCCGAGGGCGGTCGAGACCCGCCAGGGCTTCCAGCTGGCGCGGGTCACGGAGGACGGGATCGAGGTCAGCTTCGTGGCAGGTGCGGACCAGTGCGCCGAGTTCGGCGCGTACGGGCCCCTGGGCCATCCGCGCCTGCAGGACCGCGACTACGGCCTCGCCCAGGAGCGCCCGCCGCTCGCCCCCGACCCCTGGCTGCTCGCCTGAACGGCGCCCCGGGTGCCCGCCTGGCGCCTGGCCAGAGGCGAGGCTGTCCGGCCGCGGCCGATCCGCTCTGGCAGGCGATGCCGGCGCCACCCGCGGTGCCCGCGGCGCCCGCCGTGGCCGCCACCGGAGGCGGCCTTCAGCTCTCGGGATGCTGCTGCGACATCGACCAGGCGAAGCGCGGCGCGTACCCCAGCAGACGGGCCGCCCGCGCGCAGCTCAGCGGCGAGGCCACACCGTCCATCCCGGCGCGGATCTCCGTCCGCTCGCCGCAATGGCGCCGCACCAGATCCGCGGCGGGCTCGTCCAGGACCACGCGGCTGCCGGTCAGGTTGTAGGGACCCGGTTCGACCGCTGCCGCTTCCACCGCCAGCCGGCAGGCCAGCGCCACGTCGCGCGCATCCACGCGCGTCCACAACAGCTGGCGGCCGGCGGCCGGATCGCGCGCCACCTGCGCCAGCTCGGCGGGCAGCTCGGCCGGCGTGCGGGCGCCCATGATGCGGAAGCTGACGATCTGCAGGTGGTGCCGCGCCACGAAATAGGCCGCCGCCTGCTCGCCCGCCATCTTGGCCAGCGCGTAGCAGTTCAGCGGTCGCAGGGGATGGTCCTCGTCGGCGGGAACATAGCGCGGCGGCTCGCCCGCGAACCCGTAGACCTGGGCGCTGGAGGCGAAGACGACCCGCCGGACGCCCAGCTCGGCGCAGGCCTGGAAGACATGGAAGGTGCCCGTGACGTTGTCCGCGTAGGTGCGCACATCTGGCACCATGCCGGCGTTGGCCCAGGCGCCCAGGTGGACCACCGCCTGGCACCCCGCCAGCGCCCCGTACACCTCGCCGGCCCGGGTCAGATCGACGCGCATCGCGCCCGCAGTTCCCACCGCTGCGATGTCCGCGCCCACGACCTCGTGGCCGTACTGGCGCAACTCCGCCACCACGTGGCGGCCGATCCGTCCCGCACTGCCCGTAACCAGGACTCGCATGGCATACCCTCCGCGGCCAGGCGCGCCGGAGCGCGTGCCGGCCTGCTCCCGGGGGCCGGCGCCGCTGCCGCCGGCGGCAAGCCGCTGCTAGGCCTCGGCCCGCGGGCGCGGCACGACCTGGCCGGCCAGGCGCACGCGGCGCAGGATCTGCGCCGGCCGCTCGCCGTCGTTGCGCAGGTCGAACCTGAGCCAGACGGCGCCTGCCCCCGCGCTCCAGCGAGTCAGTTCGAGGCAGCGGCCATCCAGCGCCCCTGCGTCGGCCACCGGCCAGGCCGCCCCGCC
>CAZPXM010000191.1:0-5906 GCA_964591015.1 uncultured Gemmatimonadaceae bacterium
CACGTGCCGCTGCGCTCCAGCGTCGTGCCCTCCACCCAGATGCCGTCATCCGCCGCGATCCCCGCCCCCAGCACCGGATAGCTGGTGCCCGCCAGCCACATCGCCTCGCCACTGCCGGCGAACGTCGAGTTCTCCACCGTCGGCGAGGCATGGACGCAGTAGAGATCCCGGGAGCGGTTGTCCTGGAATGAGCAGTTCGTCAGCACCACGGCGCTGGGATCGGCGAAGTTGCCCGTCCACACACCGTGTTCGCCGCTAAGCTCGAAGCGCGAGTTGCTGATCGTCACCTCGGCATTGTCGATCTGCACCAGACCGTACAGCTGCCCGCCGCCGTAGCGCATCTGCACCCAGTCCAGCGCGCCAGCACTGCCCGGCTGGAACGAGATGCCGCCCCACTGGTCCGGCCCGGGTGCCGAACCACCTCCATCCCCGTTCGTGTCCCCGCCGACACTATCGTCCCAGTAGGACGTGAACACGATCGGCGCCACCTCCGTGCCCACCGCCTGCAGATTCCCACCCGCCTCCACGTGCAGCGAATTCCAGTAGTCGTCCCCCTTGACGATCACCCCCGGCGCGACCGTCAGCGTCACGCCATCGGGTATGCTCACGCCCCCGTGCAGGATGTAGGGAATGCCCCCGTTCATCCACGTGCCGCTGCGCTCCAGCGTCGTGCCCTCCACCCAGATGCCGTCATCCGCCGTCAGCGTGCCGTCCAGATTCGGGTAGCTGGAGCCCACCAGGTAGACCGCGCGGCCCGAGCCCGAGAACGTGCAGGAGCGGATGGTGGGCGAAGCGCTCTGGCACCTGATGTCCGCATAGCCATCGGCCGCGAAGGTGCTCCACTCGACCACCACGCGGCCACTGTCCACCACGTTCCGCACGTGCAGCGCATCGCCATTGGCGCTGGTGGCGCTGAACGCGCAGTTCAGCACCGTGACGCTGGCATCGTCCACCACCAGCATGCCCGGCTGCGCGTACCCGCCGTAGCGGAAGGTCGCGTGCGCGAAGGTCCCGGTGCTCCCGGGGTTCATCAGCACCCCACCCCACTGGCCGGGTGCATCGTCGGTCACGGAGGTGAACGTGATCGGCGCGACCGCGATGCCCTGGGCGTCCAACTGCCCGTCGACACTCAGCACACGCCACGGATTGTCGAACTGCACGAGGGTTCCCGGCTGGATCACCAGCTCCGAGCCGACGGGCACGATCACGTTGTCGATCACCCTGATGGTGCCGCTCCAGACGGTCTGTCCGGGCGGCAGGTGTCCCGACACGTCCTCGGCGCGAGCCGGCCCCGCCGCCAGCAGACCGGCAGTCACGAACACGACCACGGCGACGAGGACTGCGGTGCGACCTGTGCGCACTTCCATGGTGAGATCTCCTGGCTGGAGCGGCGTGCCCGAGGCACCTGCCCCACGATAGGTGCGCCTGAACCGAGAAGCCTGCGACGACCCGCTCCCCGTCGACCCGACGCGCGCCGCGTGGTGCGGTGCGCCATCGAGCCCGGCGGGGGTCACCTGCCGCAGGCAGCAGGCGCGGCAGAAGCTGCTAGTCCCGAGACAGAGTGTGGAGGAAAAAGCCGGGGCAGACTGTGAGCCGACTCACGCTGCCGCGAAAAAACTGGCGCACCGGCGACGCGACCGCTGCCGCCACGTGACCAACACAAGGGATGCGCCCCATGGTCGCGAATCCGAGGAGCGACGCCCGTTCGCGCGGGCGAGGACTGCGTCCACAGACGCGAGGCTGGCCGCAGCCGGACGCGCCGCAGCCAGCGCAACGAGTATACGCGACACGCGGCGACCTTGTCAACCGCCGCCGGCTTCTGTCCTGCCTGCACGCACGCTCTGGCGCCGCCCAACCGGCCCTCAGAGCCGCCGCCTGTCGATGACGCGCACCCCCTTGGCGCCCGTCTCCTCGCGCAGCGTCGCCCGCTCGACGAGGGTCAGCTCCACCGACACGCCCAGCGCGGCCCGCAGTGCCCGCACCGTGTCCGCGCGCAGCTCGGACACCCGCGAGATCTCGTCGAAGAACGGGGCCGCTTCCGAGATGGCGGCCCGCACCTCGATGCGGTCCTGGCCATCGTTCCGCGTCAGGACCACCGCCACCTCGGGACTGAACCAGCGCTGCTGCATGAGCACTTCGCGGAGCTGCGACGGGAAGAACCTGGCCCCCTGGGCCATGACCAGGTCGTCCGTCCGGCCCCGCACGCGGGTCATGCGAGCAAAGGTCCGGCCGCAGGCGCACGGCCCGTCGATCAGGGCAGCCAGGTCGCCGGTGCGATAGCGGATCAGCGGGAAGGCTTCCTTGGTGATCGTGGTGAACACGAGCTCGCCGTCCTCGCCGGGACGGCGGCGCGCCAGCGTCACCGGATCGATCACCTCGACGATGAAATGGTCCTCGCTGACGTGCAGGCCCTGGCGCTCGGCGCATTCGGCGGCAACGCCGGGCCCCATGATCTCGCTGACGCCATAGGCGTCGAACGCGCGCAGGCGCAGGCTCTGCTCGATGCGCTGCCGCACATCCTCGCTCCACGGCTCCGCCCCGAACAGCCCGACGCGCAGGTGCAGCTCCTCGGGATGGACGCCCTGCTCCTCCACGGCGGTGGCGATCACCAGGGCCGTGCTGGGCATGCCGGCCAGCACCGTGGTCTTGTAGTCGCGCATGATGGCGATCTGGTCCGCCGGACTGGCCCCGGTCGAAGCCGGGACCACCGCCGCTCCGAGGCGCTCGGCTCCATAGTGGAAACCCAGGCCGCCGGTGAACAGGCTGTAGGCAAAGGCGATCTGCACGACGTCGTGCTGATCCACGCCAGCGCCCACCAGTTGCCGCGCCACCAGCGCCGACCAGTGCTGCAGATCGTTGCGCGTGTACCCCACGACGACCGGACGCCCCCGGGTCCCCGACGACGCATGCAGGCGGACGATGTCGCGCAGCGGCACCGCGAACATGCCGTACGGGTAGGCCGACTGCAGGTCGGCGCGCGTGGTGAACGGCAGGCCCTCCAGCGCGTCCAGGTCCCGCACGCGCTCGATGTCCACCCCCCGCGCGTCGAACACCTGGCGGTAGAACGCCACATTGCGGTAGACGCGCCGCAGCGTCGCCTGCAGCCGCTCGATCTGCAGTTGGGCCAGCTCGCTGCGAGCGATGGTCTCCACACCGGCATCGTAGATCATGGCCGCTACCCTCCCCCGCCGGCGCCGCGCTTGCCGGGGCGATCAGCGCTCGGCGATGCTGCGGTACTCCTTGCCCAGGTAGGCGCGCTGGACCTCGTTGTTGTCGAGCAGCTCCTGGGCGGTGCCCTCCAGCACGATGCTGCCCGTCTCCATCACGTAGCCCCGGTCGGCGATCCCCAGCGCCGCCCGCGAGTTCTGCTCGACCAGCAGCACGGTCACGCCGCCCTCGCGCAGCGCCGCGATGGTGCTCAGGATGCTCTTCATCACCAGCGGCGCCAGTCCCATCGACGGCTCGTCGAGCATGATCAGGCGCGGGTCGGCCATCAGGGCGCGGCCGATCGCCAGCATCTGCTGCTCGCCGCCGGAGAGCGTGCCGGCCAGCTGCCGCCGCCGTTCCGCCAGGACGGGGAACAGCGCGAACACGCGTGCCAGGCGGTCCGCCACCACGGAAGCGCGGTGGCGCCGGTACTGCGTGTACCCGCCCAGCATGAGGTTGTCCGCGACGCTGAGCGGCGCGAAGACCAGCCGCCCCTCCGGCACCAGCACGCAGCCCCGGCCGACCACCCGGTGGGCCGGCAGGCCGTCCAGCCGCTGCCCGTCGAACTCGATCTGCCCCGAGCGCGGCGCCAGCACGCCCGCCACGGTCTTCAGAAACGTGCTCTTGCCGGCGCCGTTGGCGCCGATGATGCAGACGATCTCGCGCGGCGCCACGTGCACCGAGACGCCGCGCAGGACCCGCAACTGGCCGTACCCGGCCTCAAGGTTCCTGACGCGCAGCATCCCCGTCTCCCAGGTACACGCGCACCACCTCCGCGTCGCGCCGCACCTGCTGCGGCGTCCCTTCGGCGATCTTGCGCCCGAAGTTGAGCGCGACGATCTCGTCGGAGACCTCCATCACCAGCGACATGTCGTGCTCCACGATCAGGATGGTGATGCCCAGGTCGCGGATCGCCCGCACCGTCGCGGCCAGTGCCGCCGTCTCGCGCATGTTCAGCCCCGCCGCCGGCTCGTCCAGCAGCAGCAGGCGAGGCTCCGCCGCCAGCGCGCGGGCCAGCTCCACCAGGCGCTGCTGGCCGAACGGCAGCATGGCTGCTTCCGCGTCGGCCAGCGCCGCGATGCCGAGCATCTCCAGCAGCCCGTGGCAGCGCGCGCGCACCCGGGCCTCCTCGCGCCGCGTGAACGGCAGCCGGAGCATGCAGGCGACCACGCCGCCGCGGCTGCGCGTGTGGCAGCCGACCAGGACGTTCTCCAGCACCGTCATCTGGCGGATGATCTTGACATTCTGGAAGGTGCGCGCGATCCCGCGCGCCGCCACGCGGTGCGGGGCCAGGCCGTCCAGCGGCTGGCCGGCCAGCAGGATCGTGCCGCGGTCGGGACGGAGGCTGCCGGCGATCAGGTTGAACAGGGTGGTCTTGCCCGCCCCGTTCGGGCCGATCACCGCCTTGATGGCGCGCTCCGGCACCGCGAAGCTCACCTCGGCCACCGCCTGCAGGCCGCCGAAGGCGCGGCTGAGTTCGCGAACCTCAAGCAGCGCCATCGGTCACCTGCTGTCGGCGGGCAGCGGTGCCGGCGCGCCGGCGCCCCCGCCAGGAGCGGATCGCCGCCCGACAGCGCCGCAGCGCCTCGTGGGGCGACCACATCATGAAGACGACCAGCACCGCGCCGAACACTGCGTCGTCGAGCGTGCCGAAGTAGCCGCGCAGCGACAGGAAGTTCAGCAGGACGCTGGCGGCCAGCGTGCCCCACAGGTTCGCCATGCCGCCGACGGCGACGATGGCCACGTAGCGTACCGAGCGCATCACGCCGGCCTCGGCCGGGCCGATGCTGCCGTTGTAGTGCGTCATGAAGACGCCGGCCACCGTGGCCATCAGCGCGCTGAGGACGAACAACTGGAGCTTGTACCGCGCCGTGTCGATACCCAGGGCGGCGGCGGCCGCCTCGTTGCCGTGGATGGCCCGCAGGGCGCGCCCCGCGCGCGAATCGACCAGGTTGCAGACCAGCACCAGACACCCCAGCACCAGGGCCCAGGCCGTGTAGTAGCACACCACCCGGCTCCCCTGGGTGCCGTTCACGGTGAGCCCGCCCGGCAGACCGAGGCCGGGCACGTCCGAGATGCCGTCGGCCTCGCCCAGCAGGCGCGATCCCAGCAGCACGTGGTACACGATCGTCCCGAAGCCCAACGTGGCCATCGCCAGGTAGTGGCCGCGCAGCCGCAGCACCGGGATGCCGATCAGGAACGCCACGGCGCCGCTCAGCGCCAGCGCGGCGGCCAGCGCCAGCCAGGGAGACAGGTAAAGCACCGCGGTCCCCCAGCTGTTGGTCGCCTGCACCAGCAGGCCGCCGCGCGCCAGCAGCCGGACGAGCAGGTGCTGCTGGTACGGGAGCAGGTTCCAGGTGGTGATGACCGCGGTGGTGTACCCCCCGATCGCGAAGAAGGCGGCATGGCCCAGCGAGATCTGGCCGGCGTAGCCCATCAGCAGGCACAACCCGATCACCACCAGCGAGTACAGCGCGGAGATGATCAGTTGCGTCAGATAGTACTCCGTCCTGGTCGCCGCCGTGGCGAGCTGCACCGCCACCACCAGCACCACCAGCACCGCGAACGCCCAGCGCGATGCGCGCATCAGAACTCCCGCAGGGTCCCCAGCTCCCGCCGCACGAACAGCCCGGTGGGACGCCAGGTGAGCATGACCAGCAAGATGCCGATGGCGATGATGTCCTTGTACGCCATCGGCA
>CAZPXM010000192.1:0-3857 GCA_964591015.1 uncultured Gemmatimonadaceae bacterium
CGCGGCCGGCCGCGAGCGCGCAGTACGCCAGGTGGAAGGGCGCGAACAGCGCGGCGCTGAGATGCGCGGCACAGCCCAGGCCGAGCACCGCGCCCGCGCCCAGCAGGCGCCGCCAGCCTGGCCCGTACGCCACCGCCGCCGGGGCGGGAGGGGGTGGCGCCGCGGCGCTGGTCTGGCCCCCGGCGCGGCCGGCCGCGGGTCCGGCCGCTGCCCAGGGATCGCCTGCCTGCGGCTGGACGAGCAGGCTCAGCGAGCCCAGGGCGGCGAGCGTGGCCAGCGGCTCGCTGAAAAAGGTCCCGGCGTAAGGCAGCGCCAGCGTGCCGAAGGCGTACAGCACGCTCACCGCGGCGGCTGCCGTGGCCGAGCCGCTCAGGCGCACCAGCAGCAGGAACAACACGCCGGCGGTCAGCGCCGCGATCGCCGGGTTGAACCACGCCAGCAGGAAGCGCAGGGCATGGGCGTGCCGCTCCTCGGCGGGCGGCGCCACGCCGGTGAGGAAGGCGCGCAGGCCCGCACCGGTGTAGTGGCTCGGCGCCGGCGGCATGAAGCCATCGCCGTACCATGCCGAGCGCTGGACCCGGCTCGCCGCCGCCACCAGCGGCGCCAGGGCCACGGACTCCGCCGGGCCGAAGATGCTGTAGAGCCGACCGTCGCGCCCGGCGGCAACCCCGAAGCCCGGCCAGCCAGGCAGGTCGGACTCCAGCGCGAACGTCCCGCGCGCCGCCAGCGCCTCGGCAGTGCGGAACACCACCTCGCTGTCCGGCGAGCGCACGCCGCCGTAGGCCAGCAGCCAGCAGCCCAGGAAGGTCCACAGCATCAGATGCTGCAGCAGGCGCCGGCACCGCCGCCGCTCCGCGGCCGCCTCCAGCGCCTCCCCGGCCGCGGTTGCCGCACTGGCCGCCTCGGCGCGCCTCATGGAACGCCCGCTCCCGCCGCGCTGCCCGCCGGGCTCGCCGGGCAGGCATGGGACCCGGCGACCGCACGCCGCCGCCGCGCGCACCCGGCCAACCCGGCCCCGATCGCGCCGAGCGCCAGCGCGCTGGCGCAGAGTCCGCCGTAGAAGCTGCGGGGCCGGTAGGCGAACGAGACGCGGCGGGTGCCCGCCGGCACCCACACGGCGCGGCCGGCCACGTTGGCGCGGTAGATCGGCGTCCGGACGCCATCCACCCGGGCCTGCCAGCCGGGATAGTAGCTGTCGGCAACGAACAGCCAGGCCCCGGGCTCGCCCACCTCGCAGTCTATCTCCAGCCGATGGTCCTGGTCGACCACCAGCCGCGCCGCGCCGGCACCGGCGCCGGGGCCGGCCGACCGTGGCAGCGGGGCCTCCGCGTGCACGAACACCGAGTCCGGGTCCACACCGCCCCGCGCGAACCTCTCCAGCAGTTGCCCCTCCTCGGCCGGCGCGACCGCACGCGCCAGCGGCAGGAAGCGACAGCGCGGCCGCGCGGCCGCGTTGCGGTACACCGCGTACTCGGCCCACGTTCCGGCCAGCGACAGCGCCGGATGGCGCAGCGGCCAGATGGAGACCACGTGCCGCACGCCGTAGGCGCTCCACGTGCGCACGGCGGCAGCATCGATCAGCGGCATGCCAGCCGCATCCAGGCGCATCCCCCGCTCGATCAGGCCGGGGCTCTTCTCGTTGCCCCACAGGTCGATCAGGTGGCGCGGCACCAGGTTCATGTAGCCCGTGCTCGTCGCGATTCCGGCCAGCATGTTGCCCGACGGCTGCAGCGCGGCGCGCTGCCGCACGTACGGCGCCAGGTCTGCCTGCCAGCCCCGGGCCTGGTGGTAGGCCGCCAGGTGGGTCTGCACGCCGCTGAGCGGGTGCGTGCGCGCCGGCTCCGCATCCCGCAGCACCAGCTCCGCAGTGGCCGGCAGTCTTTCCCACTCGGCGCGGGCGACGACCGGGTTCTGGCGCCGCTGCACCCAGAAGAGATCGGCCACCAGCAACAGCAGGCACAGTGCTGTCACCCCGCGCGACCGCCCCGCACGCCCGCGACTGCCCCGCAGCAGCGAGTCCAGACCCAGTCCCGCCAGCACGCACACAGCCAGATCGACCAGCAGCACGAAGCGGCTGGCGAAACGGAAGTAGCCCATGCCGGGAAGCAGGCGCCGGGCCAGCCAGTGCAGCCCGGCCTGGTCGCCCAGCATGAGCCACGCGCCGGCCAGGCCCAGGCCCGCGTAGAAGCGGACCTCCGGACGCCTCCGCAGGCCGCGCCACAGCGCCCAGGCCGCCCCGAGCAGCGGCAGCAGCCCCACGTACCCGTAGTCCTCCCAGAAGATCCCGCGGGCGCGATACGTGCCCGCCCCGGGGTCCCCGTTGGCGTAGGGACGCACGAAGGTCAGCAGATCGGGGAGGTGATAGGGGTAGCGATTGGCGAACTCCGCGCTGACGCCGCCGGCGCGCTCCGACCACTGGACCAGCTCGAGGGTCGGCCAGAGCTGGACCATGCCCAGCGCCACGCCCAGGCCCAGGCAGCCGGCCACGCGCGCGCTCGCGCCGAGCAGTGCCCGCGGCCGGCGCACCCGCGGCAGCTCGATCCAGAGGAGGTAGGCGCCCAGCACCAATCCGGTGTAGTAGGACACCTGCGGATGCCCGGCCAGGATCTGCAGGCCGAACACGGCGGCCGTCCACAGCAGCCAGCGCCACTGGCGGTCGCCGCGGTAGCGCTCCAGCAGGTACAGCAGCAACGGCAGCCAGATGGCCGCGTCGTGCATGTTCAGATGGCGCAGGTGCGCCACCGCGAAGCCGCACCAGGCGAACGCGATGCCACTGGCCAGCGCCGCCCCGGGGGCGGCGCCGAGTCGGCCCGCCAGCAGGTAAACGAACAGGCCGGCCAGGAAGAACTTGAGCAGGATGGAGTAGTTGAGCGCCAGCGCCGGCGGCAGCAGGCCGAACAGCAGCAGATTGGGCGGATAGACCAGGCCGGTCTCCGGGTTGGCCTGCAGCGGGAAGCCGCAGTAGATCAGCCGCGTCCACAGGGGCAGGCGCCCCGCCCGCAGCGCGCGGCCCAGCTCCACGCGCGCCGGGTAGCGGTCGTTCATCAGGTCGCTGGTGAAGAAGTCGTCGGGGATCGGCAGCCCCTGGTTCAGCGTCAGCCGCGGCTCGTACAGCAGCACGAGCCCTGCCAGCAGCGCGACCGGCCACCACAGGTGCTGGCGGGCCGGCGGCGTCCCGGCCGGCCCGCCAGCTCCGGAGCCGGTCTCGGGCGCGCGCGTCCCCGCTCGTCGCCAGCGGGCTGGCAAGCCCATGCGCATGGCTGTCTCCACGGGCCGGCCTGGTTCAGGAGCCACCCCAGAGCGCGGCCAACTCGGCGGCGAAGGCGCGGCACAGGAAGGACCGCGAGAACTGCCCGCGGATGGCCGCGCAGCGCTCGCTCAGAGCGCGCAGTTCGCCGGGATGCTCGTACAGACGCCGCAGGCAGGCGAAGATGCCCGCCTCGTCTTCGGGCGAGAACTGGGCACCGATGCCGTGCTGGGCCACGAAGCGTCCGCCCTCGCTCAACGGCGTGACCAGCACCGGCACCCCCACTCCCAGGTACTCGTACACCTTGACCGGGAACGAGTCGCGACTGACCGCATCGTCGGTGCGGAAGGACAGCCCCACGTGCGCCCTGCCGATGATGTCGGGGATCTGCCGGTAGTCCACCTGCTCGCGAAACTCGAGGTTGGGGGGCGCGTGGTCGCGCAGCACTTCGGCGCTGCTGCCCCAGCCGACCACCAGAAAGCGGATCGGCAGCCCGGCCTCGGCGCAGCGGCGCGCCAGGCTGACGATGAGATCGGGCCGCTGGAAGCGCCCGAGATTCCCGTGGAAGACCGCGGTGAACTGCTCGTACTTCGTCCGGCCGACCGTGAAC
>CAZPXM010000192.1:3867-5863 GCA_964591015.1 uncultured Gemmatimonadaceae bacterium
TAGTAACACCGTTCAGAAACGATGAGCTTTGGCTCGACGATCTCCGGTATAACCTTCGGAAGCTGAACGAGTCTGGCCTCGCCGGATACCTCGCTCTCGGCTCCAACGGCGAGTTCAGGAGTCTCGATGACCGTGAACAGCTCCTCGTCGAAGCCGTTGGTGAGCAGCACGACCTTCGCCGGATCGACGCTCCGGGTGCGCGCCTGCGCCGCCAGCCCCTCGGTGGCCATGGAGAGCAGGGCGGCGCGGCGGTAGAGCGCCGACTCCACCCGGGACAACAGCCGGCCGAGCAGACTGCCGGGCCGCACCAGCCCCGCGACAAAGTACACCTGCGGGTACCCGTCGCGCACGTCCAGGGCATAGGGCACGCCCCGGAGCCAGCAGGCCATGCAGCAGCAACCGGCGGCGATGAACGGCGGCGAGGTCACGACCCAGGCCCGCCGGCGCGCCGCCAGGACGCGCAGCGCCAGCTCGATGCCCAGCAGCAGCTCCGCGACGAAGCGCAGCGGCAGCGGCCATTCGCTGGGCACCGGCGGGCAGAGCGTCCGCACCAGCCGGAAGCCGTCGGGCTGCACGCGGCGCGAACCCGTGTACAGCGTCACGCGGGCCGCGGGCAGCTCGCTGAGAGCGCGGACCACATGCCGCATCCGGATGGCCACGGCCACGCTGTCCGGGTAGAACCGCTCGGAGACGACGGCGATATCCATAGGCTCAGGAGACGAGGCCGCGGCGGACTGCGGGGCGCCGCCCGGCCCTGCAGCCCGGGTTGCGGCTGACGCTGACTCACCGCCGGGTGAGGTCGAGCCGACGGTATTCCTCGGCCGTGACGAAGGTGCGCCCCTCCGCGACGAGCAACGACAGGATCCGCTCCAGTTCGGCGAAGCGGCTCTCCTCGATCGCGCCGGGATGGACCTGCAGAACCAGGTAGTCCTCGGCCTGGTGGGCTCGGTACTGGACCACGAAGTGCGCCAGATCGGGCCGGCCCGGCCCGTTCTCGATATCCACCACGCGCCGGAAGTGCAGGCGGCCTCCACCCGGCGGCGCGAACAGAACGCTGAGGATGGCGGGGGTCTCGTCCAGCGCGCGCACCGTCGTGGCGTCCGCCTTGTTGAACGGGGGCCCGAACGTGGTGACGCGGAATCCCAGCTCCCTCGCCGCGTCCAGTCCTTCCTGCAGGTGGCGGCGCTGATACTCGTGACTGGTACCCGAGAACTCCCACATGGCAACGCCGGGCGCGGTGCCGTCCAGGTTGTCGCCGCTGGCGTGATCCCAGCCGTGGTGAAAGAACTCGCACCGGCCAGTGGCTTGCAGGGCCAGCAGCTTCTGCCGCCACTCCGGCTCCGCCTGCTTCATCCGCTTCCAGATCACCCCCACCGTCCCCGCCAGCCCGCGCTCGTCCAGGTAGTCCAGATAGCGCTCCCAGCGCGCCGTCCGCAGGCCCAGATCGTCCGCCTTGAGGATGATGAACTGCCGGTAGACCAGCACCTCCGCGGCGACTGCGAACGGCACCCCCGCCACGTCGAAGACCGCGCGCACCGAGTCGCGTCCAGGGCTCGCCGGCGCGGTGTACACCGCCTCTGCGCCGGAGCCGGTCAGCTGCCCATCCCGGGCCGACCACGTGCACGGGTAGGGCGGCGGCGCAGCCACGGACAAGCGGATAGACTCGCCGGTGCGGCACAGCTCCGGTCCCGCGATGCGGCTCGCCGGCGGCGCCACCGTGACCCGGACCGCGCCGCTGCGGCGGCTCCCCTGCCCGTCGGTCACGCGCACCGACACCTCGTAGACTCCCGGCCGCACGTACACGTGCTCGGCAGCAGCGCCGGCCGCACCGCTGCCGTCGCCGAAGTCCCACGTCACGGCCGCCCCTTCGTCGCCGGCCGCCAGCGCTCCCGACCGCAGCACCAGCGGCGCCGCTCCCGCGGCTGCGCTCAGGCAGAAGCCCGTGGCTGCCGCGGCCGAGACCGCCGCGGAATCGCACCCGACGACCAGGGCCAGC
>CAZPXM010000193.1:0-5853 GCA_964591015.1 uncultured Gemmatimonadaceae bacterium
GTGAGCATGACCAGCAAGATGCCGATGGCGATGATGTCCTTGTACGCCATCGGCAGGACGCTGATGCTGAAGGCCTCGATCACGCCCAGCAGCAGGCCGGCGGCGACCGCCCCGGCGCTGTTGCCGAGGCCGCCCAGGATGGCCACCGTGAACCCCTTGATCGCCAGCGGCGTGCCGCACTCGTAGTGGGTCTGGGCGATGGGCGAGACCACGCAACCGGCCAGGGCGCCGATGGCGGCGCTGATGGCGAACGACAGCGTGACCAGGTTCCGCTGGTTGATGCCGCACAGCGTGGCGGCGAGCGGGTCGGCGGCACAGGCGCGCATCGCCCGGCCCGTCAGCGTGTGGTTGAAGAACGCGTGCAGCAGCGCCACCGCCGCGCCGCACACCCCGAGGACCCAGAACACCTGGGGCGAGACGCGGGCGCCGCAGATCTCCACGGAGCTGATCGCCGACCCGGTGAAATAGGGCAGCGAGCGCACCTTCTCGTCCCACACGTGCAGCGCCGCCTCGCGCAGCAGGATCGACAGCCCGATCGTGATGGTGACCAGCTGCAGCACGGTGGCGTGCCGGACGCGGCGGATGAAGGCTACCTGCGCCAGCAGGCCGACCACGGCCGTGAGCGCCACCGCCGCAGCGATCGCGCCGGGCAGGGGCAGCAGCGGCGCCAGGGAGATGGCGATCATGCCGCCGAGCATGACGAACTCGCCCTGGGCGAAATTGATGATCCCCGTGGTGCTGTAGATGATGTTGAAGCCGATGGCGACGACCGCGTACACGCTGCCGCTGGTCACGCCGGAGAGCAGGTACTGGACGATGAGCGAGAAGGACATTCCCATGTGCGGCCCGACGCCTCGTCGCCGCGAGCCAACGGACCGTCGCCGCGGCTGTGGCCGGGCCGCGGCGACGGCTGCACCGCAGGCAGCACCGGCGCGCGCTGGCGCGCTAGTGCTCGTAGACGGCGAAGGCGCCGTCCTTCACGGTGAGCATCTCGAAAGCGTTCTTGTCCAGTCCGCAGTGATCCGTGGGCGACAGGTTGAAGATGCCGGCAGTGCCCACCAGCCCGGTGATCGTCTCCAGGGCGGCGCGGGCCTGCTCGCGCTCCCCGCCCGACAGCTCGATCGCCTTCAGCAGCAACAGCATCGCGTCGTACGCGTGCCCGCCGAAGGTGCTGACGTCCTCGCCGTAGCGGCTCTCGTAGTCCGTCTTGTACTGCACCAGGACGCTCTTCTGCGGATGGTCGTCGGGCAGTACGCTGGCCACCAGCAGGCGGCCTGCGGGGAAGACGATGCCCTCGGCCGCCGGCCCTGCCTCGCGGGCATACTGGATATTGCCGAACCCGTGGCTCTGGAAGAGAGGCCCCTCGAAACCGATCTGCCGCAGGTTCTTCGCGATGATGGACTGGGCCGGCTCGATGGACCAGTTCACCACCGCCTGGACGCCCGTCGCCTGCACCTTGGTGACCACGCTGGTCAGATCGGTGGCGGTCTTGTCGTACACCTCGCTGATGGCGATCTGAATGCCGTACTCGGGGGCGAGCTGCTCGAGCTGGGCCTTGCCGGCGCTGCCGAAGCCGGTGTTGCTGGACGTCACGCCGATGGTGGTGATGCCCAGCTCGTTCATCGTCTCGTAGATCCGCCGCACCGCGTCGCTGTCCTTCTGCGGGGTCTTGAACACGTACGGGGCGACCGGGTTGACGATGTCCTCTGCCGCGGCGCACGAGATCAGCAGCGTCCGGGCCTCGTTGCAGATGCCCTTGAGCTGCATGCTCTCGCCGCTGGTCGACGGACCGATGATGGCGAATACCTGCTCCTCCTCGATCAGCTGCTTGGCCAGCGAGATCGCCTTCTGCGGGTTGGCCCCCGAGTCGCGCACGAGCACCTCGATCTGGCGCCCGGCCACGCCGCCGGCCGCGTTGATCTGCTCGACCATCATCTCCAGGGTCTTGGCCTCGGGCGCTCCCAGGAAGGAGGCCGGTCCGGTCACGGAGAAGATGGCACCGATCTTGATCGGCCCGCCCTGCTGCGCGGACGCTGCCGGGGGCCCACTGGCGATCGCGATCGCGGTGATCACGACGAGGATGCGCGCGAACATGGGTCACACTCCTTTTCTTGCGCGGCTGGTGCACGACGACGGACCACCGAGGCGCTGCCCGCGGCAACGCGCCGGCAGCGACGCAGCCATCCTCAGGGACCACTCCCGGCGCGGGGCGACAGACAGCCGGACCGCGGCTCCACGCCAGTGGCTGCGAGCGGCGCTGGCGCCGGCCAGAGAGTGGACAATAGATCGCAAATCCGGGCGCGACTGGCAAGCGGCAGAGGGGCGGCCAGCCGTGCAGCGGGGCGCCGTCCCGCGGCGGCTCGGGCTTGACGTGCCCCGCCGTGCCCGCCTTCGTTCGTCCCGCGGTGCTGCGGCTCGACACCTTCGGCCGTGATCCAGCGGGATGGAGCCAGCGCGGGCAGTACCGCCAGGCACGGACGCCGTCCAGCGGCGGCCGCGCCAGGCCGGCGGCGAAGGAGAGACCTCGATGGCAGCGATTCGCCTGGCGCTGGTCGGCACCGGGGGCCGGGGTCAGATCTACGTGGATGTGCTGCGGCGTCTGCCGCCGGACGAGGCGGTATGGGCCGCGATGTGCGACATCCGCCCGGAGATACTCGCGGAGTTCTGCCGGACGAACGACCTCCGCAACGTGCCCCAGGTGCCCGACGTCAGCGCCCTCGTCCGGCGCGCCGACGTGGACGCCGCACTGATCTGCACCCCGGACCATGCCCACCGGCTGCCCGCCGCGGCCTGCTACGGCGCCGGCTGGCACTGCCTGGTCGAGAAGCCGGTGGCCACCACCCCCGAGGACGCCCGCGCGATCTGCGCCGCCGCCCGCGCGGCCGGCAAGCTGCTCCACCTGGGGTTCGTGCTGCGGTACGACCCGTGCGCCCGGCAGCTCCGCGACCTGGTGGCCGGTGGCGCCATCGGCCAGCCCATCGCCTGCCTGGTCCACGAGGCCGTGGGCTGGTTCCACGGCAGCACCTACATGCGCCGCTGGAACCGCTTCCGCCGGTACAGCGGCGACCTGCTGCTGCACAAGGGCTGCCACACGCTGGACCTGGTCAACTTCATCGCGGGCGCCCACCCGGTGCGCGTGGCGGCGTGCGGCGGGCTGGAGGTGTTCCGGCCGCGCGCCGACGCGCCGCGCTTCTGCCGCGACTGCGGCCGCCGGGACGAGTGCCTCTACCACGCCGACCAGGGGCCAGCCTACCGGGAACGCTTCTACCGCACCGCCGGGCCCCAGGTGCTGCCCGAAGACCTGTGCGTGTACAACGCGGACAAGGACACTACCGACACCGTGGCCCTGGTGGCCGAGTACAGCAACGGCATGCGGCTGTCCTACACCATGACCATGGTCTCGCCGCAGGGCGAGCGCCGGCTGACGTTCGTCGGCACCATGGGCGAGATCCGCTGCGAGCTCGGCAGCTACCGGATCGAGTACTGGCGGCTGCCGGACCGGCCTCCCGAGGTGATCCAGGTCCCCAGGCCACCGGGCACCGGCCATCAGCATCACGACCTGGCCCTGCTGGACGATTTCCTGCAGCGCATCCGGCGCGGCGATGACCCGGGCGCGGGGATCCAGGACGCCTACATGTCGGGCGCCGTGGCCTTCGCCGCCCTGGAGTCCATGAGCACGGGGCAGATCGTGTCCGTGCCCGCCCTGTAGCGCCACCGCGCCGGGACCGTCGGCCCGGGCGCGGCGGCAGGAAAACGGAGAAAGCAATATGCGCTCACCCGCCCCCATGCGGGCTCTGCGCCCCGCCGGGCGCCCCTGCGCCGCGCTGGGGGCAGCATGCGCGCTGGCGCTGGCGGTCCTGGCGGCCAGCCCGGCCAGCGCAGCCGCCCACTACGTGTCGCCGGCCGGCACGGCCACCTGGGAGGCCAGCACCGACATCGCCGCCCCGTGCTCGCTGGCCGTCGCCAACCAGCGGGCGCGTCCCGGCGACACCGTGTACCTGCGCGGCGGCACGTACACGACGGCCATCGAGCCGGCGGCGTCCGGTGCAGCCGCAGACGCGCGCATCTGCTTTGCCGCATACGGCGAGGAGCCGGTCGTGATCCGCGGCGCCGCGCACGCCATTCATCTGGACGGCAAGTCCTACATCTCGGTGCGCGGCCTGGCCTGCCGGGACTGCCGCCAGTTCCTCGTCATCCGCAACGGCCACCACAACGACATCGGCTACTGCTCGTTCGACCGGAACCTGACCGAGGAGACGTGGATGGGCTCGTGGGTGCACGACAGCTCCACCTACAACCGGATCCACCACTGCGCCTTCTCGCGGTTCGGCTGGGTGCGCGTGCGCGACGGCCAGGACATGGGTGCCGTCCTCGACATCGGCTTCGACGCGAGCACCACCGATGCGAGCGACCACAACGTCGTGGAGGCCTGCGCGTTCTTCGCGGGCGGGCATCATCTGCTGCAGATCTGCGGCCGGCAGAACGTCGTCCGCGGCAATTACCTGCACAACGAGGCCTGGATGCCCTGCCGGGCGGCGGGCCGCTGCGGCAACCGCTGCGCCATGATCATCGGCCCGCGGGCCGAGCAGAACCTGTTCGAAGGCAACCGCTTCGCCTACGCCGGAAAGCCGCCGGACGACAACGGGGCGGACGGCCTGGCGGTGCGCTCGCCACGCAACATCGTGCGCCGCAACCTGTGCTACGGCAACGGCGCCGCGGGGATGGCCCTGGCCAGCATGACCGTCAGCATTCCGGTGCACAACTACATTTATCAGAACACACTGTTCCGCAACGGGTACTGCAGCGCGATCGACAGCTTCTGGACCGGGGGCATCTCGTTCGGCAACTGGGGGAACGGCCCCATGCCGGGCAACATCATCCTCGGCAATATCATCGCGGCCAGCGCCGGCGGCGCCTCCATCACCGGCTACGGGGACGCGGGACCCCAGGCGATCGCGGGCAACTGGCGGGACGGCGGCGACCCGCGCTTCGTGGACGGGCGCGACCCGGCCGACCTGGCCGATCCCTCGCTGCCGGATCTGCGCCTGCGCGCCGACAGTCCCTGCATCGACCAGGGCCCGTTCCTGACCACCGTCGCCAGCCCTGCCGGCGCGGGGACGACGCTCGTGGTGGCCGACGCCGGCTTCTTCTGGGACGGCTGGGGCATACCCGGCGAGGTCGGCGACACGATCCAGCTGGCCGGCACCAGCGCACGAGCGCGGCTGCTCCGCGTCGACTACGACACCCAGACCCTCACGCTGGACCGGCCCCTGCGCTGGAGCGCGGGGCAGGGAGTGGCCCTGGCCTACGAGGGTGCCGCACCGGACCTGGGAGCCTGGGAGTTCGGCAGGGACGGGCAGCGCTAGCCGCCCACCTCCTCCAGGTTCACGCTCGCGCCGCGCGCCGCCGAGAGCTGCGCCGCCCGGATGACGGCCAGCACGCGCCGGCCCTCGGCGGCGTCCGTCAGCGGCGGTGCGCCGGTCTCCACGCAGCGGCAGAAGTGCTGCTGGATGGTCTCGCGGCGGCTGGCGACCGCCCGGATCGCGCCCTGCGCGTCGCGCTGGCCCACCCTGCCGGCCGGATCCACGTCCATGGCGCTGCGCACATCGACCACTTCCTCCTCGCCTCCTGCCAGCCGCTTCCGCACGACCCCGTCGCGCCCGACGATCAGTGCGCCCTGGGTGCCCACGACGCCCACCGAGCTCTCGCCCAGGGGCCCCCACCAGCTCACCTCCAGCGAACCCACGGCGCCGCTGGCGAAGCGCAGGGCGACCAGGCCGTGCTCGTCGGCAGTCAGGGTGGTCCGCACCCGGGCCACCTGGGCGAACGCGCTGCGCACCGGGCCGCCCAGCC
>CAZPXM010000194.1:0-5853 GCA_964591015.1 uncultured Gemmatimonadaceae bacterium
GCTGCGCAGCGTGCACGTGATCCCGCGCCCCGTCGAGTCCATCAAGCAACACCTGAAGTGAGCCGGCGCACGCGGCGCGGCGGCCGGCGGCGCGCCAGCGCCGCGGCGGCCGCGCTCGGCGCCGCACCAGCAGCGAGCCGAGCGTGGAGGCGGCAGCCGCGCCGTCTCCGGACGCATCCGCAGCGGATCACAGGATGGCCAGGCAGAGGAACTCCATCGGGCTGATCGAGCTGTCCAGCATTGCGGCAGGCCTGCTGGCCGCCGACACCATGCTGAAGGCGGCCGCCGTCGACCTGCTGCTTCACCGCACCATCTGCTCCGGCAAGTACATGGTGCTGGTGGGCGGCGATGTCGCGGCTGTCCAGGCCAGCGTCGAGGCCGGGGTCGCCGCCGGCGGCGCCAGCGTCATCGATTCCTGCGTCATCGCCAACATCCACCGCGCCGTATTCCCGGCCATCTCGGGCAACGTGGTGCCGCCGCCCGGCGGCGCTCTGGGCGTGCTGGAAGCCTTCTCGGTGGCGGCGCTGATCGAGGGCGCGGACGCGGCGGCGAAGGCGGCGGACGTGTGTCTGGTGGAGCTGCGCCTGGCCATGGCCATGGGCGGCAAGGCGTTCGTCAAGATGACGGGCAGCGTGGCCTCGGTCGAGGCCGGCGTGGAGGCGGGCGCGCAGCGCATCGCGCAGCGCGGCCTGCTCGTGAACAAGGTGGTCATCCCGGCGCCCGTGGCGGCGGTCGCGGGCGAGACCGTATGAGCGTGGTCGAGCTCATTCGCGCCGCGGGCGTGGTCGGCGCCGGGGGCGCCGGATTCCCGGCGCACGTCAAGGCCGGCGCGGCTGCCGAGGTGGTGGTGGCCAACGGCGCCGAGTGCGAGCCGCTCATGCACAAGGATGCCGAGCTGATGGCCCACCACGCCGATCGCGTGGTGAGCGGGCTGCTCGCCGTGATGTCGAGCTGCGGGGCGCGCGAGGGCATCATCGGCCTCAAGGCGAAGCACGCGGAGGCGGTGGCAGCCTTGACGAAGCACGCGGCCGGCAAGCCTGTCCGGCTGCACATCCTGGGCGACTTCTATCCCACCGGTGACGAGTACGTGCTGGTGCACGAGACGACCGGGCGCCTGCTCCCGCCGGGCGGCATCCCGCCGCAGGTGGGCGTTGTCGTCCAGAATGTGGAGACGCTCTTCAACGTGGCCGCGGCGCTGGCCGGAGAGCCGGTGACGCGCAAGTTCGTCACCGTGGCCGGGGCCGTGGCCCACCCGCTGAGCTGCGCGGTGCCGGTCGGCGCGACGCTGGGCGAGCTCCTCGAGGTGGCCGGCGGGCCCACCGCCGCGGAGGTCGCCCTGCTGGTCGGGGGCGCCCTGATGGGCTACGTCACGCGCGACCTGGGCGAGCCGGTCACCAAGACCACCGGTGGGGTCATCGTGTTGCCGGCCGACCACCCGCTGGTCCGCCGCAAGGAACGGCCCGAACCCGCCATGCACCGCCTCGGCAAGTCGGCCTGCGATCAGTGTTCGTACTGCACCGAGCTGTGCCCGCGATTCCTGCTGGGATACGACGTGCAGCCGCATCGGGTCATGCGCAGCCTGGGTTTCACCCGGCAGGGCGAGGACTTCTGGAGCCAGTACGGCCTGCTGTGCTGCGAGTGCGGCCTGTGCACGCTGTATGCCTGCCCGGAGGACCTGTACCCCCGCGAGGCCTGCCAGCGCGCCAAGCGCACGGCCAGGGAGAAGGGCCTGGCGCGGCCGGGGAAGGGCACTGTGAGCGGCACCGAGGAGGTCCGGCCGCATGCGCTGCACGAGTCACGGCGCGTGCCGTTGCCCCAGCTCGTGCGGCGCCTCGCGTTGACGGCCTACGACGCGCCCGCGCCGCTGGCCGAGCGCGCGCCCGTGCCCCGGCGCGTGCAGCTACCCCTCAAGCAGCACATCGGCGCCGCGGCGGAACCGGTGGTGCGAGTCGGCGACCAGGTCGCCGCCGGCCAGCTGGTCGCCGAGATCCCCGCCGGGCAGCTCGGCGCGCGCCTGCACGCCAGCATCAGCGGCGTGGTGCGGGCCACCGAGCCGCGCCTCGTCATCGAGGCGAGCGGCACGGCCTGAGAGCCGCGTCCGGCGGCGGGACGCCAGGGGCGCGCAAGGGGGCGCAGCGGCGCGGCAGTGCGGCAACGCGGCAGCGGCGCTGCCGCGCCGCGGCGCGCTCAGGCTTCCTGCACGGGGTTGCGCAGGATCCCGATGCCGTCGATCTCCACCTCCACCACATCGCCGGGGCGCAGGAAGACCGGCGGCCGCCGCGCCATGCCGACGCCTCCGGGCGTGCCGGTCATGATCACCGTTCCGGGCAGCAGGGTGGTGTCCTGGCTGAGGAAGCTGATGAGCGCGGCCACGCCGAAGATCATGTCGGCCGTCGAGTGGTCCTGCACCGTCTGGCCGTTCAGCCGCGTGCGGATGCCCAGGCGCTGCGGGTCGCCGAGCTCGTCGGGGGTGACCAGCGCGGGGCCCAGCGGGCAGAAGGTGTCGAACCCCTTGCCTCGACACCACTGGCCGCCTCCCTGGTGGAGCTGCCAGTGGCGCGCGGACACGTCGTTGCCGCAGGTGTACCCGGCCACGCAGTCCAGCGCGTGCTCCGCGTCCACGTTGCGCGCCGCGCGGCCGATGACGACGGCCAGCTCGCCTTCGTAGTCGACCTCCTCGCGATGCCGGCAGGCCGGCAGAACGATGGGCTGCTCCGGATCGGCGACGGCGCTGGTCGGCTTCATGAACACGATGGGCGCGGACGGGACCGAGAGCCTGGACTCGGCCGCGTGGGCGCCGTAGTTGAGGCCGATGCAGAAGATGTTCGCCGGCACCACCGGTGCCAGCAGACGGCTGACGGCGGCCGGCCGGCCGGTCTCGACCAGACCGGTGCAGGGATCGCCGGCGAGCAGGTGGATCTCGCCGGTCGCGGATCTGCAGCCGTGGTGGATGCTCCCCTCCGGATCGCGGTAGCGGACGACTCTCATGGGCTGCTCCCGGCTGATGGCGCGGCACGGTTGCACGGCACAGCGGCACCCCGACGCACCTGGCGAGCGACCGGTTGATTATCGGGCCGGGTACAGGCGGCCGCAAGCGCACCCGCCGGGCCGGCTGGGCGGCCGCTGCCGGCAGCGCCGGAGCGCCCCCCCAGAGCGCGTCGCGCGCTGCTTGACGCCCCGGAAGCGCCCGCCTATCTTTGTGCTCCGTCGAGCCGAAGCCGTGGCCAGAACTTATTGAAAGACATGGACCTAGCTGTGATGAGTGCCCGGCTGGCCGAGGCCCGGACCGAACGCGGGCGGCATTGACCGCGGAACGCGAACGCGAGGTGGGCGTCGTGGCGCAGAAGATCGAAGAGGAACAGGTCCGCCGGATCGTGGAGGCGGTGGTCAAGCAGGTGCTGGCGGCCGGGTCGGCCGGCTCGGCGGGGTCGAGCGGCCCGACGGACGGTGTCTTCGCCACCGTGGACGCGGCCGTGGACGCGGCTCGGCGCGCCCAGCGCAACCTGATGCGCATGTCGCTGGCGGCGCGAGCGGCGATCATCGAGGCCCTGCGCGCCGCGGTGCGAGCCAACGCCGAGGATTTCTCGCGCCGCACGCTGGCGGAGACCGGCATGGGGCGCCTGGAGGACAAGATCGCCAAGCACCGCAACGCGGCGAACCTGACCCCGGGCATCGAGGACCTGCCGACCACGTCGTGGAGCGGCGACCACGGGCTGACCGTGGTCGAGATGGCGCCCTACGGGGTGGTGGGCGCCGTCACGCCCTCCACGCATCCGGTGCCGACGCTGGCCAACAACGCCGTGTGCCTGATCGCCGCCGGCAACGCGGGGGTGTTCAACCCCCATCCCGGCGCGAAGACGGTGTCGGCGTACGCCACCCGGGTGTTCAACCAGGCCATCGTCGCCGCCGGCGGTCCGCCCAACCTCATCGCCTCGATCGAGTCGCCCACGATCCAGACGGCCCAGGAGCTGTTCGCGCACCCGGGTGTCGATCTCCTGCTGATCACCGGTGGCCCCGGCGTGGCCCGGGCGGCCATGCAGAGCGCCAAGAAGGCCATCGTCGCCGGGCCAGGGAACCCGCCGGTCGTGGTCGACGAGACGGCCAACCTCGAGAAGGCAGCGCGAGACATCATCGACGGGGGCGGCTTCGACAACAACATCCTCTGCATCGGCGAGAAGCAGGTCTTCGTCGTCGACAAGGTGGCCGACGAACTCAAGCGCCTGATGGTGCACTACAGCGCGTACGAACTGGAAGCCGGGCAGATCGAGCAGCTCGCCGGGCACGCCTTCGTCAAGGGGAAGGACGGGCACCTGGCGGTCAACCGCGAGCTGGTGGGCCGCCATGCGTGCGTGCTGGCCGAGCGGATCGGCCTGCACCTGGACGAGTCGCTGCGCATGCTGATCGGCGAGACGGGGCCCGGGCACGTCTTCGTCGAGGAAGAGCAGATGATGCCGTTCCTGCCCATCGTGCGCGTGCCGAACGTGGAGCAGGCGATCCGGGCCGCGCTGCTGTCCGAACACGGCTACAAGCACACCGCGATCATCCATTCGCGGAACATCGAGAACATGCACAACATGGCCCGCGCGATGGACACCACGATCTTCGTGAAGAACGGTCCATCGTACGCCGGGTTGGGGATCGGCGGCGAAGGTTTCAGCAGCTTCTCGATCGCGGGCCTGACCGGCGAGGGCATCACCTCGCCGCGCACGTTCGCGCGCCAGCGGCGCTGCGTGCTGGTGGACTACTTCCGGATCACCTGAGGCGGGCGGGTGCCGCGATGCTGCTCGCCAGAGTCAAGGAGGCGGTGGTAGCCACGGCCAAGGCGCCCGGACTGGGTGGCAGCAAGCTGCTGCTGGCCGAGATCCAGACGGTGCGCGGCGGACGGCTCGAGGGAACGGGCCGACACCTGGTCTGCGTGGACGCCGTGGGCGCGGGTGCTGGCGAGCTGGTGCTGGCGGTGCAGGGGAGCTCGGCGCGCATGGCGCCCAACCTGCAGGATTCGCCGACGGATGCGGTGGCGGTGGGCATCGTCGACGCCTGGCGCGCCGGCGATGCCGGGAGCGCCTAGCGCCCACAGAGAGAGCGGGGAAAGCGGGGTCGCATGGCACAGGAGGGTATCGGCTCGGGCATCACGCGCGCACGCGTGGAGGAGCTGGTCCGCCGCACCGTCTATGGGTACCTGGCGGGCGCGGCGCCCGCGGCAGCCGCGCCGCCCCAGCCGCCGCGGCTGGTGGTGAACATGTCCGCTCGGCACGTGCACCTGTCCGCCGCGGCGCTGGCGACGCTGTTCGGCCCGGGGGCGGAGCTGACCGTGCAGAAGGCGCTGTACCAGGAAGGGGCGTTCGCCGCCGAACAGACCGTGACCGTGTTCGGGCCGCGCAAGCAGATGATCGCCAACGTCCGCGTGCTCGGGCCGTTGCGCGAGGCCTGCCAGGTGGAGCTGGCGTTCACCGAGGCGCGCTTCCTGGGCATCGAGGCGCCGGTGCGTCTCAGCGGCGACATCGCGGGCACGCCGGGCTGCTTCCTGGTGGGTCCGGCTGGTGGACTGGAGCTGAAGGAAGGCGTCATCCGCGCGGCGCGGCACGCGCACATGGGCCCCGCCGATGCCGCCTGGTACCAGGTCCGCGACGGCGACCGGATGCGGCTGATCGTGGACAGCGAGCAGGGCGGCAGCCTGGAGGGCATCCTCTGCCGCGTGGGTCCCGAACTCAAGCTGGAGGTGCACGTGGACACGGACGAAGGCAACGCGCTCGACCTGGTCCACGCGCGCCGCGTGGAACTGGTGAAGAGCTGAACAGAGGAGGTGCCGGGATGCTGGAAGCGTTGGGGATGGTGGAGACGGTGGGGCTGGTG
>CAZPXM010000195.1:0-5716 GCA_964591015.1 uncultured Gemmatimonadaceae bacterium
CGGCAGCGCCGTGGAGGCGATCACTGACCCACCGAGAAGCGGCGGCCAGGATGGACACCGGCAGCAGGACCCGCGCACACGCCGAGGCAGCCCTGGCCGTGGCTTTGGCAGCTGTACTCGATTTCGCTCGGATCCCATTGCCGTACTTGCTGTACGGCGGGTCGGTAAGCCTGGAAGGGCTGCCGTTGATCGTGGTGGGCCTGCGGCGCGGCCCGGCGGCCGGGGCAGTGGCTGGGGCGGTCTACGGCCTCGTCAACCTGATGCTGCACCCCGTGGTCGTGCATCCGGCTCAGGTAGTCCTGGACTACCCGCTGGCGTACGGGTTGTTGGGTCTGGGAGCGGGGTTGTCGGGCGGGCCTGCAGTGCGCTGGGGCACTGTGCACCGGTGGCAGGGACATCTCCGCACCGCCGTGGGCGTGCTCGCGGGAAATGCGGGGCGGCTGCTCTCGCACTTCGTGTCAGGAATCGCCTTCTTCGCTGCATACGCGCCGCCGGGGCAGGCGGTCTGGAAGTACTCGCTCGTCTACAACGGCAGCTACATGCTGCCGCAGTCGCTGCTGCAGATCCTGCTGGTGCCAGTCGTCGTGCGCATCCTCGCGCAGCGAGCGGCGTCCGCACCGGTGGGGCGCCGCGGCGCGGGAGCCGACCGCCTTGCTCGGCCCGGGCAGCAGGGCTAGATTCTCGGCGCCCACGTGCACCGCGTGCTGGGGGGCAGCGGCCCGGTGGGGGTTGCCGGCTGCCAGCCGGACACCTGGAGAGAGCGCCATGAACACCTACCACGCCTGGTTCCAGTGCATGAGCTGCCCCGGTGTCCGCTATCCCCTCAATGAGGTCGTGTACGAGTGCGGTCGCTGCGGCGGCTTGCTCGAGGTGGCGCACGACATGGCTGCTCTGCGGGCCCGTTCGGCACCCGCCTGGATCAACCTGTTCGATCAGCGCTACATGCGCACCGCCTACCCGTACGGAAGCGGCGTGTGGGGCAAGAAGGAGATGGTGTGCCCGGAGGTCGAGGACGACAAAGTCGTCTCGATGTACGAGGGCGGGACCAATCTCTTCTGGGCCGATCGCCTGGGACGCGAGCTGGGTCTGAGCGATCTGTGGGTCAAGCAGTGCGGCAACGGGCACACCGGCTCGTTCAAGGACCTCGGCATGACCGTGCTGGTGTCCATGGTCAACCAGATGCGCTCCGAGGGCGTCCCCATACCTGCCGTGGCGTGCGCCTCGACGGGCGACACCTCGGCAGCCCTGGCAGCCTACTGCGCCGCCGCAGACATCCCGGCGATCGTGTTCCTGCCGAAGGACAAGGTGTCCACCTCCCAGCTGATCCAGCCAATCGCCAACGGTGCCATCACCCTGTCTCTGCGCACGGACTTCGACGGGTGTATGCGTCTGGTGCGCGAGCTGAGCCATCGCGAAGGGATCTACCTGGCCAACTCCATGAACTCGCTGCGGATCGAGGGCCAGAAGACAGTCGCCATCGAGCTGGTTCAACAGTTCGACTGGCACGTGCCGGATTGGGTCGTCATCCCGGGCGGGAACCTGGGCAACGTCAGCGCCCTGGGCAAGGGATTCCTGGAGATGCTGGAGCTGGGCATCATCGACAAGCTGCCGCGCCTCGTCGTGGGGCAGGCAGCCAACGCTAACCCATTGTACCTGAGCTATCAGAAGAGCTTCGCTTCATTCGAGCCGCAAGAGGCGCGGAAGACCCTGGCCAGCGCCATCCAGATCGGCGACCCGGTGAGCCGCGATCGGGCGATCCGCACCCTCAAGCGCTTCGACGGGATCGTCGAGCAGGCGACCGAGGACGAGCTCGCCAACGCGTGCGCCCGCGCCGACCGCACGGGTCTGTTCACGTGCCCGCACACGGGTGTCGCCCTGGCGGCCCTCGTCAAGCTGGTCGATCGGGGCCAGATCGATCCGGAGGCGACTGTGGTCGTCATCTCGACCGCGCACGGGCTCAAGTTCCCGGAGTTCAAGGTGCGCTATCACGAGAATCGGCTGCAGGAGATGGGCGTGGTGCCGCGGTTCCGGAATGAGCCCGTGGAGGTCGACCCCGAGTACGGACGGGTGCGCGACACCGTGCTGAGGCTGCTGGACAGGCGCGCGCCTGCCGCCGCGCCGGTTTCCGGCGGCTCCGGCGGAGCGGAGACGGCCGGAAGGGGGGCGCGGTGATGGCCAGGCCCGGATCGGCCGGCGCGCTCGGTCTCTCGACACGTGCCGTCCACGAGGGAGAGGATCGCCAGAAGTACGCCGGGTCGCTCATCCATCCCATCGCCCAGACGGCAACGTATGTCTTCGAGACGGTGGGCGAGTTCGAGGCCTTCAAGGCGGGACACTCGCGATCCTTCGAGTACGGCCGGTACGGGAACCCCACGCAGGCGGTGGCCGAGCGCAAGATCGCGGCCCTGGAAGGGGCGGAGTCGGGTCTCCTCTTCGGGTCGGGGATGAGTGCGGTCACGACCGCGCTCCTCGCGATGCTCAGGAGCGGGGAGCACATGGTCATCCTTGGCGACTGCTACCGCATGACGGTGCGGTTCTGCCACTCGCTGGCCAAGTTCGGCGTGCAGGCCACCAGCGTCGCCGCCTGGGACTGGGAGGGGCTCGAGCGAGCGATGCGCGCCGAGACGCGGGTGCTGTTGACCGAGTCGCCCACCAACCCGCATCTGCGCGTGGCCGATCTGGCGCGTCTGGTGGAGACGGGCAGGCGTCATGGGGCCAAGGTGATCGTGGACAGCACCTTCGCCACTCCGGTGAACTTGCGGCCTCTGGAGTACGGCGTCGATCTGGTCGTGCACAGCGCCACCAAGTACCTGGGCGGCCACAACGACCTGGTCGCCGGGGGCGTATTCGGTTCGCGGGCGGTGGTCGACTCCGTCCGCGAGCTCCAGCGCATCAACGGGGCCATCGTGGATCCGTTCACCGCGTTTCTGCTGATCCGCGGCCTGAAGACACTGGCGCTGCGGGTCGAGCGGCAGAATGCCAGCGCCCTGGCGCTGGCCACCGCTCTGGAGCGCCATCCGCGCATACGCCGCGTGCACTACCCGGGGCTGGCCAATCACCCCGATCACGAGGTGGCCAGGCGGCAGATGACGGGCTTCGGGGGAGTCGTGAGCTTCGAGGTCGACGGCGATCTGGAGGCTACCAGGCGCGTGGTGGACGCGTTGCGCATACCCTACCTGGCGCCGAGCCTCGGCGGGGTGGAGAGTCTGGCGACGCATCCGGCCACGATGTCGTACTACGATCTGACGCGCGAGGAACGGCTGCGGGCGGGCATCCTGGACGAGTTGGTCCGCTATGCCGTCGGCATCGAGGATGTGGCGGATCTGATCGGCGACCTGGAGCAGGCGCTCGGACGGATCTGACCGGGCGCCGCCGTGGCTCCGTGAGCCCCGGGAGAGGCGCTGGTGGGGTTGCCGGTGGCGCTGCCACCGTGTACCGTGTCGGCCCGGGATCGGCTGGACAGCGAACACGGGTCCGGAGGCGGGGCTCGCTGCACGCGCTGGCATGGGACGTGCGTCTGTCGCCAGCTTGGCCGTCAGGCCGTCGGCAAGGCGGCGACAGGCAGGAATGCGGGGTTCTGGCATGCTCGCTCTGCACACGCGGCCGCGGCGCCTGCGCACGCTGTCGCGCCTGCGCGACCTGGTGCGCGAGACGCGGTTGCAGCGGGACGATCTCGTCCAGCCGCTCTTCGTCTGTCCGGGCACGGGCGTACGGGCGGAGATTGCGGCGCTGCCAGGCCAGTACCGGCTCTCGATCGACATGGCTGTCGAGGAGTGCCGCGCTCTGGCCGACCTCGGCGTTCCGGGAGTGATCCTCTTTGGTATACCGGCGCGCAAGGATGCGGTGGGCAGCGAGGCGTACGCCCCCGACGGCATCATCGCGAGGGCGCTGCAGGCGCTGTCGGCAGCGAGGACCGGGTTGCTGCTGATCGCCGACGTGTGCCTGTGCGAGTACACCGATCACGGGCACTGCGGCGTGCTCGAGGCGGGAAGCGTCGCGAACGATCCGACGGTGGAGCTGCTGGCGCGGGCGGCGGTCGTCTACGCTCAGGCAGGGGCGCACATCGTCGCCCCGTCCGACATGATGGACGGCCGGGTGCGAGCCGTGCGCGAGGCGCTGGATGCTGCCGGGCGCACGGACGTTGCCATCATGTCCTACGCCGCGAAGTACGCCTCGGCGTTTTACGGCCCTTTCCGCGAGGCAGCGGGCTCCGCGCCGCAGTTTGGCGATCGGCGGGGTTACCAGATGGACCCAGGCAATGCGCGCGAGGCATTGCGCGAGATCAGGTTGGACATCGCCGAAGGCGCCGACATCGTCATGGTCAAGCCGGCGCTGGCCTACCTCGACGTCCTGCGCGAGGCGCGCGCCGCCTTCGACGTGCCGCTCGCCGCGTACAACGTCAGCGGCGAATATGCCATGGTGCGCGCGGCGGCGGCGCAGGGCTGGATAGACGGCCCCCGCATCCGCGACGAGATTCTCCTGAGCATCAAGCGCGCGGGGGCAGACATCATCATCACCTACTTCGCCAAGGAGATGGCAGCCGTGCTGCGGTAGGTGGCTCGGCGCGGCGAGGGCAGACAAGATGAAGGATTACCTGAAAGTGATGAGCGGGTCCAGCAATCCAGCGCTGGCCCAGGAGATCTGCGACTACCTGGACATCCCGCCTGGACGAATCGCCATCCAGCGTGCTGCCAACGACAACATCAAGGTGCAGATCGGGGAGAACGTGCGGGAGGACGACGTGTTCGTCGTGCAGACCTCCTGTTCGCCCGTCAACGACCACCTCGTCGAGCTGCTCCTGATCATCGACGCGCTGCGCTACGCCTCGGCCCGGCGCATCACCGCGGTGGTGCCCTACTATCCGTATGTCCGCTCCGACAAGAAGGACGAGCCGCGGATCTCGATCACGGCGCGGCTGGTTGCCGATCTGCTGGAGACGGCGGGTGCCAGTCGCATCCTCACCGTGACCCTGCACAAGCCGCAGATCGCCGCGTTCTCGCGCATCCCGGTGGACCAGCTGTGGGCCACTCGGCTGATCTGCGACCATCTCCGCACCAAGGATCTGGCGAACGCCGTGGTGGTCTCGCCCGATATCGGCAGCGCCAAGGAGGCCAGCATCTATGCCCACCGGCTGGACCTGCCGCTGGCCATCATGGACAAGCGCCGGCACGGCGACGACGAGAAGGCCAGGATTCAGACGGTCATCGGCGACATCGACGGCAGGGATGCCTTGTTGTTCGACGACGAGGTGTTGACGGGGGGGTCGATGATCGAGGCGATGAAGGTGCTCAAGGCGCGCGGCGCCCAGCGGATCCTGGCGGGGTGCACGCACGGGGTGTTCTCCGGCGAGGCGCTGGAGAGGATAGATGCCTCGCCCGTGGAGCGATTCGTGACGACCAACACGCTGCCGCTGCCGCCGAACAGACCTACCCGGAAGATCGACGTGCTCTCGGTCGCCCGGCTGCTGGGAGACGCGATCAAGGCCATCCACCATGGCGAGTCGGTGAGCCGGCTGCTCGACTGAGGGGGAAAGCATGGCTGGCAGGCTGAGTCTGGTGCGCGAGCTATGGCTGTTCTTGCGCGCGCGCAAGAAGTGGTGGCTTGCCCCGATTCTGGTGGTCCTCGGCCTTCTCGGAGGCCTCGTCGTCATGACCCAGGGGTCGGCCGTGGCGCCGTTCATCTATGCGCTCTTCTGACGAGCACGGCGCCGGCGCCG
>CAZPXM010000196.1:0-5626 GCA_964591015.1 uncultured Gemmatimonadaceae bacterium
CAGCGCCAGCAGCAGCAGCCCGATCGGCTGCACCCGCACCCCCACCACGCTGGCGAACTCCTCGTCGAACGAGATCGCGGCGAACTCGCGGCAGAACAGCGCCACGGCGGCCACGATCAGCGCATCCACGGCGGCCATCAGCGCCAGGTCGAAGCCGGGCACGGTCAGGATGTTGCCGAAGAGGTAGCTCTGCAGATCCGGCGTGTAGCCTGGAGCCAAGCGGACGAAGAGCACCCCCAGGGCCATGCCCATGGTCCACAGCACGCCGATGGCCGCGTCCTCGCTGAGCCGCAGGCGGCGGTGCACCAGGCCGATGGCCACTGCCACGACCAGGCTGAACGGCACGACCGCCACCAGGGGATGGATGCCCAGCCAGTAGCCCAGGCCCACACCCCCGAAGGCCGCATGGGAGATCCCGCCGCTGATGAAGACGATCCGCCTGACCACGACGAAGGTGCCGACGATGCCGCAGGCGATGCTCACCAGCAGCGCCGCCGCCAGCGCATGCCGCATGAAGCCGTAGGCCCAGAAGCCGAACATCAGTCGTGCTCGTGCATGACGCGGTGGGGTTGGCCGTGGGCCAGCAGCTCCACCGGGCACTGGTACACGTCGTCCAGTCGAGCCATGCTGCCCTCGGCGGACCCGTGGTAGTACAGCCTGCGGTTCAGGCAGGCCACGTTCTCCACGTAGGCCGAGACCGCGCCGATGTCGTGCGTGACCATGATGATGGCCGCCTGGCTGCGGAGCTCCGCCAGCAGCTCGTACAGCAACCGCTGCGTCTGCGGGTCGACGCTCGCCGTGGGCTCGTCCAGCAGCAGCAGCCGGCTGCCCACCGCCAGCGCGCGCGCCAGCAGCACGCGCTGGCGCTGCCCTCCCGACAGCGCGCCGATCTGCCGGTGCCGGAAGGAGGCCATGCCCACCCGCTCCAGGGCCCGCATGGCAGCCCGGCGGTCTTCCGCGGTGTACCGCCGCAGCGGGCCGCCGTACCGGCCCATGAGCACGACGTCCAGCACGTCGATGGGAAAGGCGCGATCCAGGTGCTGCTGCTGCGGCAGATAGCCGATGCGGCAGCGCCGTGCCCCCGCCGGACCGCCACAGACGCGCACCGTCCCCTGCGCCGGCGCCTCGAGCCCCAGGATCACGCGGAGCAGCGTGGTCTTGCCGGCGCCGTTGGGGCCGATGACCGCCAGGAAGTCGTGCTCCGGCACGGTCAGATCGATGTCGACCAGCACCGGCACCCGGCCGCGCGACACCGAGACGCCGCGCAGCTCCACCAGGGGTTCGCCCGTCTTCCCCGTGCTCATCTGCCGCTCTCCGCCAGCGCCGTGCCGAAGCGGCCCATCTCGGCCAGGTAGCGGCGCGGCAGTGGGTCGGCCGTCACGACCGTGGCGCCGATCTCCGCCGCGATGGCCCGCGCGCTGCGCGGCTCGAACTGCGGGGCGACGAACAGCGTCCGGAGGCGCTCCCGGCGCAGCTCGTCGACCAGCTGCCCCAGCCGCTGCGCGGTCGGTTCGCGGCCTTCCTGCTCGACGCTGAGCTGCCGGAGCCCGTAGTCCCGCGCGAAGTACCCCCACGACGGGTGATAGACCAGGAAGGCGCGCACGCCGCTGGCGCCCAGCCGCGCCGCCAGCGTGCTGTCCAGGGCCGCCAGCTCCGCCGCATACTGCTCCCAGTTGCGCCGGTAGACCGCCTCGCGAGCCGGATCGAGCCGGCACAGGCCGTCGCGGACGGCAGCAGCCATGGTGCGGGCATGGCGCAGCGAGAGCCATGCGTGCGGATCGCCGTCGACGAGCGGGACCTCCGCGCCGCAGTCGATGATCAGCAGGCGCGGATTGGCGGCGCGGATCCGCTCGAGCCAGACTTGCTCGAAGGCGATGCCCGTCCCGACCTGCGCGTAGGCCTGCGCCTCGTTGAGACGGACCAGCTGCCTGGGCGTGGCCTCGTAGGTGTGCGGCTCGGCGCCCGCCGGGACCATGATCAGCGGTTCCACCCCGTCGCCGCCGACCCGTTCGACGAACTCGGCCTGCGGCGGGATGGTCACCGCCACGATCAGCCGTTGCCCGCTTGGCGCCGGCTGGTCAGGCTGACAGCCGAGCCCCAGCGCCACGACCGACAGGCACACCACCAACCCGCGACGCTCAGCCATGTCCCGACCCCTTTCGTCCCGCCGCTCAGGCCAGCCGCCGCTGCGCCACCGTCCCCGCCGGCGTCGTCCGCACCTCGTACCCGGCCTCGAGCAGCCGCGCCCGCAGCGCGTCCGCGGTCGCGTAGTCGCGCGCGGCGCGCGCCGCATCCAGTTGCGCGCACAGCGCGGCCGCGTCCAGCGCCGCAGCGTCGCCGGACGCTGCGCCGGCCGGCGCCCCGGCCGGCGACTCCGCCTCCAGCCCGGCCAGATGCAGCACCGCGTCGATCTGCCGGAACACGCCCAGGGCGGTGGCCGGCTCGTCGCCGCACGCCGCGATCCACGGCAGCACAACCGCCAGCGCCGCGCTGATGTTCAGGTCATCCGCGAGGGCCTGCATGAAGCCGGCCAGCACGGGGTGATCGGGAGCCGCCGGCCTGGCCTCGCCGCCGCTGGCCGCCGCCAGCCTGCCACCGAACTCCGTCCACCGGCGCACCGCGTTCGCCGCGTCTTGCAGCCCCTTGACGGTGAAGTTGGCGTGCGCGCGGTAGTGGGTCTTCAGCAGCTCGAAGCGGAGCACGGCCGGGTGCACCGGCCGCCCGGTGACCCGGCCGCTGAACACGTCCCTGGCCGTGTAGTAGTTGCCCTTGCTCTTGGACATCTTCTCGCCCTCCACCTGCAGAAAGCGCGCGTGCAGCCAGTAGCGGGCGAAGTAGCGCGCGCCCGTGGCGCCGCACGACTGCGCGATCTCGCACTCGTGGTGGGGGAAGATGTTGTCCTCGCCTCCCGTGTGGATGTCGATCGTGTCGCGCCCCAGCAGTTCCAGCGCCATGGCCGAGCACTCGATGTGCCAGCCCGGGTAGCCGGTCCCCCACGGCGATTCCCAGCGCATGAGGTGGGCGGCATCGGGCTTCCACAGCAGGAAGTCGGCCGGGTGTCTCTTGGCGGCCAGCTCGGCGGCGCTCACCCGTCCGCCGGAGCCGGCGCGCAGCTTGCCCAGCGTGTTGCCGCTCAGGCGGCCGTACTCGGGGAAGCTCGCCACGCTGTAGTACACCGCGCCGTCGCGGCCCACGTACGCGTGGCCCCGCGCCAGCAGCCGGGCCACCAGCTCCTGCATGCGCGCCACGTGCTGGGACGCGAAGGGCATCCGCTGCGGGTACTCGGCCGCCACCGCCAGGCCGAGCGCCCGGGCGTCCGCCAGGAATGCCTCGGCGAAGAAGCGAGCGACCTGCCGCGGATCGCCCGGGTCGTCCAGCTGCTGCACGTCGGCTCGTCCCGCCTTCTTGGCGGTCCGCAGGCGCCGTGCCGAGGCCTCCATCTTGTCCTCGCCGCCCCCGTCGGCCAGCTCGTCGTCGGTCATGTGCCCGACGTCCGTCAGGTTCATGACCTGGCGCACCTCGTACCCCCGCGCGGCCAGAAAGCGACGCACCAGGTCCGCGAACAGGAAGCTGCGGAAGTTGCCGATGTGCGCGTAATCGTAGACCGTCGGCCCGCACGTGTACATCGTGACGACCCCGGGCTCCTGGGTCGAGAAGGTCTCCACGGAGTGCGTCAGCGTGTTGTAGAAGCGGATGTCGCCGTCCATCGTGCCTTCCGGATAGGGCGGCCAGCAGCAGCCAGTCCGCCGTCGCGCGTCGCCACCGCCCGGGCCTGCGGGCCCGACCGTCCCGGCGCCACGCCGCCACGCACCCGGCCCCGCAGGCGCCGCGTGCTATGATAGGCTCAGCGCCCCCCCGCGCCAGCCGTCGCGGCTGGCACTATCTCGATCTCGAACAGCTTGGGCCACAGCTTGCCGGTGACGAACAGACGCTTACCGTCCGCGTCGTACGCGATGCCGTTCAGCACGTCCTCGCGCCCGGTACGGTCCGCGGCCGGCAGCAGACCCCGCAGATCGACCCAGCCGGTGACCGTGCCGTCCTCGGGCGCGATGCGCGCGATCAGATCGGTCCCCCACACGTTGGCGTAGATCTCGCCCTCCACCCACTCCAGCTCGTTGAGACGCGACACGGCGCCCTGCGGACTGCGCACCTGGAGCTGTCCCACATCCGCCAGGGAAAACGGATCGAGCAGATGCAGGGTCGCTGTTCCGTCGGAAGCGATGAGCCGGGTGCCGTCGTGGGTCAACCCCCAGCCCTCGCGCCGGTAGGTCAGGATCGCCCGCCGCGCCAGGCTCGTCGGATCGTAGAGCAGCACCAGGCCTTCCTGCCAGGTGAGCTGGAGCAGACGATCCTGGAAGAGCGCGATCCCTTCACCGAACCAGCGCGGGTCCAGCGCCTCGACCCGCCGGATCTGGCCGGTCTCCAGCTCCACCTGGCGCACGGTCGACTGGCCGTGCAGACCCGTGCTCTCGTACAGGCAGCCGTTCGCGTACACCAGCCCCTGCGTGAACGCCGTCGGATCGTGCGGAAACGACCGCACCACCCGGTACCCGTACACCACCGGCTCGCCGCCGGCCGACTGCACTGGATCGGCCGGCGTCTGGCGCGCGGGCGTGGACCGCGAGCAGGACAGCCCTGCGGCCACGACCGCGACGCCGACGACCGCCCGCCTGCAGCGCTCCCGCCAGGCCGCTCTGCTTGCCATCGCCCCCCCGCTCGACTATTGTCAGGACCGCCCGCTGCCGCCGCCGCGCTGCCCTCCGGACCCGCCGCCGCCCGGCGCTGCTACGAAAATACTGGCAAGGCGCCCCGGACCCAACCGCTGCCGGGGCGGCGCCGAGCCCGCGGCGCGGTCTCCCCGTCGACTCGACCAGCGAGAGGAGCCGCGACCATGCCGCTGCTGTCATCCCGGAGGGGCGCTGTGCTGGCTGCCGCGATCGTGCTGGCGTGGCCGGCCATGGTCGCGCCCGGCAGCAGCGCCGGTCTGGAGACGACGCCGCCCACGCCCAGCGGCGTGCGGGTCTTCGCCACTGCGGGGCTGGGTCTGCTGGACACCGAGACCAGCATGGGCGCCTCGATCCCGCTCGGGGCTGCCGTCCTGCTGGGCCCCGCGCGTCTGCTGCTGAACGCCAGCCTGCTGGACCTGGACCTGCTGGAAGGCGAGCGACGCGGCAGCCGCTACTACCGCCCCTCGCTGGGCTACTCGTACTGCATGGACAGCGCCACGGGCCAGTTCGTCCCGGACTACTACTGCTCCGCCAGCACCGATGTGTCCCTGTCCGCCAGCGCCGACCTGAGCTACGTCGTCTTCGACGAGGTGTGGTTCGCCGACCGGCCGGCCAAGGTGACGCTGGGGATGGGGCACCGCCTGCGGCGCCCCGCCGCCAACTATCTTCGCATCGGCCTGCTGTTTCCCTCGCCCAGGACGGCGATCGGCGCGCACCTCGACCTGGGCTCCGGCCTGCTCCGCATGGGCCTGGCCTGGGGTGCCGATCTCGGACGCTGGCGACCCCGCTAGCCCGCCGCAGCATGCCGGCCCGCGCCCTTGCCGCCACCGCTGCCGTCCCGTTAGTTTCGGCCCGCGCGCGGCCGGAGCGACGCCGGCCATCTTCACGCAAGCCAGGAG
>CAZPXM010000197.1:0-5616 GCA_964591015.1 uncultured Gemmatimonadaceae bacterium
TCTTCGTCCTCACGGTGGTGCCGATGATGATGGTGGCGCGGCTGACGCAGCCGCTGGTCGGCATCGAGGCCGGCCTCGCGCTCGGCTGTCTCGCCTTCGTGGCGCTCCTGATTCCCCTGGTCCGGGGTCTGTGGGCTCGCGAGCACGGGCCAGCGCCCGGCGCGGGCGGGTGCGGTGCGGATCGGCGCTGCAGGCAGACTTAGGAAAGGACTGCGCATGGACTCGCTGCCTCGCATCCAGGTGGACGCGGTGCGCAAGGTCTACGACGACGGCGCCCACGACGCCTTCACGGACCTGGCCCGCTTCGGCGAGCGGCTCTACCTGACCTGCCGCTCGTGCCCGGACGGGCACATGGTCTTCGCATCGTCGCGGATAGTGGTCCTGGCCAGCGCGGATGGCGGGGCCTGGGAAGAAGTGTTCGCCTTCAGCGTTCCCGACCGCGACACCCGGGATCCGCACTTCCTCGCGTTCGCGGGCAGGCTGTACGTATGCACCGGCACCTGGCTCGTGCCCCCGCCGGGCGCGCCGCGCGACCTCAACGATCACCTGGGGTATGCGGCGTGGACGCAGGACGGCCAGTCCTGGCACGGGCCGATCATGCTCGAAGGCACGTACGGCCACTACATCTGGCGCGCGGCTGCCTGGAACGGCCGGGCGTACCTGTGCGGCCGCCGCCGGCGGCGCTTCGCGGCCCACCTCGAGGCGGAGAGCGCCGCGCAGTCCATCGAGAGCGCGATGCTGGTCAGCGAAGACGGGCTCGTCTGGCGGTACGCCGCCCTGTTCGCCCCGGAGTACGGCGACGAGACAGCGTTCCAGTTCGAGCCGGACGGCGAGCTGGTGGCCGTGGTGCGCGGCGCCGACGGTCGACCCGCGCAGCTGTGCCGCGCGCAGCCGCCATTCCACACCTGGAAGCGCAGCGACCTGGACCGCAATGTCGGGGGACCCCTGTTGGTGCGCTGGCACGGGCGCTATCTGGTCGGCGGCCGGCGCACCCTCGCCGGCGCGCCGCGGACCGTGCTCTCCTGGTTGGACGAAGGGCGACTGGTGGACGTGGTCGAGCTGCCCAGCAGCGGCGACAACTCCTATCCGGGCTTCGTCGCCATGGAAGACGGCCGCGCGTTGCTCTCGTACTACTCCAGCCACGAGGGAAGCACCTCGATCTACCTGGCGGAGCTGCGCCTGGAGTGACCCCCGTCCGCCTCGATCTCGCCCGCCCAGGCCTCCGCAACGGTGCCGTCGGGCCGGGCCAGCAGCGCCTGCCCCCACGCCCCGAAGCCCACGAGGCGGCCGCTGAGACGTCGTGCCCCGTCCTGCACGGCCGCCGGCTCGCCCAGGCCGGCGCACCGCCGCACCCACTCGCTGCGGATGGCCGGGAAGCCGCCCTCCTCCCAGCGGGTCAGCCATCCGCCGAGTCTGTCCAGCACGCCCGCCAGAACCTCCTCGAGCGCATACCTGCGGCCGGTGGCCATGGACAGCGAGACGGCCGGGCGACCGATCCCCGCCGCGGTCTCCGCGTCCATGTTCACGTTGAGCCCGATGCCGACGACCAGCATGTCGCCGGCGTGCTCGCCCAGGATGCCGCCCAGCTTGCGGCCACTCAGCAGCACGTCGTTGGGCCACTTGACGCGCGGCGCCAGCCCGCACATCGCCTCGACCGCTGCCGCGACCCCCAGGGCCGCAGCCATGGGCGCCGCCAGCGCCTGCTGCGGTGTCGCGGGCGCGCGCACCGCCACCGAGAACGTCAGATCCTCGCCGGGCGCCGCCAGCCAGACTCGCCCCCGCCGGCCGCGGCCCGCCGTCTGCTGCCGGGCCACCACCACGGTGCCCGGCGGCACCGGATCGCCCCGCCGCAGACGTGCGCACAGCCACTCGTTGGTGGACGGCAGCACCGCGTGCCACTCGGGTGTCAGCAGGCGCATCGAACCCTCCGCTGGCGCGGCACTGGCAGCCGGCGGCTCCCCGGGTTGCCACCCGTCGACCACCCGACCGGAGCCGGCAACGGCGTGTCGGGTCCTGCCCTGCGGGCGGCTTTCCACCGCGGTGCCGCTGCTGGCCGGCAACGGCGCTGCCGCCTATTATACGGCCGCCGCCGAGCGAGCGGCAGGAGCCCGGCCGCGGGCCCGGCGGACTGCCGCGCCTCCCGGCGGGACAGCGCCGGCAGCCGGCGCCCAGCGGCCCCCGGCCGACGGGCCGTACTGGACGATGGGTGAACCGGACACGAGGACCGCACACGCATGGGCGACCCACGGTACGACACCTTCATGGGCCACGGACCGCGCCAGATCCTGCACTGGGAACACTGGTCCTGCCCGGATGCCGAGACCTACCTCACGGGCATCGACTACTACGAGCACCCGCGGCTGTGCCGGCAGCGCCTGCGCGAGCTGTATCCCCAGCTCAACCTGTCCATCCCGGAGAGCGACGCGCCGAAACCGCGCCCCCGCCTGAGCCTGGAAGGCGAAAGCTCCAACGCCGAGCGCCACACGGTTCGCTGGGGAGACGGCGAGAGCGGCACCTTCGACCACGGCGAGATCTTCTTCCATTCCGAGCAGGAGGTCTTCGCCTTCTCGCCGCTGGCCAAGGGCGACTTCTCCGATTTCAACGTCGTCGAGGCCGCCGATTTCTCCAGCGAAGAGACGATCTACCGGCGCTACCGCAAGGGGCTGCCGGCCGAGTGGAGCGATCGGGCTCCCGCAGGCAGCGCCGCCGCGGTGGGGTTCTACAACACCATGTTCATGTGGCCGCTGCTCACCTTCGGCTGGGAGCTGTTCCTGGCCTGCTGCCTCGATCCCCGCTTCGAGCGGATCATGGACGAGTTCGCCGAGATCAACCGCCGCGTCTTCCGGGCCTTCGCCCGCCTGCCGGTGAACTTCGTCATCTGCCACGACGACATCGTCATGAGCCGCGGCCCGGTCTGCTCGCCCGCGTGGATGCACCGGTACATATTCCCCCGCTACGAGGAGTTCTGGGGGCTGGTGCGGGCGGCGGGCAAGGAGGTCATCTTCATGTCCGACGGCAACATGGATGCGTACGCGGACGACGTCATGGCCTGCGGCGCGCGCGGCATCATCTCCGAACCCTACACCGACTACAAGGCCCTGGCCCGCCGCTACGACAACCCCTTCCTGGCCGGCGAGGGCGACAACCGCGTGCTGACCCGCAACGACCCGGACGAGATCCGGCGCATGGTGGAGTCGATGGTCGAGACCGGCCGCATGTCCGGCGGGTACATGATGTGCATCGGCAACCACATCCCCTGGAACGTGCATCCCGAGGGGATCAAGCGGTACCTAGACCTGTCGGCCGAGCTGGCGTGCCGCTGAGGCGCGCCCGCCCGCCCGCTGGCGGCGTCCGGGCGGAACGGCCGCGAGCGGCGGCTGCCCGGCGGGGCGTTCGAGGCCAGGAGCACGATCATGCTGCGCCGCGAGCCGTATTTGCCGGCCGCTGGCGAGGACCGGGCTCAGTGGTGCCACGTGTCCTACGTGGACGGCGCTCGCACCCGGCGCGAGGTGCTGCGCACTTCCGGGACCTCCGATGCCTACCAGGACTGGCAGGAGCGGCGCTCGGCGGACAACGGGCGAACGTGGTCGGCCCCGGTGCCGCTGGCGGACGTCGTGCGCCAGCACCGTGACGGCGGCATCGTGACCTTCCCCAACGGCCACCATTTCGACCCGGTGCTCGGCATCGCGTACGAGAAGATCATGCGCCGTCTGTGGCCCGGCCTGCCGGTGTTCACCTTCAGCTGGCGCGACCATCAGCATCCGTTCAACGATCACGCCTTCGTGCGCGAGAACGGCCGCGAGGTGCTGCTCCGCTACGAGGACGGTCCCGAGTTCGACCCGGACGATCCCTTCGCCCCCGCGTTCAGCAGGGCCAACCGGGCGTACCAGGGCGTCGGCATCGCCTTCGCTGCCGACGGCACGGCCTACCATCCTCTCGTCTGCCAGCCCGCCGGCCGCACCCACACCACCGGCGGCGTGGTCCTCATGCGCCGCGATCCGGCCGACGGCACCTGGCGGCCGTCCACTCAGCGGTTCATCGCCCCGGAGCTCTCCTCCCGCGGGCTGCTCGAGCCCGACGCGGCCGTGCTGCGCGACGGCACCATCCTCGTCGTCATGCGCGGCAGCAATACGGCGAGCACCCCCGGGCGGAAGTGGTTCTGCGTGTCGACCGACGGGGGTCGGACCCTGTCCGCGCCGGCGGAGTTCGGCTACCACGACGGCGCGCGGTTCTACTCGCCGTCCAGCCTCCACGCCTTCGTGCGGTGCGCGCGCACGGGCACGCTGTACTGGATCGCCAACATCGTGCCCGAGCCGCCGGACGGGAACTCGCCCCGCTATCCTCTGGTGATCGCCGCCATCGACGAGGACCGGGTGGCGGTGCGCCGGGACAGCCTGGTGGTCGTGGACGATCGGGCGGCCGGCGAACCCGAGCAGCTGCAGCTCTCCAACTTCAGCGTGCTCCAGGATCGCGACACGGGGGATATCGAGATCTACGTGACGCGCCTCGGCGAGAACGCCCGGCATTTCTGGCAGGCGCCGGTGTACCGCTACGTCTTCTCGCCGCCGTAGCGGCGCCCGAGTGCCGGCCGGCTGCCGGGAAACGGGGCCGGCGGTGCACCCTCCTGCGGCGCGGCAAGGAGTCCGAGCGTTGTTCAAGACCATCCACGACGAGCTGTGGGCCCTGGATGCCGAATGGGTCCCCGATCCGCCGACCGGCCGGCGGGTGTACGGACTTCCCGCCGAACTGGACGACGACCGCGTCGTCCAGCACATGTGGCAGGCCGGCGGCGCCACCGAGGACGAGCCGCAGCCCTACCTGAAGACCGTGCTCTGCCGCGTCGTCTCCGTGTCGGCCATGATCCGCTGCCGCCAGGGCAACGGCCTGCCGCATTTGCGGCTCTACTCGCTGCCCGCCCACGACGGCCAGCCGCTGGACGAGTCCACTCTCCTCCAGCGCCTGCTGTCCGGCCTGGGGGAGCACCGCCCGCAACTGGTCGGCTTCAACATCCGCGGCGCCGACCTCCCCATCATCCTGGAGCGTGCCCTGGTGCAGGGCCTGGCCGCGCCGAAGTTCTGCGCCCGGCCGGCCAAGCCATGGGAGGGGGTGGACTACTTCGCCCGCAGCGAGGACTGGGTCATCGATCTGAAGGATCTGTGGGGGGCCTACGGCAAGGGCGCGCCGTCCCTGCACGAGCTGGCCACGGCCGCCAGGATTCCCGGCAAGATGGCACTCACCGGCGACCATGTCTGCGAGCTGTGGCGCGCCGGCCGCATCGACCAGATCGTCGCCTACAACGAGTTCGACGCGGTCAGCACCTACCTGCTCTGGCTGCGCGCCGCCCATCTGGCCGGACTGCTCGACACCGGCCGGTTCACCGCCGAAGAGCAGCTGGTGCGCGAGCTGCTGGAGCAGCTGGTCGCCGCCGGCCGGCGCCACCTCCAGCTCTACCTGGACTGCTGGGAGCGCCTGCGGGCCGCCTAGCCCGAGCGGGCGGTTCCGGTCACTCCGCGCCGCCCGCCGCCACCGGCGCCCCCGGGCCCCTGCCCGCCTCGCGCCGTCCCGGACTCGCCCCGAGTCCGGATCACGCGTAGTAGTCCTGCAGGGCCTTCGGCT
>CAZPXM010000198.1:0-5404 GCA_964591015.1 uncultured Gemmatimonadaceae bacterium
GGCAGAGACGTTCGCCGGGCCGCTCGTGGGGGCCGCGTACGGTCTGCTGCCCTGTGCCGCCGGCGAGCGCCAGGGCATCCGGTGCAGCGCGGCCGGCGCGCTGCTGGGGGCGGCGGCGCTGCTGAAGCTTCCCATGCTCCTTTTCGCGCTGCCCGTCCTGGTGTGGATCGGCCTGCGACGAGCCTGGCGCCCGCTGCTGGCGATCGCCGGCGGCCTGGCCGCCGCCATCCTCCCGGTCCTCGCGTGGCTGCACAGCATCGAGGCGCTGGACGCCTTCGTCGAGATGGTAGTGGTATACTCGCCGTTGTACCTGGCCGCCGCGGGCACGGCGGGCGGTCTGCTGCTGCCTAGCGCCGCGGCCGCCCTGGCCATGCTGGGCCGCCGCTGCGCGGCACTGGCCCGAGCGCATCGCGGCGGGCACCGGCGCGCGCCGGCTGCGGCTGCCGCGGCTGGCGGCTCGCTGACCCTGGGTGGTCCAGCATGGGCGCCGTGCTGGTGGGTGGGCGCGCTGGCCGTGCTCGCCGCCCAGCGCCAGTTCGCCGGCTACCACTTCCTGCCGCTGCTGCCGCCCGCCGCGCTGCTCACCGGCGCGCTGTGGAGGGGCGGCGCGCGCGGCGCCGTAAGTCCGGTTCCCGGGGCGAGGCGTTGGCTCCGGTGGGCGGTCCTGTCGGCGTCGCTGTTGCTGGGCGCCAACGATGCGCGTGCCGCCAGCGCCCTGTATGCGCCGAACGTGCGCTATCTTGCCGGCCTGCTGAGCCAGGATGCGTTCCTCCGCCAGTTCGCGACAGGGACCTTCCAGCCGGCCGCCAACGCCGAACTGGGCGCCTACCTGCGCGAGCGAACACAGGCGGACGATCGGATCCTCGTGTGGGGCCTGGCACCCGACATCTATTTCTACGCCCGCCGGCGCGCCTCCACCCCGTACTGCTTCCACCACCTGCTGCTCACCGACGCGCCCATCTCGCGCCGTCTCCCAGGTCTCCGGCAGCGCCAACAGCGCCTCCTGGACTCGCTGGCTGCCAGCCCGCCCGCCTTCATCCTCATCGGCCACCACGACGCCAACCCGTTCGAGCCGCTGCCATCAGACGAGCAGCTGCGCCGCTTTCCGGCACTGGACCGCTTCGTGCGCGAGCGGTACGCGCTGGTGCGCACCGCTGGCACCTTCGCGGTGATGCAGCGACGCGAGCGCGCCAGCGAGGGCTACTGAGCCGGGCCGGGACGCGGCGACCGACGGCGCCGGGGCAGGGCAGCGCGGCGCCGGGCCGGGGCGGTGCGGGGCGGCGCCGCTGGCGACCCCGTGGCGCCGCCCTGAAGCCGACACGCGCGCATTTGCCGCCGCCGCAGGCGGAGTCTAGACTTCGTCCGCCCGGTCGACGCCGCAGCGCCCGATCCAGGCGGTCTTGGCTGAGCGAGCGTCCTGCGATCGGCACCTGTGCCTCTTTCCACGGGAAGCCTATGCCCGTTTCGTCGTGGCTGCGGGTCTCTCTGCTGCTCCTGGCCACCGTCGCGGCTGGCAGCAGACCGCTGGTCGCCCAGCAGGCGGCGCCCCTGCCGCTGGAGATCATCGGCACGCGGGAGGGCCTGGCCGCCGCGCAGGTCACGGCGCTGGCCCCGGCTCGTGCTGGCGGCATGTGGGTAGCCACGCCGCGCGGTCTGCAGATGGTGGCGGCGGGCAGGGCGGCGGCCGAGCTCGCCGCCGAGTCTGGGCGGCCCGTGCCGGACCCTCGCATCACCGTCTTGCTGGCAGACCCGAAAGACGGCCTCTGGATCGGCACGTATGGCGGCCTGGTGCAGCACGCCGGGACCCGATGGCGCTGCCTGGCCCGAGAGCGGGGCCTGCCGGACCCGCGGGTGACCGCGGCGGCCTGGGATCGCGCGGGGCGCCTGTGGGTGGGAACCTGGCGCGGCGCCTGCTTCGGCGCCGGCGAGCGCTTCGCTGTGCCCGGCGGCCTGCCTGCCGCTCTGGTCGTCGACCTCTGTCCCGACAGCAGCGGCAGCGTCTGGGTGGCCACGGCTCACGCAGGCTGGTGGCGCTGCACCGACCAGGCCTGCGCCGCGGTGGGATGGACAGGCCGTGACTCGGCCCCTGCCCTCGTGCGCCTCCGGACCGCCAGCGACGGGGCGGCGTGGGCGGCCACCAGCAACGCCGGCGTGTGGCGCTGTGCGCCCGGCGAGTCGCGCGCCGTGGCAACAGGTCTGACCGAGGCACGCCCGCGCGACCTGTTGGCCGACGGCGACAGCAGCATGCTCGTGGCCACGCAGGCGGGGCTGGCGCACTGCGACCCACAGGGGTGCAGCATGCTGCCGGCCCTGGCCGGCACGGACCTGCATCGCCTGTGGCGCGACGCGTCCGGAGCCGTGTGGATCGGCAGCGCTGGCCGTGGCCTGTGGCGGTGGCAAGCTGGCCAGTGCACGCGCGCCTCGCTGGCGGCTGACTCGGTCCGGGCCATCGGCGAGGACCGACGCGGCCGGCTGTGGGTGAGCACCGAACGCGGCCTGTGGAACCAGCGCGGCTCCGGATGGGAGCGCCATCCAGGCGTGCCGGCCGCCTGGTCCCCGCAGGCTGTGCTCGTGGACGCCGACGACCAGGTATGGGGCGCCACGACAGACCGAGGCCTGCTGCGTATCCGTGGCCAGCAGGCCGTCTGCCTCACGCCCGAGACGTCGCTGCCCGAAGCCCCGATCACCTCGCTGGTAGCCGCTCGGGACGGGCTGCTGTGGATCGGCACGCGCGCCGGGCTGGTGCGCCACGACGGCGAGTTCTTCGAGCTCTGGCCATCGGCGTTCGCGGCGGCACTCCTGCCGGCGGCCGCGTCGGAGGACGGCTTCGGTCCGCTTTCCGAGGTGCAGGCGCTGGCGCCGGCGCCGGACGGCACGCTCTGGATCGGCCACGCCGGAGGGCTGGCCTGGCGGTCTCCCGACGAGCCTGACCGGTGGCGACGAGCGGTTCTGCCGGAGCTTGGCGGCGTGGCCGTGCGGGCCCTCGCCGCAGGCGGCGGCTCGGTGTGGGTGGGGACCGATGACGGCCTGCTGCAGGTGCGTGGCGAACGGGTGCACCGATACACGGCCGCCGCGGGCCTGCCGCAGAACCGCATACACGCGCTGGCCTGGGACCCGCGGGGGCGGCTGTGGATCGGCACCTCGGCAGGGCTGGCGGTGCTGCAGGAGGGGCGGATCCGCACCCTGACTCGCGAGCACGGTCTCCCCAGCGAGCTGGTGTTCTGCCTGCACGTCGACCGCAGGGGCGGCGTGTGGGTGGGAACCATGGGAGCGGGGGCGGCGCGCTACGATGGTCGCTCGTTCTTCCCGGTCGACGCCCGCCGGGGGTTGCCCAGCAACATCGTGCGGGCCATCCAGACGGATGCGAGCGGCCACGTCTGGTTCGGCACGGACAAGGGCGTCGCGCGCCTGCCGGCGGACGCCGCGCCGCGGGGGCTGGCCGACCGCTGGCGGTGGCCGGCACTGGCCGGAGCGCTCGCTGCCGGCGCGGCAGCCGCCAGTCTGTGGCGGCGGCGAGGGCGCACGCGCCCGGCAACGCCCCCGGGGACTTCTGCCGCCGCTCCCGACGGGTCCGAACTCGGCGCGAGGGACTCGTGAGCGCGCCGGCGGGGGGGTCACCCCGGCGGCGCCTGCGCACTGGCTGCAAGGAGACGCATCTGTGAGAACGCCCGCCCTCTGCTGGGTGTGTACCTGGCTGGCAGCGTCGCTGGTGTGCCAGGAGCGGGCCGAGGCGAGCGGGCCGAGCGAGAGCCGAACCCCTGGCCCCCGCATCGCCGGCGTGCAGGCCGAGAGGCGCCCGGGCACCGGCTGGATCGACATCCGTTACGAGCTGAGGGGAGCGCCCGGCGCGTCAGCCACGGTGATCGTCGCGGCGTCCCAGGACGGCGGAGCGTCGTACGACGTGCCCGTGCTGTCGGTCAGCGGCGACGTCGGCGAGGGCATCGCCGCGGGTGCGGCACGACACATCCTGTGGGACGCGGCCGGCGACGCCCCCGGCCTGTTCGAGCACGACTGGCGGGTGGCGCTGCAGGCGCTGCCCGCGGGGACCCTGCCGCCCCTGGGCGAGATGGTGCGCATCCCTGCGGGTCCGTTCCTGATGGGCGCTGCGCAGGGCGACCCGCAGGAGGCGCCACCGCACCGGGTCTCGTTGGCCTCCTACGCGATCGACCGCACCGAGGTGACCAACCGGGCCTTCATGTGGTTCGTCCAGTGCACGGGGTACCGGACAACCGCCGAGCAAGAGGGAGGCTCGGTCCTCTACCGGGACGGCGGCTACCAGACCGTTGCCGAGGCGAGCTGGCGCGCGCCGCAGGGACCAGGCTCGGATCTGCGCGGGCTGCTCGCGCACCCGGTGGTGCACGTCACCTGGCACGACGCGGCAGCCTTCTGCCGCTGGGCGGGCAAGCGCCTGCCGAGCGAGGCCGAGTGGGAGAAGGCCGCGCGCGGCACGGATGGACGCCTGTACCCGTGGGGATACGCGGCACCCGACAGCGGCGCGGTGTGGCGGGCCAACTACGGCCTGGACCAGTGCTGCGATGCCAGCGCAGCCGACGGCTACCTGCACACCGCTCCGGTCGGCAGCTTCCCCGCAGGCGCCTCGCCCTACGGGCTGCTCGACGTGGCCGGCAACGCGTGGGAGTGGACGCAGGACTACTACAGTGCCGAGTACTACGATGCTGGACCCGCCGCCAACCCGCGCGGCCCGGCCAGCGGCGACGAGCGCAGTCTGCGCGGCGGTTCCTGGGTGAGTCCGCCGTTCCGGCTGCGTGCCAGCTTCCGCGGCCACCACACCGAGTCGACCCGCCACAACTACGGGGGCTTCCGCTGTGCCTGCGACGCCCGCTGAGTCCGCGCCAGCTGCGGCGGCCGGCACACCGCGGCCTGGTGGGCCCGGGACGCCGGGCGCGAGCCCGCGCGGCCCGCGTCGTCTGGTCGCCGAGGCGGCCGGTCACCAGCGACTCCTGGCGGCCGCGGCCCTGGTGGTCCTCACCGCGGCGGCGTTCGCGCCGATCCGGCACAACGGCTTCATCAGCCTGGACGATCCCGCCTACATCACCGACAACCCCATGGTGCAGCGCGGCCTGAGCTGGCAGGGGCTCGGCTGGGCATTCACCACTTTTCGGGCCGCCTGCTGGCATCCGCTCACCTGGCTGTCGCACATGCTCGATGTCGAGCTGTTCGGGCTGCGGCCGGGGCCCCACCATCTCCATTCTCTGCTGCTGCACATCGCCGCCACTGTGCTGCTGTTCGCCGCGCTCGACCGCATGACGGGCGACACCGCTGCGGCGGCGCTGGCCGCGGCGCTGTTCGCGGTGCATCCGCTGCGCGTCGAGTCCGTGGCGTGGGCGGCCGAGCGCAAGGACGTGCTCGGCGCCGCCTGGTGGATGCTCGCCCTGCTGCTCTA
>CAZPXM010000199.1:0-2960 GCA_964591015.1 uncultured Gemmatimonadaceae bacterium
CCCCAGCTGCGCGCCCACCCGCTCTGCCTGCTCGCCCGCCACCCACACCTGGACACCGGCCGCGCCGGGCTGCAGCTGGCCGCCGCTGCTGCCCGCCGCCAGCGCGCGGGCGCACGCCGGCAGGGCGGTCCCCGCCGCGTCCAGCGAGCAGTACGCCACCTGCCGCACGCTCTGGTCGCGAACCGCCACGAGCTCGGCAGCAGCGCCAGCGCACGAGACGAGGAGGCACAGCGGCGCCGCTGCCAGCACGCCCGCGGCCTCCGCCGCGTTGACCAGCGCCAGCGCCTGCACCTCGAAGACGGGCACGGGCAGCCCGGCTTCCCTGCACACGCCGGCATACAGGTCCAGCAGCTCGTGCCGTGCGGCCGCGATCAGGGCCTGCCGGCCGACGATGGCCGTGCCCGAGGCGTAGTGCGCCCTCTGGCTGCCCAGCGCCTGAGCCAGTTCCCACTCTACGTGCGCGGCGTTGCAGCGCCTCTGCCTCCTGCCGGCGGCATGGGCGAACAGCAACGGCGCGCTCTTGAGCAGGCAGCCACCGCCGCCCGCAGCCAGGCCCAGGATGACCGTGCCCAGGCGCGGCCCTAGACGCGCATGAACCGCCTCCAGGGCCCCGACCAGCGCCGCACGGCTCGCTGCGCTGCGCAGCGAGGCAGGATCGACGCGCACTGCCACCGGCTCGTGGACCGCGCCCGCCAGGTTCGTGGTCCGACCGTCGCGCACCAGCGAGACCGCGTACAGCGCGCGCGTGCTCAACTGGAATCCGGTAGCGACGGCCCGCCTGGCGACCACTTCCCTGGCTCCCTGTCTGTGCTGTCGCACCCGGCGGACTCCGGCTCCAGTCGCAGCAACGGCTCCAGCCGCGCCAGGATGCGCGGGCCGATGCCCGGGACCTGCCGCAGGTCCGCCACGCGCGCGAAGGGCCCGTGCCGGGTGCGATGGGCCACGATGCGCGCCGCCAGCGCCGGCCCGATCCCGGGCAGCGCCTCCAGCTCCGCGGCCGTGGCGACATTGAGGGCGATGGGACCGGGCGCCGAGTCGGCCGCGGCCGGGGCCGCAGCAGCCGCCGCAGGCGCTGCCAACGGCGCGGCCGGGCCCCGGGCGCCGGCGGCCTGGGCGGCCGGTGCTGCCGGCGGCGCCTCGGCTGCCGCCGCAGGCGCCACCGCCGCGGCAGGGCACGGCACGGCCCCCGGCACGATGCGCAGGTCCTCGACGGCACCGGGCCGGTAGTAGTCCACGAGCGCCACCACGCTGCCGAGCACCAGCGTGCAGGTCAGCACCGCGACTGCCAGCTGCTCGCGCCGGTTGAGCATGCAAGATACCTCCGCGTCCGGTGGCCAGCAAACGCGGCGGCAGCCTGGCCGGCGGGGACGTGGCGCCCCGCGCCGGTGGCCGCTGGATCAGCGCAGGAAAAAGGTACCCGAGAGACGCACCTCGCGGATCTTGCGCGTGCGGTCCGTGAGGCGGTTGTCGTTGTTCTCGACCCTGACCAGCCCCTCGCCGCGGAAGTTCTCGCTGAACTTGTACTGCAGCGTCAGCTCGCTCTTCCACTTGTCGTTGTCGGCGATCGGCGCGCGCGCTGCCTCGCCGGTGCCCGTGGCGCGCGTCTCCGACTCGAGCTCGTACTTGAGGGACAGATCGATGTCGCTCTTGAGGCGGCCGAACAGCGGCAGACTGCGCGGGCGCACGTTCTGGCGCACCGTCAAGCTGGTGGTGGCCCGCTGCTGCTCGTTGCTGCCGCGGAGAGGCGGCAGATCCGGCGCGCCCGCTGTCGCGTCCGCCAGATCGTACTCCCATTCCTCGGTGTCGGTGAGGACGCGCTCGATGGTGGTCGTCGGACCGAACTTCCAGCGGCCATTCCACGAGGCCCGGACCTCGCGGCTGTCGCCGCGCGTGAGCAGCGCGCGGCGCCGCACGCTGCCCTCGCCCTCGTCCGTGTGCGTGCTGGCGTAGCTGGCGTTCACCTGGGCGCTGGTGAGGAAGCGCCTGACGTAGGGGATGCGGTCCCCCCGGCTCCACGTCAGGTTGAGCCGCGGGAAGCGCTCCTCCCTGGTGACCCGCGTGCGCGTCTGGGTGCTGCCGCTGCGCCGGGACAGCTTCGCGCTGTAGTCGCTCTTCAGGCTCAGACCGAACGGCAGGCGCAGCCCGGCCCCTCCCTCCAGCGACGTGATCTGCGACTGCGCGTCCTGCCGCGTCAGGCCCTGACCGGCCTTGGCAACGCGGAGAGTGTCGTCGATGCCGAGCTGGTAGAGCAGCGACGGGCGGCGCACCAGGTCGAAGGCGTTCGTGTTCATGTTCCGGCGCCAGGTCGCCGAGAGCGGCTCCACGTAGTCACTGCCCGCGCCGAACAGCCGGCGCAGCACGAAGGGCCGGCGCGCCGCGCCCGGGGCCGGCTCCGGCGCCGGCGGAGAGCTCGGCGCAGAGCCACCTGGAGGCGCTTCGCCTGGATCCAGGTCCACTCGCCGCGGCGGTTGCGGCGGACGCGCGGGCGCCGGACCGCCGCGGCCGCCGCGGCCGCCGCGGCCCCCGATCCACTGCAGCAAGGCGGGCAGCCTCAGGCTGAACCGGGCCGACAGGTCGTTCTTGGCGGTGATGTCGAGGGTCCGTATCGACCGTCCCGTGGCCGTGTCCACCACGGCCCCGGTCTGGCGGTTCGCCGGATCGCTGTCCTCCGCGTACTCCGCGGTGAAGGTGTAGTTCTGATCCACCCACGGCACGCAGCGGACGTTGACGCTCATGTCGGCTTTCTGGTTGCGGCCGACCTCCGTGCCGAACGCCAGTGCCGTGGGCTCGAAGCGCTTGCGCAGGTCGCGCTGGACGCGCAGCGAGTAGTCGGTGGAGGTGCCGGGCAGCACGTTGGCCTTGACCGTGTAGTCCTCGTTGAGGCGGAAGGTCTCCTGATAGGTGATGGGAGCCTCGCCGGTCTGGTCGTACACGTCGGAAGCCTGGTAGCTCCACGAGCG
>CAZPXM010000199.1:3060-5389 GCA_964591015.1 uncultured Gemmatimonadaceae bacterium
AAGCGCGGCAGACTGACCTGGCGGAGGATCTGCGTCTTGACCGGGATGTTCAGTCCCCAACTGCCGGGCAGCAGCTTGTGCATCTGCACCGTCGTCTGGACGCTGGTCGTCAGGTCGGAGTTCGTGCCGCCCCCGCCGGTGGCGGTCCGGAAGTCCTGCTCCCGCCACTCGACGTACGTGTCCACATCGCCCAGATCCGCCAGGCGCGTGTTGAGGCGCGAGTAGGCCGCCAGACCGGCGTCGTTGCGCGCTTCGTCCAGGCGCAGCTCGTCCAGCCACACCTCGCCGCTGTACCGCTGCGACTCGCCCCGGTTGCGCAGACCCACGGTCAACTGCTTGATCTGCTGCATCGACGGCGTCCCGCGAACGCGGTAGAGGGCAGGTTGTCCGTCCCGGCAGTGGGGGTCGACCACCTCCATCTGCAGGGCCACGACCGGATCCAGACCGCGGTCGCGCAGGTCCTCCAGCTCCTCCGGAGCGAGCAGCGCCTGCCGCGCCACCGGCGCGCCGCGCGGCTCGAGGACCACGTAGCGCAGCGGCACGGCGAACAGATCGTAGCGCTGCGTCTGCAGTACCGCCTTCAGCTGCGAGATCTGCAGCAGGTCGATGTCGACGCGGTTGCCCGCCCAGCCGCGCCGTCCGCCCTCCCATCCCGGGAACACCTGCCCGACGAACTCGTAATAGTTGGTGCTGTCCGCGCCGAAGCGCACGAAGATCTCGATGTCGCTCGAGTCGCCGCGCACGTAGCTCGCAGCGGCCGAGTCGCCGTGGACATACATCAGCAGGCGCCGGTAGTCGGTGTAGTTCTGCTGGGGGCTGAGCAGCTTGGTGGCGCTGAACTGGTGCCCGGGTTCGAGGTCCGTGTACTGGAGCACCAGCGACTGCTCGCGCTCGTACGTGGAAGAGCCGACCACGCGCCGGATGTGCACGCCGCGCGGCGGCGCGTAGGTGAGGCTGCGATCCGTGCCGATGGTGGTCACGTTCAGCCCCTCGTCGGCCCCCACCGGATAGCGTCCGTCCAGCAGGACGATGTCGTCCTCCTGCCACTCGTTCTGCACGATCTCGATCGCGGCGATCTGGACACGCGTGGGCCCGTCGCCCAGGGCAGGCCTGCCGCTCACCAGCACGCGCGCGAACTCCACGCGGCTCGAATCCGGGCGGCCCGTGCGGCTCACGTGCGGGCCGAACAGGGGCAGGCGGAACAGCCGCCAGATCTCGTCGAGAGGTTTGGTGGGATCGCTCTCGCTGCCCGGCACGTGCTCGTCCGCCGCCAGATCGATCGCGTACGAGTAGTAGTCGTTCCGGTCGTTCAGCACGCCGTCGTTGTTCATGTCCTCCGTATCGGGACGGTCGCCGGTGGCGCTGTCGGCCTTGTTGCCCTGCGTCCCGTTGATGCGGCTGTAGTCGTCCTTGAAGCGGCTGTCGTAGTGCCAGTTGTCGCCTTCCGGATCGTCCGGATCGCCCTCGGGATACGCTTCCAGGTACCGACTCCGCGCCGCGGCCTCGTCCAGCCCGGTGGTGTCCACCCCGGCCAGCGCCAGGTAGTGCCGCAGCTCGGCCCCGTCGTCGCGGCCGTCGATGCCGATGTCCTCCTCGCGCGACACGACGCCGTCGCCGGTGGGCTGCCCCGGCAAGGGAATGTCCTCGGTGTCCAGGCGGCCGTTGCCGTTCACGTCCTCGCTGATCGCCCCCAGGTCCACCTGCAGAGTCCCCGCCGCGCCCCGCACCCAGATCTCGAGGAACTTGGCCTGCGAGAAGTCCGCCACCGACGCGAACGCCGACATGATGCCGCCCCACGAGACGGCTCGCCCGGCCAGCGGCGACAGCTCGAGGCTCAGCACGTCGGTGGTCTTGGTCTGCACGTCGACCTGCTTCTCCAGACCGGGCCAGATCTCCGTGCGCAGCACCCCGTCGTACGGGTTGTACCAGATCATGGGCGCCCGGTTGTCCGCCCCCAGGCCGCCGCTGCCCGGCACACTGGCGGGCGTCCACTTCGTGTAGCCGATGCTCAGGGTGACCGGTCGTTCGCTGCCCTCGAAGTCGTCGATGAAGCCGGCTCCCTTGGTGTTCAGGTTGGGCCGGCTCTCGGCGATCTCCGCCTCCAGCGTCAGCGCCGAACGCTCCGCGGTCTTGACCAGCGGCAGCGCGTCGACCATCCGCGTCAGCAGCGGCACGTCGCGCTGGAGCCGCAGGTCCATGTTCCAGATGACGCTGCGCGTCGGCTCCGCGCCCACGCGCACCCGGCGCTCGTTGCTGCGCTCGTTGTTGTAGATCATGGTGCCGCCCACCCGCCCCTCGCCGCCCCAGAACTCGTACTCGGTGCGCAGGC
>CAZPXM010000200.1:0-5289 GCA_964591015.1 uncultured Gemmatimonadaceae bacterium
GGCTACGTGGATGTGCTGGTCAACAACGCGGGTGTCCAGGGCCCCATCGGACCGCTGGTGGAGACGCCGGTCGACGCGTGGTGGGCGGCGGTGCGGACCAACCTGCTGGGCTGCTACCTGTGTTGCCGGGCCGTGCTCCCGTCCATGCTCCGTCGCCGCTATGGCAAGATCGTCAACCTGTCCGGCGGCGGCGCCGTGAGTCCGCGTCCCCGCTACAGCGCCTACAGCGCCTCCAAGGCGGGTGTCGTGCGGCTCACCGAGACGCTGGCGGCGGAGCTGGCGGGGACAGGCATCGACGTGAACGCGGTGGCGCCGGGCGCGGTCAACACGCGCATGCTGGAGGAGACGCTGGCGGCGGGGGACGCGGCCGGGCCGGAGGCGCAGGCGCAGGCGCAGGCGCAGCGCGAGTCGGGGGGAGTCGACCCGCAGGTGCCGGCGGCGCTGGTCGTGTACCTGGCTTCGCACCGCGCCGACGGCCTGACCGGCCGCCTGTTGAGCGCCGTGTGGGACCCGTGGCGCGAGCTGGACGTGAGGCGAGTCATGGCGAGCGAGCTGTACACGGTCCGGCGGGTCACGCCGGCCGATCGGAGCGCCTAGCCGTGTTGGGCGTCGGCATCATCGGCGCGGGCGCGGTGGGCGCGCGGCGCGCTGCCGTGGCGGCTTCCTGCCGCCAGACCCGGGTGGTCGCCGTGTACGACATCGATCCCGCCCGCGCGGAACGGGTGGCGCGGCAGTCGGGCGCGCTGGCGGCAGCGTCGGCCGAGGATGTCCTGGACCGACCGGGTCTCGACCTCGTCGTCGTGGCCACCACGCACGACGCGCTGGCGGGCAACAGCCTGGCGGCGCTGCGTGCCGGCAAGCACGTGCTGTGCGAGAAGCCCATGGCCCGCACTCCCGGCGAGGCGCGCGCAGTGGTGGAGGCCGCGGCGGCTGCTGGCCGTCGTCTGGGCGTGGGCTACAACCATCGCTACCATCCTGCCGTGCAGAAGGTGCAGCAGGCGTGCGCCAGCGGCCAGCTCGGACCGCTGCTGTGCTTGCGGGGACGGTACGGGCACGGCGGCCGCCCTGGGTACGAGGGGGAGTGGCGCGCGCTGCCCGAGCGATCGGGGGGCGGCGAGCTGCTCGACCAGGGCGCGCACCTGTTCGACCTGGCGCGCTGGCTGCTCGGTCCCTTCGCCGAGGTCAGCGCGCACGTGGCTACTCTCTGCTGGGAGATGGCGGTCGAGGACAACGCCTTTGTCCTGTTGCGGGCGGCCGCCGGTCAGGTGGCGTCGCTGCACGTGAGCTGGACCCAGTGGAAGAACCTGTTCAGCCTGGAGGTGTTCGGACGCGACGGGTACGCCGTGGCCGAAGGGCTGGGCGGATGGTACGGTCTGGAGCGAGCCACGGTCGGGCGCCGGGCGCCGGCCGGCGGGCCGCCGCACGAAGAGTCGGTCGCGTTTCCCGGGGCTGACCGGTCGTGGGAGCTCGAGTGGGAGGAGTTCGTGGCGGCGGTGCAGGCGGACCGGCCGCCCCTGGTCGACGGCCAGCAGGCCCTGGAGACGCTCGAGTGGATCCACCGGGCCTACGCGGCGTCTTCGGCCCGGCGCACGGTGGCGGCAGACGAGAAGCCCTGGCGCTAGCGGGGATTCGCCCCTGCCGTGCTCCGCTGGACGCGGCCGGCGGGCGCTGCGATCGGAGCGCCAGGCAGCAAGCTCTCGGCGTGGCGATGTGCTGCAGAGACAAGGACTTGCATCCCAGGCACCACTGCCGCGGAGCCCGGGTGTCGCGATGGTGGTCGCCGCTCGGCTCGTTTTTTTTCCAAGAGTTTGCTGCAAAATCGATTACATTAGGGCGCAATCCAGACCAGTCGGCCTGCTGGAGTTCGGACCGGTGGATCCAGGCCGGGGCCGTGGGCGCGGCTGCGTAGTTCTCTGTCTGGCCATGGTGGCGCCTTGGTGCCAGGGCGCGGAGCACCGAAGCAGGGGGAGAACAGGCCGAGCGGACCCCTAACGGCAGGGCTTGCCCCATGAGGACCGATCAGGACGCTGCCCAGTCTGAACGCATTGCCCTGGCCTATCGCCGGCTGGCGAATGCGATGATCCTGAGCACGCTGCGCGAGATCTCGAAGCTCGACGAGTCGATGCCAGGCCTGGCGGAGGTGCCAGAGATCGACTTCATCGAGAGCAGCCGGATCGATCCGTGGTGCGAGCTGGCCGGAGTGGAGCCGGAGGTCGTGCGCCGCGCGGCGCGCCGTCTCATGGACGCCAGCCTCTGCTGACCGGACCGATCGTCGCGCCCAGGCCGCAGTGCAGGGCAGGCGAGCGAGCGGCTCGCGCCATGCCCAGCGCAGCTCGCCTTTCTGGGCGCCATCAAGGCAGAACCCCCGCCGTTGACCCTCTACATCTGCGTTCAGCGTTGCGCGCTGAGGGCGCTCTGCCGCGCGAACTCCAGCAGGCTCTGCACCACCTTCTCCGCGTCCCGCTGGCGCAGTTCCTCGAAGCGCATGGCCCACACGTGGTCGCGGTAGGCCATGTTGCGGAGCTCGAGCAAGACCTTGTAGTCCGCCGGGTTGTCGCGCAGGACCCCTAGCGCCTGCCCGCGCGTGTGTGCGCCCGCTCCCAGGGATGGCAGCAGCGACCTGGCGAAGCTCCGCGAGGCGCCGTCCACGCGGCGTCCGTCACGGCTCGCGTAGTACAGCACGAGGGGCGCCTCCGGCGACCGGGGATCGACGTCGTAGTGGAAGGAGAGGAAGACCCGCCGGCCGCGCGGTGCCTTCGCCAGGGCGTCGCGGGCAATGTGGACGCGCGTGCGCAGGTTGCGGCCCGAAGGCCAGGTCCTGCTGTCCTTCGACTGGTTGTGTCTCTCGGAGTTGTACACCTCGTTTTTCTCGTGCACGAAGGTCTCGTCGGGTCTGCTGTTGCCCCGGATCAGATGGTTGGGGCTCAGCACCGTCATCGTCGTCACGGCGCCGTGGAGCCGCAGCAGCGCGTACACCCGGAGAGCCAGGTCGTAGGCATACTCGTCCTCGGTGACGCAGGACCGCGTTCCGTCGCTGTCGAGCACCTGGACGATCGCGCCGGGATCCAGGCCTCCGTGTCCCGGATCGACGACGATATGCCAGCCCTCGAGCTGAGCGCTGAGCCTCGGCAGTCTGTCGATCTCGCGCTCGAACGCGACCAGCAGCTTGCGGGCCTGGCGATAGGCGGCCGGCGGCGGTAGCGCATGCCCCTCGAAGTAGCGGCTGTGCCGCTGCCCCTTGGCGCGCGGTCGGGCGAAGAAGTAGGGACCGTTGCCCGCCGCGAGCGGCCGCAAGCCCCGAATCCCGGCGCACAGCGACGGCCACTCCTGGACATCGGCTCGGCTCGGGCTGCGGCCGAGGAGCGGCCTGACCTTGAGTCGCTGGCCGGGATGGATCAGCGAACCCTGGAGCTGGTTGAGCTGCTTGAGCTCGGCCACGCTCATCTGGTGCAGGCGCGCGATCCGGTCCAGGGAATCGCCGGGCCTGGTCTCGTATTCGTCGACGGTCTGGGCGCGCGCGCGGCTGAGGACCAGCTCCTGGCCCGGGTAGATCCGGTCCGAGGACAGGCCGTTGAGGGCGCGGAGATCCTCGATGCTCATGCCGTAGGCGCGGGCGATTTCCCACAGGGCATCGCCGCGCTCCACGATGTGCACCGCACGCGAAGCCTGCCGGAGCCGCAGCTTCTGGCCGACGGTGATGCGATCGCCCGCGATGCCATTGAGTTCGCGCAGCCCGGCGACAGAGAGCCCGTAGCGAGCCGCGATCGCGGTGAGCGTCTCGCCCGCCTGCACCACATGCACCGGCTCTTCGGTCGGCGAAGGGCGCAGCCGCAGCCTCTGCCCAGGCTGGATGATGTCAGACTTCAGGCCGTTCAGGCTGCGCACGAGCTGCAGGCCCACCTCGTGCCGTGCGGCGATGTCCGAGAGCGTGTCCCCGGGACGCACGATGTACTCGCACGGAGGCTCTTCCTCTGCAGCCTCGACCGTGGCCGCGGGAGGCACGCGGGTGGAATCGGGCAGGCCGCCGGACGGTTCGCGAGCCGTGGCTGGGAGCGCGGCGGGCCCGGCGCTCGCCACGGATGCGGCGGGCGCGGCGGATCGAGGCGGCCCGTCCGGTGGCCCGGGTCCGGCTGGTGCCGCGGTATCGGCCCGAGCGCCCTGGGTGGGTGCCGATCGAGCCGGGGGTATCGCGGTCCGCCCGCCAGCCGCAGCAGGTTCGGTGCCGGCGCTCGTGGCGGCGCTGGCGCCCACAGCCCCCTGCTGTCCCGGCGCATGGGCGGCGTCCGCGCCAGCCGATGCAGAAGCCTGGGATTCGGCTGGCGGTGCCGCAGGAGCGGTCGAGCCGACCGCCGGTGGGCGGCTGGAGAGCGGAGCGGCGCGGGGGGTGGCCGCGTCCGCCGGTTCGCTGCCCGGGCGGCCGGTGCCGGCGGAGACGATGAGGCGCTGGCCGGGTTGCAGGGTGTCGGTGCGGAGCCCGTTCAGTGTCCTGAGCTGGCCGACCGTGGTGCCGTAGCGGCGGGCGATGGCCGTGAGGTACTCGCCCGGTTGCACCACGTGCGTGCGCGCGTCGGCTCCGGAAGCCCGCACCGCAGGCCTCTCGCTGGCCTCGGAGGCCTGGGCGGAAGACGCCCGACGGGCGGTGGCGGCGCCGCCGGCGGCGGGCGCCGGACCGTCGGCGGTGCGGGCAGCGTTGCTGCGGCTGACGATCAGCTTCTGCCCGCGCAGCAGCCTGTCCGAGCTCAGGCGATTGCGGCGCTTCAGTTCCGCCTGGCTGATCCCGTACCGCCGGGCAATCGCCGACAGCGTCTCGCCCGGGCGCACCACGTGGATCGAATCGCTGCGGGCCGCAGGCGACACGTGCAGCCGCTGGCCGGCCATGATCAGCGACGAGTCGAGCCCGTTCCAGGCGCGCAGCTGGCTTTCCGTGACGCCGTAGCGCGCCGCGATGCGCCAGAGCGTCTCGCCGGGGCGAACCACGTGGGTTGCCGGCGCCGCCTGAACGCTGCTCGACAGGCAGAAGGCCAGCAACGCGACGCGCACGGCCAGCGCGGCGTGGCGGCTGGTCTGCGACATGGGCCTGGACCTTCGCCGCGAGGGGGGGCGCGGCCGGTGAAGAAGGAGGCGAGGCCAAGGATAACTCCAACGGGCAGATCGCGCAAAGCCGGTGAACGCGCCTGTTCGGCGGCCGCGCCCGGTCGCGCGCGACCAGAGGTGTCTGCTGCCGCACGCCGCTTGCGCCGCGGGGGGCGGGTGTCTATTCTTGGCCCTGTCTCCCCCCCGATCCCCGCA
>CAZPXM010000201.1:0-5208 GCA_964591015.1 uncultured Gemmatimonadaceae bacterium
CGCTTCGGGGCTGCCCTGCCGCGCGGACAGCCGGGTAGCGCGGGCCCGGCGTCGCCGGCAGAGCTGCGCTCTCACGGGGCCAGGGATTCCCCGGCGCCCAGGCGGGTCTTCAGCCTCTCTCCCTCGCTGTGGGCGATGACCGCGGCGCCGCAGGCGTCGCTCCAGACGTTGACCGTGGTGCGGCACATGTCGAGCGCCCGGTCGATGGTCAGGATCAGCCCCACGCCCTCCAGCGGCAGGCCGACCGCGGTGAGCACCACGGAGATCATCACCAGACCGGCCATGGGGATGCCGGCGGCGCCGATCGAGGCGAGCACCGCGGTCAGCACGACCACCACCTGCTGCCCGAAGCTCAGCGACACGCCGTACGCCTGGGCGATGAACATGGCGGCCACGCATTCGTACAGCGCGGTGCCGTCCATGTTGATGGTCGCGCCCAGCGGCACCACGAAGCTGGTCGTGCGGTTCGACACGCCGGCGCGTTCCTCCAGGGCCTGCATGGTGAACGGCAGGGTGGCGGACGACGAGCTGGTGGAGAAGGCGGTCAGCAGGGCCGGCGCCAGGGCCGCCAGGTGGCGGAGCGGGTTCACGCGGGCGAACACGAGCAGGATCAGCGGCAGGGTCAGCAGCCCGTGGATGGCCAGAGCGGCCAGCACGCACATGGCGTACCAGGCCAGACCCGCGAAGGCGCCGAACCCGGTCGTGGCCACGGTCTTGGCCACCAGGGCGAAGATGCCGAGGGGAGCGAACCGGATGACCACCTGGGTGACGCGCATCATGGTCGCGAACGCGCCGGTGAACAGCCCGGCCAGCTGCTCGCGATGCGGCGACGGCACGTAGTTGCTGCACGCCCCGAACAGCAGACAGAAGACGATCAGCGGCAGCACGTCGCCCTGGACCATCGCCTGGAACGGGTTGGCCGGCACCAGGGACAACAGGATGCGCCGCACCGCGCCCGCCGGCGAGTCGCCGAACTCCGCCACGGCGCGGGTCAGCTCCTCGGGTTGCTCCTGCAGCCCCAGGTGGGCGCCGACGCCCGGACGGATCAGGTTGACCAGCATCAGCCCGGTCAGCACGGCGACGAGGCTGGTCGCCAGGTAGTAGACCATGGTCTTGCCGCCGATCCGACCCAGGTCGCCGACCTCGCCGATGCCGGCCACGCCGGCGACGATGGAGGTGGCGATGAGCGGCACGATGACCATGCGCAGGGCCTTCAGGAACAGCGTGCCGAGGAACTCCAGGTGGAGCACCGCCTCGCCGCCCAGCAGACCGGCCAGGATGCCGGCGAGCAGGGCGGCGAGGATCTGCCAGTGAAGCGCGACGCGGGACATGCCTGACCTGGGTAGGTGGTGGGGGAGGCGACGGGTTGCTGCGGGCTCGCCCGCTCGGCGTCGCCGCGGTGCGGCGCGCACCGGTGGGCGGGGGCTCCCGGGTGGCAAGGACGACCGACCGGGCGGATAGCCAGTCAGCGCCGGCGGGCGACGGCGCGCCGGCAGCCCAGGACCGCGCGCTCGGCTAGCCCTCCAGCAGCTCTATCTCGTACCCGTCGGGATCGTCGATGAACGCCATCTTCCGGCCCTTCGGGAAGGTCTCCCGCCAGCCTGCGGGCCAGATCTCGATGCCTCTGCTCTCGAGCAGCGAGCACGTGGCGATCAGATCGGGCACGGCGATCGCCAGATGCATCAAGTCCTCGGGCACGTGCAACTGGTAGTCGGCCGACCACGTCAACTCCAGCGTGTGCTCGTTGCCCGGCAGGGCCAGGTGGGCGATGTGATTGCCCGCCGGCGACCGGTCGGTCCGGCTTCTGACCTCGAAGCCCAGGTTGTCGCAGTAGAAGGCGATCGAGCGGTCCAGATCGCTCACCCGGATGCGGGTGTGGAGGAAGCGCGCCATGGTCGGATGCCCTTGCCCTTGCCGCCGGGCCCGGGCCGGCGCCCGGGCTGGCGGCTCGTGGTGCGTGGCTCAAGCACGAAACCCAGGCCGGTTGGTTTGCCTGGGTTTCGCGGCGTGGCTATTCTCGCTCGTAAGACGTGGTGCCGAAGAGAGGACTCGAACCTCCACGGGGGGCAATCCCCACTAGGTCCTGAACCTAGCGCGTCTACCAATTTCGCCACTTCGGCACGGGCAGCGCAAAAACTAAAGCCCGGCAGTGGCGCAGTCAAGCCCCCGTCCCAGGGTGCGGAGGGGTCGGATGGAGCGGACCGCCGCCGGCAAGGCCGGCGAGGTCGCGCCGCGAGTCGTGACCACCAACCGCCGGGCGCGACACGACTATCACATACTGGCGACTCTGGAGGCCGGCATCGTGCTCTCCGGCACCGAGGTCAAGTCGTTGCGGGCCGGTGCGGCTCAGTTGCGGGACAGCTACGCAACGGTCGAGGGCGGCGAGGTGCTCCTCCACAACGCTCACATCAGCCCGTACGAACCAGGCACCCGCTACAACCACGACCCGGACAGGACGCGCCGACTCCTGCTCCACAAGAGCCAGATCCTCCGGCTGGCTGGCCGGGTGCAGCAGCAGGGGTTGACCCTGGTCCCGCTGCGCATCTACTTCAGCCGCGGCAAGGCCAAGGTCGAACTGGCCCTGGCGCGCGGCAAAAAGCAGTATGACCGGCGGGAGAGCATCGCCCGGCGCGACGCGAACCGCGACATGGAGCGCGCGCTGAGCGAACGCAGACGGTGATGGCGGCGGATCAGCAGGCGGTGCAGGCTGTCTGTGAGTGCGCTCGGTGCGAGGGGGTGGGGCTGTACTACGATCGCACCGTGGAGGTCGGCCGCTTCGGCCAGTTGCGGCTGTGCGCGTGCGTGGAGAGTCTGTGTCGCTGCACCGGCCGGACACCTTACCAGTACTGGGACGAGGACTCCCGCCGGCGCCCGTGCCCATGCGGTCCCTACCGTCGCCGCCTGGCGGACACCAACGCGCTGTTCCACCAGGCCGAGGTGCCGGAACGCTACCGCTGGAAGTTCCAGGACGACTTCCACCGGGTAGCCGAGGACGGCACGCCGATCCCGCAGGCGGACCCGGTCATGGTGGAACTGGCGGGCCTGATCGAGGTACGCCAGGTGCCGGTGCGCGGCTACCTGCTCCACGGCGCGCCGGGCTCCGGCAAGACCCTGCTGGGATGCATCATGCTCAACGAGCTGATGCTGCGCTGGTGCCGCGCGGGACGATTCCTCAACTTGTCGCGCAAGTACTTCGAGCGGCTGCGCGACACCTACTCGGAAGACAGCGAGCACTACGGGCAGACGTGGCAGATCATGCAGGAGCTGAGCGCGATGCCCTTCCTGATGCTCGATGACCTGGGCATCCAGCGGAACACCGAATGGGAGCTGGAGATGCTCTACAACCTGGTGGATGCCCGGTACAGCGACGAGCGCTTCACCATCATCACGACGAACAAGCCGCTGGAGGAGATCAAGGAGATCGCGCAGGGCCGCATCTACTCGCGCCTGATCGAGATGTGCAAGACGGTCGAGATGGGCAGCGTGGACTACCGCGCCCATCGGACCTGGTAGGCAGCGCGGCGATGGGCGGGGGCGGAGTGCGTCAGGACGGCCGAGCTCCGGACGAGCTGCGGCCCGTGCGGTTGACGCGCGGCTACGTCCAGACCTGCCCGGGAGCCGTGCTGATCGAATGCGGCGCCACGCGCGTGCTGTGCACGGTGTCGGTGGAGGAGCGGGTGCCGCCGTTCCTGCTGGGCCGCGGCTCCGGCTGGCTGACCGCCGAGTACGGCATGCTGCCGGGCTCGTCGCCGCAGCGGGTCCCGCGCGAGGCGCCCGGCGGTCGCGTGAACAACCGCGCGCGGGAGATCCAGCGCCTGATCGGCCGCTCCCTGCGCGCCGTCGTGGCGCTGGACCAGCTCGGGGAGCGCACGCTGCACGTCGACTGCGACGTCATCCAGGCCGACGGCGGCACGCGCACCGCGGCGATCACGGGGGCGTACGTGGCGCTGGTCGACGCGGTCGCCCACCTGCGCGCGGCGAGCGTCCTGGCCGGGGACCCGGTGCGCGACAGCGTGGCGGCGATCAGCGTGGGCATCGTCGGCGGCGAGGTGGTCCTGGACCTGTGCTATGCCGAGGATGCCCGCGCGGAGACCGATCTCAACCTGGTGATGACGGGCAGCGGGGGCATCGTCGAGGTGCAGGGCACGGCCGAGGGGCGGCCCTTCGACCGGCAGCAGCTCGGCGCCATGCTCGACCTGGGTGCGACAGGGATCGCCGCGCTGGCCGCGGTCCAGGCGGAGGCGCTGCGCGGCCCTCGCCCGGCGCCACAGGCCCTGGCGGGCGAAAAACGTTGACGCTTGCAAGGCACGCCAGTATGTTTGGCGCGCCTGCCCCTTCCACTCGCAGCCTGAGGATCGGTGCGGAATGGCGGAGACGTGCAGGGGTTCGTTCTGGGACATCGAGGATTCGGTCGGCAACTACTTGTCCGAGATCTCTCACTCGAAGCCGCTCTCCGCCGCCGAGGAAGTCGAGCTGGCCAGACGCATCAAGCAGGGAGATGCGGCGGCGCGCAACCGGCTCGTCGAGGCCAATCTGCGCTTCGTGGTCAGCGTGGCCAAGGACTACCAGAATCGCGGCGTGCCGCTGGCCGACCTGATCGGGGCCGGGAACATGGGCCTGATCACCGCTGCCGAGCGCTTCGACGAGAACAAGGGCTTCAAGTTCATCTCCTACGCGGTCTGGTGGATCCGCCAGGCCATCCTGCAGACGCTGGCCGAGCAGTCGCGCACGGTCCGTCTGCCGCTGAACAAGGTCGGGTTGCTCTACAAGATCTCGAAGGCCTCGCGCCAGCTGCAGCAGACGCAGGCGGACGACCCCGATCCCGAGGAGATCGCCCGCGAGCTGGACGTGTCGGCAGACGAGGTGAAGGAGACGCTGCTGTGCGGGCGTTCGGTGCGCTCGCTGGACGCCGCATTCCATCCCGAGGAAGAGCACAGCCTGCTGGACGTGCTGCCGGACGAGCGGCAGGAATCGCCGGAGATGCAGGTCATGCGCGGCTGTCTGCGCCGGCAGATCGACTCCGCGCTGGACGGACTCATGGTGCGCGAGGCGCAGATCCTCAAGCTGTACTTCGGCCTGAGCGGCGAGGAACCCCTGACCCTGGACCAGATCGGCGCCCGCTTCGGGCTGACGCGCGAGCGCGTGCGGCAGATCAAGGAGAAGGCCTTGCACCGGTTGCGGCACCCCAGCCGGTGCGACCAGTTGCGG
>CAZPXM010000202.1:0-5162 GCA_964591015.1 uncultured Gemmatimonadaceae bacterium
CTCCACCTCTATCCGCCCCCCCCAACGGGCCACCGTGCGGTGCACGACGGACAGCCCCAGCCCCGCGCCCACGTTGCCCTTGGTGGTGAAGAAGGGCTCGAACACCCGCCGGCGCGTCTCCTCGTCCATCCCGGCGCCGGTGTCGCTGCAGTCAACCCGCACCCACTCGCCGTCCGGCCGCGCGCGGAGCGTGAGAGTCCCCCCTGCGGGCATGGCCTCGATGGCGTTGCCGATCAGGTTGGTGAGCGCGTCGTCGAGGCCGACGACGGTGCCGCGGATCGGCACGACGTCCTCGAGGTCGGTGACCACGCGCACGCCCTGACCGCCCGCTGCGGTTGCCTGCTGCCACCTGGACTGCGTGGCCCGCAGCACGCGGGCGATCGCCTCGGCCACCACCACCGGACCGACGTTCTCGTCCGGGCCGGCCCGCGCCGAAGCATGCAGCTTCCGCACCAGGTCCGCCGCCCTCTTGGCCGCGCTGGCGATGGTGTCCACCAGCTCGCGGGCCTCCGGATCCTCCACCGTCTTCTGGAGCATCTCCGCCGGCAGCATGATGGCGGTGAGCAGGTTGTTGAGGTTGTGGCTGACGCCGGCAGACAGCTCGGCCACTGCCCGCAGCCGCTCCGTGCGGATCAACTCCTGTTCGAGCCGGCGGCGCTCCAGCAGGTCCTGCAGCCGGCGGTGCGCCTCGTCCGCGACCGGCGCGAACCGCTGCAAGACGGCCGCCTCCGCAGGTCCGAACGCGTCCTCCTCGGTGCTGGCCATCGACAGCGTGCCGCCGGCGAAGGGCACATACACGACGGACTGGACGGCCGGCGCGAACGCCCCGCTGAACAGCGGGTCGCGGCGACTGCGCCCGAACACCGGCTGCCCGCTCTGCATCGCCTGCCGGACCGCCGGATGGACCGGGCGGAGGGCCCGGCAGCCAGGCTGCCCCTCCGCATCGACCTGGTAGCAGCAGACCTCGTCGCGGGCCCTGTCCACGACATCGGCGCCGCAGACATGGAAGGACACCAACGCGCGCAACTCCCGGGCCGTCACCGTGACCAGCCGGCTCCAGTCCTCCGCGTCCCGCATCTGCCACACCTCGGCGCGGACACGCTCCAGGGCCAGGTCGAGGCGCAGCTCGCGCGCCGCCTCGTCCCGAGTGGCCAGGTCGCGGAGGCGCTGGAGAGCCAGCGCCAGCGCGCCGGTGAAGTCCTCCAGCACGGCGATGGCGGCCGCGTCGAAGCCGGCCGGCGACGTGGTGCTGGCCCCGAAGGAGCCGCTGCCGTCGGGCAACGGGATCTCGACGATCCACTGGACCTCGCCGAACGGGAAGCCGGCGGCCACCAGCCGTTCGCGCGGCACCATGACGGTCCGGCCACCGGCCCACGCCTCGGCAACCCACGGGCATCCGGCCAGCGGGTATTCGGAGCCCGCCTGAAACGCGCGTCCGCCGGGCAGGGTCCAGAACTGGGTGTAGTAGCCCTCGCGCGCGGAGCGAGCCTGCAGCGAGATGCGAAAGACCGGTGCGCCGAGAGCGCGCAGTTCGGCCAGCCAGGGGCCGCTCAGGTACCCTTCCAGATCCTTGAGATCCCCCAACGACAGGATCTGGTCCCGGATGCGACGCAGTGCCTGCTCGCGCCCGCGGGCCTGGCTGACAGCTGCCTCGGCCCGCGCCTGGGCCGCCGTCGCTGCCTCCAGCCGAGCCGCCCACTCGTCCCGCTCCGCCTGCAGCCGCGCCATCGTCGAGTCGACATCCGACATGCGCGATGCCTCCCCACAGACCCGGCCGGCGCCCGGCCGGACCTGGCTGCAAATGGGTGGGGCGCCTGCCGATAGGATGGCGTTCGCCGACGGATCCCGCAAGGACGGTGGCGACCACGGCCAGGCCAGCAGGAAGGGAGGGACGGGCAGGCGCCCCCGCACCGCCGTGCTGCGGCGCCTGCCCGCGTGGGAGAATCAGGCGGTGAGGATCTCGCGGGCCCGCGCGTCCCCGGCGTCGGTGAGGAACGGGATGCCCGTCTCCCGCTCGGTCTCGCGGTTGGCCGAGAACAGGTCGTCCCGCGCGATCGCGCTCAGCCGGAACTTGCGCGCCCCGGCCATGAACTGCTGCAGTCCCGCCGACAGCTTGTCGGCCAGCGTCCACACGGCGACTGCCCCGAAGGGTATCTGCGCCATCTCGTCCTTGCCCACCTTGGCCTTCACCTCGTGCCAGCCGGCGAAGATCTCCTCCGGGTAGGTGCCCACCTGGGAGACGTTGGTCGGCAGGCGCTCCCAGTGGGCGAACAGACTGGCGCGCTGCTCGGGCTTGAACACACCCTCGATATTGCAGCCCAGAAAGCCGGGAATCATCAGGGCCCGCCCCATGCACACCATCTTGGCGAACGGAGCGCCGAGCGCCAGCGCCTTGAAGACGTGATCCTCGCGCGCCAGACCACCCGCCAAGGCCAGGTCCACGACGCGCTGGCCGCGGGCAGCCAGCAGGTGGGCGTACTCGGCCGCTCGCGCATGCAGGAAAACCGAGGGAAGCCCCCAGCTCTCCATCATGTTCCAGGGGCTCATGCCGGTGCCGCCGCCCGAGCCGTCGATGGTGAGCAGATCGAGGTTGGCCTCCGAGGCCAGACGGATGGCCAGGGCCAGGGCCTCCATGCCGTAGGAGCCCGTCTTGAGCGTGATGCGCTGGTAGCCCAGGCTCCGCAGCCGCGCGATCGAGCTCAGGAAGTCCTCGCGCACCGCCTCCACGGTGGCGCGATTGGTGTAGCCCATCCGGCTGTGCCGCGCGAAGGACGTGATGGCGCGGTTCCGGAAGGCCTGCTGGACGCCCGGGTCCGACGGGTCGGGGTCGACCAAGTACCCACGCCGCTGCAGGAACTGGGCGTAGTCCAGATCGTTCACCTGCACCTCGCCGCCGATGTCCTTGGCGCCCTGGCCCCATTTGAGTTCGATGATGGCCTGGTTGCCGTACTTCTCGATGACGTACTCGGCCACTCCGTTCCGGGTGTCTTCGACGTTGAGCTGGACGATGATGGCCCCGTACCCGTCGTGGTAGCGCAGGTAGGTGTCCATCCGCCGGTCGAGTTCGGGAGCACGGCGGATGCGGCCGTTCTCGATCACCGCCTGGCGATCGATGCCGACCACATTCTCGCCCACCACGATGGGGAACCCGACCAGCGCGGCGCCCACGGCGAAGGACGGCCAGTACCGAGCTGCGACCGTGGTCGAGCCCAAGGCGCCGGTCATGATCGGCAGGCGCGACCGCACCTTGTCCTGCGCTCCGAACTCCACGGTCAGATCGACATTGCGGAACATGCAATCGTCGGGGTCGTCGCTGAGCCCGGGGCGCAGTCCCGTGGCTCCGTAGTTACGCCCCTGGATGCGCAGGGAGCCGTACGAGACACCCACGTGCGTGGTGTTGCCGCTGCCCGTGGTGATGTCGCCGAAGTCGCGCGGGTACAGCAGCTTCCTGCCAACCATGCTGGCCAGCCACGTCTCGCATCTTCCCGTGCAGTCGGCCCGGCACAAGGTGCACAGCCCGGACTCGGCTGGATTGCCGCGATTGGCGGTTCCCAAGGCATCGTTCGACTTGTTCGGTTGCAGCATGGCTGTCCCTCTGCGGTAGAAGGTGGGCGGTCGGAGAGACGCGTCTCCGTCCTGCATGTTGGCGCCACATATTGGCCAGCGGTCCGCGACGCAGCGGCCGGATTTCCGCCAATTGGCCCTATAATTTAGCAGTGATGCGCCAGTCTCGCCAGCTCTCTGACCACTTCCTGCCTTCCCAACGCCCCTCGTGTGCGGCCCGTCGCCCCAGCCCGCACTCGCAGAGACGACTGTCCTGCGAAGATGGCGCCCCGTGCCGCGCCTGTGACGCGCGCTTGACGGATGGCAGCGAGACCGCGCTGTTTGCTGGGCGCCCCCGGGACCGTGGCGCTCGCCCCGGCGAACCGCTCCGGTTGACGGCCCCCGGGACGAGTCGGCTCCCCCATCGCCCGGGCGATGGGAGCGAGCCCGACGAGAACCCTGTTCAGGTGGGAGGCAAGACGCGATGGCGCGATTCGTCTCGGGCATAGCCGCGGAAGTCCCCGCGACGCACGTCCACCCCACGGCGCAGGTACTCGGCCAGACGCTGATCGAGGGCGCGCATACGCGCATCGGCGCGGGCGCGCACATCGAGAACAGCTACGTCTGCAACGCGGTCGTCGAGCCCGGCGCGTGGCTGGTCGACTCCGTGCTGATGGGCGCCCTGGAGGGACCGCGGCGGCACGCGCGGCCGGGATTCGCGGCGCGCTGGGCCATCCACCAGCCGTCGCCAGCCGTGGTCGGCGCGGCGGCCAGGATCGTGCGCGCGACGATCCGCGACAGCAGCATCGGAGCGGGCAGCCGCTGCACGGATGCGTTCGTCGGCGACAGCACGATCGGTCCCGGCAACGAGCTGACGGAGGTGTACGCGACCGGCGTCGAGTCCGGCGCCCACGTGCGCGCCCGCGGTCCCACCGAGCTCAGCGAAGCCTGGCTGGGGCACCACGCCGTCATCGACGCCTGCGGGTACTTCGAGGGCGTGTTCAGCAACGACTTCTACGTGCTCGAGTTCGACGCCGGCAGCGGCCGGCTGGCCGTGCGCGAGGTCCTGGACGTGCCGCACGTCAGCCGGTACGGAATGAACACGATCAACTCGACCAACTCCGGCAGCCTGCTCGACCAGCCTGGGGGCCTGCTCGCCTCGCTCGGTCGCCACCGGGGCCTGTGGCAGGACTGCCTGCTGTCGCACGAGCCCATGATCCTGGGACCGTGCTGCTGGGTCGCCGGCTGGACCAAGGTGATCGGCAAGTCGGCCGCCGTGCACGCCTCTGCGGCCGAGCTACTGGGCGACACGCTGGCCACCCACCTGCTGCCGTTCTCGGTGGCGGGCCTGGACGGCCCCTCGGTGTCTGGGCTGGTGCTGCCGGGGGAGCGCCACGACGGCCCGGCGCCGCGCCGCCGACAGCCGGCGTGGGTCTTCACCTATGCTCCCGGCGCAGTGATCGCCGCGGTGCAGCGCGTGGCAGGGGCCCTCGGCGACTGCGCCCTGGCGGACCGCCTGCCCGTGCTGGCCCTGCGCTCAGCCCTGGCCCTGGTGCAGGCGCAGGCGGCCGCCCGAGGCGTGCGCCTGGAGGTGGCGGGCAGCAGGGCGCACGGCTGGG
>CAZPXM010000203.1:0-5149 GCA_964591015.1 uncultured Gemmatimonadaceae bacterium
AGCCGGAAGAAGTCGCCCAGCAGCTTCACGGACTCGCCGCGGGCCATGGCCCGCGCGATGACCGCCTTGGAGGCCTGATCCGCCACCAGGACAGCAGGTACCCAGACCGCGTCGTTCACGGGTGCTGCGGGACCTTCTCGTTCTTGCTCTTGCAGGCGATGCACTGAGTCGCGATCGGCACGGCCTCGAGCCGCGCTCTGCCGATCTCTCGCCCGCACGTCCGGCAGATTCCGTACGTGCCGTTCTCGACCCGGTCCAGAGCCTCCTGCAGGTACTCCATGTAGTCGTCGGTCCGCTGGACGAACAGCAGGCTCTTCTCGCGCTCCATGGCATCGGTCCCCCGGTCCGCCATGTGCACGGAATACACGGAGCGGTCCTCCGAGGTCGCCTGCTCGGCCTCCAGCCGCGCCAGCCTCTCCTGCTCCTGCAATTCCTGCGAGAGCTGCGCCAGCCGCCCGCGGATCAGCCTGCGGAAGTAGTCGAGGTCATCCTTGGTCATCGATCATGCTCTCCGAGTTGCCACCGCCGCCGGCGCCGCCCACCGGACCGCCGCCCGCCGGCCTGCCGGCGCGCGCCAGGGCGATCCTCACCTCCATGCCGTTTACCTTCCAGTCCTGTTCGGCCAGCGCCCCCGCGAGGGCGCCTTCCGTGCCCAGGTCCACCGCCAGCGTCTCCGCCGCGATGTAGTCGCCATGGCGGCCCACCGCCTCTCCCACCTGCGGTTCGCCCCGGATGCTCAGGCGAATGCGCTCGGCGACGTCCAGGCCGGCATCCTTCCGCATGTTCTGAATGCGGTTGACCAGCTCGCGGGCGACGCACTCCAGCACCAGCGCCTCGTTCAGATGGACGTCCAAGGCGACGCCGAGGTTGCCGTCGATGGCGACGACCACGCCGTCCTTCGCCGTGCGCTGCACCTTGACGTCGGCTGCCGTGATCTGCCCGCCGCCCACGGCCAGCGACTCGCCGCGCTGCAGCGCCGCATGCTCGGCAGCCGTCAGTGCGCCGATGCGCGCGACGACCTCGCCGATGCGCCTGCCGAACCGCGGGCCCAACTGGCGATAGTTCGGCCGGTAGGTGACGTCGCTGAACTGGCTCTCGTCGTCGACCAGGACCAGCTCCTTCACGTTCAGCTCGTCCGCGATGAGCCCGGCCACCTCCTGGAGACTGCCCCGGGCCTGCGCGTCCGGCGGCAGCACGAAGGCCCGCTGGAGCGGCTGCCGCGTCTTCAGGTTGTGCCTGCTCCGCAGCGACCGGCCCAGCGCCACGGCCCGCATGGCCAGCTCCATCTGCGCTTCGAGCTCCGCGTCGCGTGCCGCCTCGTCCGGCTGCGGCATGTCGCACAGGTGCACGCTCTCCGGCGCACCCGCGTCGAGGCGGCGCACCAGGTTCTGGTACATCGCCTCGGTGATGAAGGGCAGCACCGGCGCCAGCGCCCGGCACAGGGTCACGAGGACCTGGTACAGCGTGCGGTAGGCGCTGGCCTTGTCGGCGTCGTCCTCGGACTTCCAGAACCGACGCCTGCTCCTGCGGATGTACCAGTTCGTCAGCTTCTCGATGAACGCGGCCATCGCCGGCACCGTCCGGAACAGCCGGTAGGCCTCCATCTCGGCGTTGATCCCGTGGAGCAGGGTCTGCAGCTCCGAGAGGACCCAGCGGTCCAGGCGGTGCACCGCCGCACCCGGGCCCGCGCTCGCCGGTTCCCAACGGTCGGTGTTGGCGTACGTGACGAAGAAGCTGTAGGCGTTCCAGAGCGGGATGATGACCGAGCGCAGGCTCTCCTGGATCCCCTCCTCGGTGAGCCGCAGCTCCTCGGCCCGCAGCGCCGGCGAGTTCAGCAGGTACAGGCGCAGCGCGTCCGCCCCGTACCTGTCGAGCATCTCGGTCGGCTCCGGGTAATTCTTCAGCCGCTTGCTCATCTTGCGGCCGTCCTCGGCCAGCAGCATTCCGGTGACGATGCAGTTGCGGAAAGCAGGCCGATCGAACAGAGCCGCAGCCAACACCGTCAGCGTGTAGAACCACCCGCGCGTCTGATCCAGCCCTTCCGAGATGAAATCCGCCGGCAGACTGCCGGCGACGAAGTCGCGATTCTCGAACGGGTAGTGGTTCTGCGCGTAGGGCATCGACCCGGACTCGAACCAGCAGTCCAGGACCTCGGGCACCCGGCGCAGCACGCCCCGGCCGCTCGGGCTCGGGATCTCGAGCGGATCGATGACGTGCTTGTGCAGGTCCTCCACCCGGCAGCCAGCCAACCGTTCCAGCTCGGCCCGGCTGCCGACGCAGACGATCTCCCCGGTCTCCTGGTTGCGCCACAACGGCAGGGGCGTGCCCCAGTACCGGTTGCGGCTGATCGCCCAGTCGCGGGCCCCTTCCAGCCACTTGCCGAAGCGCCCCGCCTTGATGTGCTCCGGCACCCAGCGGATCTGCTCGTTGGCCGCCAGCATGCGCTCCTTGAGGCGCTCGACCGCCACGAACCAGGTGGAGACCGCCCGGTAGATCAGCGCCGTGTCGCACCGGTAGCAGAAGGGGTAGTTGTGGCGCACGCTCCCCTCGGACAGCAGCTGGCCGGCGGCGCGCAGGCGCCTGAGGATCGGCCGGTCGGCATCCCGGACGAACTGCCCGGCATAGTCCGTGACCTCAGCGGTGAAGCGGCAGTCCTCATCGATCGGACAGACGACCGGGATGCCTGCCTGCAGGCCGAGCTGGTAGTCCTCCTCGCCGAAGCCCGGCGCCGTGTGCACGATCCCCGTGCCTTCGTCCGTCGACACGAACGCCGCCGGCACGATCCGGAACGCGCCCTCGGCGCGCTTGGCGGCGAAGTAGGGGAACAGCGGCTCGTAGGTGAGACCCAGCAGCTCCTCCAGCGGCTGCTCGGCCACCGCGGCGATTCGCTCGCGGTGTTTGCCCAGGGTGCGCTCGAGCGCCGAGCGCGCCAGGATGAGCTGCTCGCCGTCGTGCATCGTGACCCTGACGTACGGGATCGCCGTGCCCACGGCCAGCGCCATGTTGGACGGCAGCGTCCACGGCGTCGTGGTCCAGGCCAGGGCGAACAGCCTGTCATGCTCCTGGATGCGGAAGCGAACGGTCAGCGCCGGATCCTGGGTCTCCGCGTACCCCTGATTGACCTCGAAGTTGGACAGCGGGGTGGCGCAGCGCGGGCAATAGGCCAGGGTCTTGTACCCTTCGTAGATCAGCCCCTGGTCCCACAACGACCTGAACGCCCACCAGACCGACTCCATGTACTCCACATCCATGGTCCGGTACTGCTTGGACCAGTCGACCCAGCGGCCGACGCGAGTGATGAAACGCTGCCACTCGCCGGTGTAGCGCAGCACCAGGCCGCGACACGCTTCGTTGAACCGGTCGACGCCGTACTCGAGTATCTGCCGGCGCGACCCCAGTCCGAGCAGTTGCTCGGCCTCGTTCTCCACAGGCAGCCCGTGGCAGTCCCACCCGAAACGCCGCTCCACGCGGTAGCCGCGCATCGTCCAGTACCGGGGTACGACGTCCTTGACGATCGACGCCAGCAGATGGCCGTAGTGCGGCAGCCCAGTCGCGAAGGGTGGGCCGTCGTAGAAGGCGAAGGCCCGCGCCGCGGGCCGGGCACCCACGGACTTGGCGAACGCCTCGGTCTCCTGCCACAGGGCGAGGATGCGTTCCTCCTGGGCCGGAAGATCGGCCTGGGGCAGAACCGGCTCAAAAGGCGGCTGTCGGTGGTCGTGTTGGCTCGTCATCTACGTGTCCGTTCTGCATGCCGAAGCTCAGCCGAAGCGCACGCTGCGCAGCCCCAACAGCACCACCCGCAACAGCAGCAGCAGGACCAGCGGGGTGAAGTCGAGGCCGGTGGACCACAGGAAGCGGGGAAGGACCGAGCGCAGCCGATCCAGGACTGGATCCGTGACGCCGGACAGGAACTGCACGATGGGGTTGCGGGGATCCGGAGAGAGCCAGGAGACGACCGCGCGCGCGCAGACGACCCAGAAGTAAAGCTCGATCGCCGCCGCGACCAGCCCGGTCAACCCGCGACCGAAGTAGCCGATATCGAACACGACTCACTCTCCGCCGCCCGGAGGGGACCCGTCATGGACGCGGGCCAAACAGCGCGGTGCCGAGCCGCACCATGGTCGCGCCTTCGGCGATGGCCCACTCGAAGTCGCCGCTCATCCCCATCGACAGACAGGGAAGCTCCAGCGCGGCGCCGAACGTCGCCCGCAGACGATCGCGCAGGTCGCGAACGGCCGCATAGCACGCGCGCACGGCCCGCTCGTCCGGGCTGAACAGGCCGATGCTCATCAGCCCGCGCAGGCGCAGATGCGGGAGGGCAAGGATCCGGGCCACCAGCCCCTCGGCGGCGTCCACGGGGACGCCGCCCTGCTGGCTGGCCCCGGAGCTGTTCACCTGGACGAGGACGTCGAGCACGCGGCCCGCCTGCGCCGCTCGCTGCTCCAGCGCCAGCGCCAGACGCTCGCGGTCGACCGATTGCACCACGTCGAAGAGCTCCACGGCACGCCCGGCCTTGTTGGTCTGCAGCCGCCCGATGAAGTGCCACGAAGCCCGCGCCCGCACCTCAGGCTTCTTCCGCGCCGCTTCGTCGACCCGGTTCTCGCCGACACACGCCACGCCGAGCGCCACGATGGCGTCGATCTCCGCGGGCGTGCGGCTCTTCGCGGCAGCCACCACGTCGATGGACGCAGGGTCGCGCCCGCACCGCGCCGCAGCGCCCGCGATGCGCTCCTGCACCGACGCCCAGTTGTCGGCGAGCGCTTTCACCTTGCCTCACCTGCCCGCGAATCGAGAGATCTGAATATAGACGGCTCTGCAGGGCGGCACAACGCCACGCGCCACCCCCTATCCCGTCCCTGCCGGTGCGGTTGCTGCGGCCGCTGCCGGGTCTAGCGCCGGGCGGCGCTCGACCCGGTGAGCCAGACTGCTCAACAGCAGCAGGCTGACGACGACATCGCCGAGCAGGATCGAGCGCAACAAGTCGACGCTGTCCCAGGCGAACAGCGGGAGAACGCTGTGCTGCGGGTGGAAGCACAACTCCGCGAGGAGTGCCCCTCGGGGCACCAGCAGCCAGCCAGGCAGGCACGACCGCCACCCATCACCGCCTTGCCGGTCAGCGTCACGCGCCGCGACGGCGGGCCCCGCCGTC
>CAZPXM010000204.1:0-5048 GCA_964591015.1 uncultured Gemmatimonadaceae bacterium
GGCAAGCGCGGTGCGCCGGCTGCGCGTCGGCGGCCGGCGCACCGCGCTTGCCGTCGGGGCGCACCGGGCGAGGCGGGGGCATGGAGGGGGCGTCCCCGCCTCGTTGACAGGCTGGAAAGCCCCCGCTATATTCGTGCTGCCTCTACGTTCAGCGCAGAGCCGCTAGAGGGCGGAGACGCGATGTCCTCACCGTTGGCCGGCAGCCCGCAGTCGCCGTGTTTCGGTGCCCCGCGCAAGCGGGAACAGGCCGGTAGGCCTTGCCCGCCCGAGCTTCTGCGCTCTCGCCTCAGCATTGCCCTGATTCTGGGCCTTATCGGGCCATAGGGCTTCGTTTCGCGTTCGCCCCGACACCGCCGAAGACGAGACGAAGCCTATGAGATCCGTTCACAGGCAGTCACCGAGGTGCGTTCCGGCCGCACGCCGGTTGCCGGGCCGCCGGGCGCCGCAGGGAGCTGGAGAGATGCAGCAGGATCGCCGGGACGATGCCGACACGACCGAGCTGAACCTTCGCCGGCAGGCGGGGTCGGTCGCCGGCGGCCTCCGTCTGTCAACCTTCAGTCGATCCGGCGACCCGAACGGAAAGGACTAGCAGGGCTATGGACACCCGAGCGAACCAACGCGTGGTCATCTTCGACACCACGCTGCGCGACGCCGAACAGACCCCGGGCGCGTCGCTGACGGTTCCGGAGAAGATGAAGATCGCGCAGCAGCTGGCGCGGCTGCGCGTCGATGTCATCGAAGCCGGCTTCCCGATGTCGTCGCAGGAGGACTTCGAGGCGGTCCGGCGCATCGGTGCCGAGGTCGAGGGCCCGATCATCTGCGGGCTGGCGCGGGCGCTGCCCGATGACATCGAACGCGCGGCCGCGGCGCTGGCAGGGGCGCCGCGACAGCGGATCCACACTTTCATCGGCACCTCGCGCATCCACCTGGAAGGCCAGCTGCGCAAGACGCCCGAGCAGGTGCTGCGCATGGCGGTGGCGGCGGTGGAACAGGCGCGGAGCCACAGCGAGGACGTGGAGTTCTCGCCCATGGACGCCACGCGCACGGACCGTCAGTACCTGTGCGAGGTCATCGAGGCCGCCATCGCGGCGGGGGCGCGCACCATCAACATACCGGACACCGTCGGGTACGCGGTTCCCGAGCAGTTCGCGGCGCTGATCGCCTACGTGATCGCGCACGTGCCCAACAGCGGGCAGGCGGTGATCAGCGTGCACTGCCACGACGATCTGGGGATGTCCACGGCCAACTCGCTGGCAGCCGTGCGCAGCGGGGCTCGCCAGGTGGAGTGCACGGTCAATGCCCTGGGCGAGCGGGCCGGCAACGCCTCGCTGGAAGAGGTGGTGATGGCCCTGCGCACCCGCGCGGACTACTTCGGCGCGAGTGTCGGCGTGGAGACGCGCGAGATCGTGCCGACCAGCCGGCTGGTGAGCCGGCTGATGGGCATCCCGGTGCCCCCCAACAAGGCGGTCGTGGGCGCCAATGCCTTTGCCCACAGCTCGGGCATTCACCAGGACGGGGTCCTCAAGGCCGCAGCCACGTTCGAGATCATGTCCCCGCAGGAGGTCGGGCTGGAGCGCACCGAGATCGTGCTCACCGCCCGCTCGGGCCGCCACGCGCTGCGCCACCGCCTGCAGGAACTGGGCTACACGCTGAGCAAGGAGGAGCTCGACAAGGCCTACGAACGCTTCCTGAGCATCGCCGACAAGAAGAAGGAGGTGTTCGACGACGATCTGCTCGCGATCGCCGGCGACGAGATCGCCCGCGCTCCCGAGAAATACGTGCTCGAGTACCTGCACGCGATCAGCGGGACCGGCACGGTGCCGTCGGCGACGGTGCGCCTGCGGGTGGACGGCCAGACTGTGCTGCAGAGCGCCTGCGGCGACGGCCCGGTGGATGCGGCGTACCTGGCCATCGAGCAGGCCGCCCAGACCGGCGCCCAGGTCGAGGAGTACTCGATTCGGGCCATCACGGCCGGCAGCCAGGCCCTGGGCGAGGTCACCGTCAGCATCGTCAAGGACGGCGTGCGCGCGAAGGGGCGAGCAGTCTCGACGGACGTCATCGAGGCCAGCTCCAAGGCCTACGTCGACGCCCTGAACCGGCTGCAGACGCGCATCGGGCGGACCCACGAGCAGCGCCAGATCGTCTAGCCGGGAGCCAGACCATGGGCAAGACACTGCTGGAGAAGGTGTGGGAGGCGCACACCGTGCGGCAGCTGCCGGGCGGCCAGACACAGCTGTTCGTCGGGCTGCATCTGGTCCACGAGGTCACCAGCCCGCAGGCGTTCCAGATGCTGCGGGAGCGGGGGCTGCGGGTGCGCCACCCCGAGCGCACCTTCGCCACCGTCGATCACATCGTGCCCACGGACGGCAGCGGCAGGCCGTACGCGGATCCGCTGGCGGAGGAGATGGCGGCGGCCATCGAGCGGAACGCGCGCGATTTCGGGGTGCCCCTGTTCGGCCCGGGCGAGCCGCGCCAGGGCATCGTGCACGTGATCGGCCCCGAACTGGGCCTGACGCAGCCGGGCATGACCATCGCCTGCGGCGACAGCCACACGGCCACGCACGGGGCGCTCGGCGCGGTGGCGTTCGGCATCGGCACGAGCCAGGTGCGCGACGTCCTGGCCACCCAGTGCCTGGCCATGGCGCCGCTCAAGGTGCGCCGGATCCTGGTGGAGGGCCCGCTGGCACCAGGGGTGTACGCCAAGGACGTCATCCTGCACGTTATCCGCCGGCTGGGCGTCGAGGCTGGCGTCGGCTACGCGTACGAGTACGGCGGTTCGACGGTGGCGGCCATGTCGATGGACGAACGCCTGACCCTGTGCAACATGTCGATCGAGGGCGGGGCGCGGGTGGGCTACGTCAACCCCGATGCGACGACGTACGCCTATCTTCGCGGTCGGCCGTATGCGCCGCAGGGCGCGGCCTTCGCGCGGGCGATGGCGTGGTGGGCCGCGATGGCCTCGGACGCGGATGCCGCGTACGACGATACCGTGCGCTTCGATGCGGCGGCCATCGCGCCGGCGGTGACCTGGGGGACCAACCCGGCGCAATCGGTAGCGGTGGACGAACGGATCCCGTCGCCGGCGAGCCTGCCGGCGGCGCAGCGGGCCGGCGCCAGCGAGGCCCTGGCATACATGGGGCTGGCGGCGGGCGCCCCCATCGCGGGCACGGCCATCGACGTGGCATTCATCGGCTCGTGCACCAACGGCCGTCTGGCCGATCTGCGCGAGGCGGCGCGCGTGTTGCGCGGGCGCAAGGTCGCCCCGGGGGTGCGCGCGCTCGTCGTCCCCGGCTCGCAACACGTGCGGGCCGCGGCCGAGGCGGAGGGGCTGGACGAGGTGTTCCGCGGCGCCGGTTGCGAGTGGCGGCAGCCGGGTTGCTCGCTGTGTCTGGCAATGAACCCCGACAGGCTCAGCGGCCGCCAGCTGTGCGCCTCGTCGAGCAACCGGAACTTCAAGGGTCGCCAGGGCAGCCCCCGAGGGCGGACGCTGCTCATGAGCCCCGCCATGGTGGCGGCCGCGGCGGTGGCCGGCGCCGTCGTCGACGTGCGGTGCATGCTGGGCTGACGAGGAGGGCTGAGACCATGGCCAGTCAGGTCGAGATCGTTCGCGGTCGCGCCGTCCCGCTGCGCGGCGCGGACGTGGACACCGACCGCATCATTCCGGCGCGCTACCTGCGCACCGTCACCTTCGCGGCGCTGGGCGCGCACGTGTTCGAGGACGATCGCGCGGCGGGCGGCCATCCCTTCGACGACCCGCGCTTCCAGGGGGCCAGCATCCTGGTCGTCAACGCCAACTTCGGCTGCGGCTCGTCGCGCGAGCATGCGCCGCAGGCGCTGCTGCGGTGGGGCATACGAGCCCTGGTCGGCGCGTCGTTCGCCGAGATCTTCTTCGGCAACTGCGTCGCCAACGGTCTGCCATGCGTGACGGCGGCGCCGGCGGCGGTGGAGCGGCTGCAGGCGGCGGTGGCGGCGCAGCCCGAGCTCGAGGTCACCGTCGATCTGCAGCGCATGCTGGTGGCGTGCGGGAGCGAGTCCATCCCGGTGACCATGCCCGGCGGCGCGCGGGAGCAGCTGCTCAGCGGCAGCTGGGACTCGCTCGGCCAGCTGCTGGCGGCCGAGGCGCAGATCGCGGCGACGGCGGCGCGCCTGCCCTACATGAACCAGTTCGCCGCCAGCTGAGGCGCGCCTGCCGGGCGGCGGCGCACCCGCGCGCGGGCCGGCCGGCGCGGTGGCCCTGAAAGGAAGGATGCCTTGTACAAGATCGCTGTCATCCCGGGAGACGGCACCGGTCCCGAGGTCGTCCGCGAGGGCCTCAAGGCCCTCGCGGCGGTTGCCGCCAAGGAAGGGTTCCGCTACGAGACGCAGACCTTCGACTTTGGCGGCGAACGCTACCTGCGCACCGGCGAGGTGTTGCCGGACTCCGCGCTGGGCGAGCTGCGGCAGTTCGACGCCATCTACCTGGGCGCCATCGGCCACCCGCAGGTCAAGCCCGGCATCCTCGAGAAGGGGATCCTGCTGCGCCTGCGCTTCGAGCTGGACCAGTACATCAACCTGCGGCCGGTCAAGCTGTATCCCAACGTGCCGACGCCGCTGAAGGACAAGCGGCCCGAGGACATCGACTTCGTGGTCGTTAGGGAGAATACCGAAGGGCTGTACGCCGGCGCTGGCGGCGTGCTCAAGCGCGGCACGCCGGACGAGGTGGCGGTGCAGGAGTCGATCAACACGCGCAAGGGCGTGGAGCGCTGCCTGCGCTACGCTTTCGACTACGCCCGCCGACGCAACAAGGCGCGGCGGCTGACGCTGTGCGGCAAGACCAATGTGCTGACCTACGCCTTCGATCTGTGGGAGCGCGCCTTCCACGAGATCGGGGCGGCCGATTACCCGGACATCGCCCGCGAGTACGCCCACGTCGACGCCACGTGCATGTGGATGGTGAAGAATCCGGAGTGGTTCGACGTGATCGTCACCGACAACATGTTCGGCGACATCATCACCGATCTCGGGGCGATGATCCAGGGCGGGATGGGGATCGCGGCAGGGGGCAACAT
>CAZPXM010000205.1:0-5017 GCA_964591015.1 uncultured Gemmatimonadaceae bacterium
GCGCGGGTCTCACAGCGCCAGCATCTCCGGGAAGTGCGCCCGGCACCACGCGCGCAGGTCCTCCACGTCCTGCTGCGTCGGCGAGACGTACGGCCCCCGGTTGTGCAGGCTGCTCTCCAGGAAGCCGAAGGCGCGCCCGCCCATCCGATCGTACGCCGTGTCGGTGAAGCCGGCAGGCTCGTACCGCTCGCCGAGGAACGCGTCGAGCGCCTCGAGCCGGGCGCAGCCCGCCCGCAGGGCGGCCCAGTCCTGCGCTGCGGCGCTGGCCCACAAGCCCAGGATGACGCGCGGGTTCCAGTAGACCAGCGAGCTGCAACTGCCCGCGGCCCCGCAGGGGCACAGCTCGGCCCACCGGTGCTCGCCGACGAAGACATTGACGACTTCGGCCAGGGCGCGGCACCCTGCAGCCGTGGCGCCCACGGTGTTCGCGTTGGCCTTGACCATGAGGTACTGCGGCACGGCGTCCTTGAGGCGCCGGTGCTGGTCCACGGTCAGCGTCTTCTTGGTGCGCGTCGTCTCGTACACGGACAGCGGCAGCCCTTCGGCGGCCGCCGCCACCGCCTGGAAGAAGGGCACCACCTGATCGTCGGGCACTTCCATCCAGAAGGGCAGGGCCACCTGCACGGCAGCCGCGCCCAGCCGTGCCGCCAGCGCCGCCCGGCGCTGGGCGCCGCGCGTATAGGTGGAAGTGCAGCCCAGCATGCAGGGAGTGCCGTGGCTGCGGCAGGTCTCCACCGTGGCGCGGGAGACAGCTTCCCACTCCTCCCAGTCCATGGCGTAGAACTCGCCGGTGGTGCCGGCCGTGTACACGCCCGGCACGCCCGCGCGGCAGCAGCGGGCCACGTCCTCGCGGTACACCGCCTCGGCAAAGGTGTCGGCCGCGGTCCAGGCCACCGGCAATCCGGCCCACGGGCCGCGAAAGGTCGCTCGCGTCAGCATGTCATTCTCCAGGTTGGCGGGTCAGCGCGGGGAGCAGCGCCAGGGCGTTGTCCCTGAGGATGCAGCGCCGCTCCTGCAGGCCGAGGTCGGCCTGGTCGATGCGCGCGCGCTGCGCCGCGGCGAAGTAGAGGGGCGTGTCCGTGCCGAACAGGATGCGCGCCGCGCCCACCTCGCGCACGGCCCACTCGATGAGCCCGGGGGTCAGGCTGCGGGCGCTGGACGTGTCGGTGTACAGGTTGCCGTGGCGTGCCGCCAGGATGGCGCGCACCTGCAAGTCCGGGGTCGTGCCGTTGCCCAGATGCCCCAGGATGAGCTTCACGTCCGGGAACTGGTTGGCCAGCGGCACGAAGTCGGCCGGCAGGCTGTGCTCCTCGCCGCTGTGCGCCAGCACGACGGCTCCCAGCTCGGCGGCCAGGGCGAACAGCCGCGCGCCTTCCCGGGCGATCGCGTAGCCGTGCTCTTCGGGATGGATCTTGAGCCCGGCGACGCGCGGCTGCCCGGCCAGGCGCCGCGCCTGCGCCAGGGTCTCGGGCTGCGCCGGATGCACGACCACCCACTGGCGCAGACCCGGAGCCGCAGCCACGGCCTGCGCCGCCTCCAGATTGGCCGCCACGGCGTTCGCGCGCCCGCGGGGCAGCAGGCCGGAGAGCGGCGAGACGATCGTCGTCTGGATGCCGGCGCGCCGCGCCCGGGAGGCGACCACGGCGGCCGTGGCGCTCATGAACGTTGCGTCCAGGGCGGCGGCCTCGGCGCGGCAGTACGTGCCGAAGTGGCCGTGGACGTCGATGGCGGGGATGCGCGCGCTGTCTTCCCGATCCTGGTCCATCGCGGTGTCGGCGCCGCCGGGCGCCGCTCAATCTCGGCTGCTGCTGCTGTCCGTCCGCGCCAGCCAGATTCCGTAGTAGTAGAGGATATCCTGCATCTCCCAGTAGCGGCTCAGGCCGAAGGCGGCGCCCTTCTGCTCGGGAGCGAGCACGGACGCCGCCATCACCTGCGCCCCCTTCTCCAGGAACCGCTCGTCCCCGGTGAGTTCGTAGCCCCAGAACAGCGGCAGCACGTCCTGCAGCGCATAGCCTGCCACGTGCACCTGCTGGAGGGGATCGGCTCCCAGGATGAGACCCGGCTCGGTGGGGGACATCCAGGCATAGGCCATGTTGCAGGCCATGGCAGCGCAGGCCTGACCTGTGCGCTCGTCGCCGGTCAGCCGCCAGTAGCGCATGAGTCCGGCCGCCAGGATGGCGTTCATCCCGGGGCTGCCGCCCCGATAGTGCCAGGTGGCCGGCGGCTCGGAGAAGAACAGGCGCCGCGGTTCCAGGGAGGCCAGCGCGTACTCGGCCAGGCGCCGGGCGGTCTGCAGATGCTTCTCGTCGCCCGTGTTCTCGTAGGCGATGGCAGCGCTGCGCAGCGGCCAGCCGACGGCGCGTCCGGAGCCGGCCCCGACGCCCGTGTGGCGCGCGTGCAGCCAGTCGGCGATACCCACGGCAGCCTCGCGCGCGTCCGGGTCGCCGGTCAGGTAGTGCAGCAGGAACAGGCCGGCCAGCGGTGCGTTGAGGGCGGCCGGCTCGCTGCCGGTGTGGTACGGAGCGATGCCGTAGGACGCGCCCACCCAGGTCGGGTCGGAGTGGTAGTGGCAGATGTCCAGGTCCATGAAGTGGTGCTGGTAGGCCGCGGCGTAGTCGAACCAGGCGCGCGCGCCGCCCAGCAGGGCCAGCAGGTGCGCCCCGTAGTCCACCTCCTGGTACATGTTGCTCCACGTCCCGCGGTAGGCGTTGTACACGGAGTCGGAATAGCCGTCCGGCCAGTTCCGCAGCCCCAGCGGCACGGTGCACGTCAGGTCGGGGACTGCCTTCTCGAGCATGTGAGGGCACAGGCCCGGAAACGCCGCCGAGGTCAGCGGCGCGCCGCGGCCGAGGGCCTGCTGCTCGGCGTACCACTCCGGGCTCAGCAGGATCGGGGGCGCCTCGAAGGCGGCGAAGAGGGCCGGATCGGGCTCGCCCGCGTGGAAGTCGAGCAGGAGCTCGTGGCGCTTCGCCTCGCCGCGGGTCATCACGTACTGCTCGTGCCCTTCGGTGCGCGCGAACAGGTCGAACACGAGCTGACCGCCGCAGCCCGCCCACTGGCGCTTGGGATACTGCTGGGCGAAGTGCCGAACCTGTCCGGACACACCGGCGTCCGGCCCCTGGAGGGTCACCGGCCCGCACCAGTGCCGGCCGCTGCTCCGGCGCGAGTCGTCGCCGGCGAACACCTCGTAGCCGTCGGCGGCGTGCTGGCGCACCAGCAGGCGGTCGCTCTCGGCCGGCCCCGTGGCGAGACGCTGGTCCTGCAGGACGGCCTCGCCTCGCACCAGCGCCGTGCGGAGCCGCAGCACCATCTCCTCCACCAGTTGCGCCGGCGCCTCGGTGTCGTTGAAGACGCGGTAGAAGAGGCGCAGGAACGAGCGGCCCCGGTACGCATGGACGCGGCAACTGAAGCGGCCGAAGCAACGCTCGCCGTCGCGCAAGTGCCCGGATGCCCGCACCGTCGCCCGCTCCGGACCCGTGGCCTCCACGGCCAGGGACTCCGCCACCGCGACGAAGTGCTGGCGCTGCCAGCCGTCCCGCGTCACCAGTTCGCCGGCGAGGGCGTGTCCCAGCGGCTCGCGCTCGCCCGCCAGGACCACGTCTTCCAGCAGCGCTGCGGTCCCGCGCCGCATGGTGAAGCACAGCGCGCCGGTGTCGACCGTCACCGTGCTGTCCGTCGCGGCCACGCGCAGGCCCGGCGCCGCCGCCGCGGGCTGCACCTGGGTGCCGTAGAGCACGGTGTAGGCGCTGTCCGCCGTGCCGGCAGGCGCGCAGAAGTCCAGCAGCACCCAGCGCAGGCTGCCATCGGGCCAGCGCTGCAGCACGGTGGTCTGCAGCGGTAGGCTGGAGCCGTCCGGGGCGAGGAGGCACAGGTGCGCAGCGTCGCGCAGGCGGCCGCGGCCGAAGGGAATGCCCCAGGTGACCGGGTACCCGGCCGCGGGCAACCCCCCGGGCGCGCTGAGGGTGAGGCGCCCTTCGCCGCGACCCACGACCGCTGGCACTCCAGGGTCCGGCGGGCGCAGCGCCAGGCGCCCCCGGGACGGGTTCTGCGCGCGCGCCAGCGGACCGCCGGGACTCAGCGCCAGATCTCCCCAGAAGACCCGCGTGTAGAACTTGCGCGCCGCCTGCGGATCGGCCAGCCCCTGCCAGCTCCAGATCCCCAGGCGGAACTCGTCGGTGGGCAGCGAGGTGCCGGATCCCACGCGATCGATGACGCGCAGCATCAGCTCGAAACACTGCCCGGCAGCGCAGGCCCGCAGCAACTGACAACTGTAGTAGGAGTCTTCCTCGGCGTCCGCCACGTCGCGCTCCCAGACCACGCGCCCGTCCACCAACACCTGCTTGAAGCGGTGGCCGGGCAGATGATGGCAAGCGGCGTACGCGTGCGTCCACGTCGGCCGCACCTGCTCCCACCCATCCGCCACGTACGTGTCGCTGGCGTAGAAGCTCAGGTAGAGAGGTCCACGCCAGCCAGCGGGCACCTCGACCCGGGACGCGAGCGCGCCGAAGTCGCCGTCGGCGGCCACCGCCCACGGGTGGAAGATCTGACACAGCTGTCGCGGGTCGTCGATGCGCAGGTAGCGTCCCTGTGCGGTGAACTCCCACTCCTCCGGCGTGATGTCCAGCGGCAGATACTCGGGAGCGGCCATGGCGACTCCTGTGGCAGCGGCGAGGAGGGCGACGGTGACGATCGCGGCGGCCCGGAACGGCAAGGGGGTGCTCCCTCGGGTGTGCGGCGCGGCCGGGGTGGCCCTGGCGATGCCAATGGTACGCTCGGTGCGCTGCGGCGGCGAGGGCAGCCGCGCCGGGGCCTTGTCGCCCCGCCGCGCAGAGGCGATCATAGGCCCGGTCTGCCGTGGACCCACTCGCGAGGGATCGGCATGGCGCTGCACCGGCTCCAGGGATGTCAGATCGAGGTCGACCCGGTGGTCGAGGTGGGACGCGCTCGCGGCCACCACTGGTTCGCCACGCTCCACCCCTTCGACCCGCAGCATGTCGTCTGCGCCGTGGCCACGGCG
>CAZPXM010000206.1:0-4943 GCA_964591015.1 uncultured Gemmatimonadaceae bacterium
CCGTGAACCCGTGCGTGCCCGGGCTGTCGCAGTCGTAGCTGCCGCGGTAGAGATGCCGTCCATCGCCTACGGCGGCGACGTGGGCCAGCGGCTGTGTCTGTGCCCCCTCGATCTCGTGCTGGGCGTTCAGGCGGCCCGCGTACAGCTCGACGCGCACATCTTCGGGACTCAGCTCGCCCAGCTCGACGCTGGCCTGCACCGGCACCTGCCTGCCCACCTTCAACGCCGTCCTTGGCACCTCGGTGGCGGCCTGGACCCGCACCTGCGGCCAGCTGCGAGCCACCCTGGCCAGCCACTCGGCAAGGCGCGTGCACCGCTCCGGATCGGCCTGCAGCCGGCGGCACCGCCGGTGGTTCGGCAGGTAGGCCCGCTCCACGTACTCGCGCACCATGCGGTCGGTGTTGAACGCCGGCGCCACCGCGGCGATGGTCTGCTTCATCCGCTGGAGCCAGCCGCGGGGCAGGCCGGCGGCATCGCGCTGATAGAACAGCGGAACGACCTCGTATTCCAGCAGATCGCAGAGCGCGGCGGCGTCGACATCGTCCTGGTAGCCGCTGTCGTCGTACTCCTCGCCGCGCCCGATCGTCCACCCGGGGATCAGGGTCCAGGCCTCGTCCCACCAGCCGTCCACCACGCTCACGTTCAGGCCGCCGTTGAGGGCTGCCTTCATCCCCGAGGTGCCGCTGGCCTCCAGCGGGCGGCGCGGCGTGTTGAGCCACACGTCGCAGCCCTGGACGAGGTAGCGGGCGACGTTCATGTCATAGTCCTGCAGGAAGAACACGCGTCCGGCGAACGGTTCCTGCTGCGTGAACGCCACGATCTCGCGGATGCGTCGCTTGCCTTCCTCGTCGTGCGGGTGCGCCTTGCCGGAGAACAGGATCTGCAGCGGCCGGCTCGCCTCGCGGAACAGCGCGGCCAGGCGCTCGACCCGGCGGAACAGGAGGTAGGGGCGCTTGTAGTCGGTGAACCGGCGCGCGAAGCCGATGGTGAGCGCCTGCGGGTTCAGCTCGCGCAGCGACAGCTCGACCCGCGCCGGCGACACGTTCTGGGCGCCCAGCTGCTCGCGCAGGTGCCGCCGGGCGTGGTAGACCAGGCGCTGCCGCCGCTGCTGGTGGATGGCCCACAGCTCCTCGTCGGGGATCTGGCGGACGCGCTCCCACACGTGGCCGTTGCGGTGGGGGTCCCGCCACCCCGGGCCGAGGTACCGGTCGAACAGATCGGCCATCTCCAGCGAGGCCCACGACTGGAGGTGGACGCCGTTGGTGATCGACGAGATCGGGACCTCGTCCGTGTCCAGCTGCGGCCACAGGCAGGACCACATCCGCCTGGAGACGCGCCCGTGGAGGCGGCTGACGCCGTTGGCGTGCGCGGAGAGCCGCAGGGCGAGGACGGTCATGGAGAAGCCGCTGTGGTGGTTCTGGGGGTTGGCCCGGCCCAGCGCGAGCAGCTCGTCCGCGCTCAGGCCCAGCTCGGCGCGCAGGGGTTCGAGGTGCTCGCGCACCAGCTCGGCGGGGAACTCCTCGTTGCCTGCCGGCACCGGGGTGTGGGTGGTGAAGACATTGCCCGCGGCAGCGGCCTCGCGCGCGGCCGCGAACGACAGCCCGCGGGTGGTCATCAGCGTCCGGATGCGCTCGAGCCCGAGGAATGCCGAATGGCCCTCGTTCATGTGGCAGACCGTGGGGTGGATGCCCAGCGCCATGAGGGCGCGCAGGCCGCCGATGCCGAGCAGGATCTCCTGGCGGATGCGCTTGCGGGGCTCCGGCTCGTACAGGCGAGCGGTGATGTCGCGGTCCTCGGGGCTGTTGCCGTCCACGTCGGTGTCCAGCAGGTACAGCGGGACGCGGCCCACGGCGCACAGCCACACGCGCGCCCGCACGGACCCGTGGGGGTAGGGCACCTCGATCACCAGCGGCGTCCCCGAGGCGTCCGCGGCGGGCGTCACCGGCAGGTACTCCAGCGCGTTCTGCGGGTACCGTTCCTCCTGCTGGCCGTCGGACCGGATCACCTGGTGGAAGTAGCCCTGGCGGTACAGCAGACCCACGCCGCACATGGGCACACCCAGGTCCGAGGCAGCCTTCAGGTGGTCCCCGGCGAGTATGCCCAGGCCGCCCGAGTAGATCCGCAGGCTCTCGGACAGACCGAACTCGGCCGAGAAGTACGCGACCTGCAGGTCGGCATCGTGGCCGCTCTCGGCATACCAGGTGGGGCGCGCGAGGTAGAACTCGAACTGGGAGACGATCATCCGGACCATCTGGGCCAGGCGCTGGTCGCCGGCGAGCTGGACCAGATGCTGCCGATCGAGGGAAGACAGGAAGCGCAGGGGGTTCCGGGCGGACGCCGTCCACTGCGCGGCGTCGATCTGCTTGAGCACGCGCGGGGCGTCCTGGTTCCAGGTCCACCAGAGATTGTGGACCAGATCCCACAGGGGCGCCAGCTCCTCCGGCAGATCCGGGATGATGTGCAGCGTCGCGACCGGTTTCCTTGGCATGTAGCTCGTAACTCACTATCGACTAACGTGTTAGGTTGAGCCCGGTGGGGCAGCAAAGATCGCTGGACTGCCGCTGGTGTCAAGGCGCCGCGGCGGGGACCGAGCGGTGCCGAGGCCGGTGCTGTGGGCTCTCGCCCACGGACCTGCCGCCGCCGTCCGGCCAGCTTGCCTGGCGGTGGCCCGTGCTTGCTGCCGGCGTGGCTTGTGCCCCATCCGCGCCGCGCTATATTCGCCGGCCACGCGCCAGGAGACGATCCACACTGCGAGGACACGACATGGCTGACGAGGCAGCGGTCATCATCAGCGGGTTCGCCGACGAGGGGCCCGCGGACAAGCGAGCGGAGTCGCAGCTCACCATGCTGGCGGCCCTGGGCATGTCCTACTACAGCCTGCGGTTCCTCGATCTGGGCAGCGGCGTGCGGAACGTGATGCAGCTGGCGGACGACGAGGTGCGGCGCCTGCAGGACCTGCACGGGCAGTACGGGATCCGGGTGTCGTCCCTGGGGTCGCCGATCGGCAAGGTCAAGCTGCTGGACGTCGAGGACGGCACCGCCAATCGGTACGTGCCGTTCTCCCGGTACCTCGACGAAGAGGTGCAGCGGGCCATCGATCTGGCGCGCGCCTTCGACACGCGGCTGATCCGCGGTTTCTCCTTCTACCATCCCAAGGGCCAGGATCCACAGCCCTACGTGGACGAGGCGGCCGAGCGGCTGGCCGCCATCGCCGCGCGCTGCGCCAGCGCCGGCGTTGTCTTCGGTCTGGAGGTGGAGGCCAACCTGATCGGCCAGAATGGCCGGCTGCTGGCCGCGCTGCACCGGCAAGTCGCCAGCGAGAGCCTGGTGCTGGTCTTCGACGGCGGCAACCTGAGCTGCCAGAATCTCACCGCCACGGAAGTCTTCGCCGAGTACGCCGCGATGAAGCCCGGCATCGGCTGGCTGCACATCAAGGACTACCGGGTCGACCCCGGGCTGGTGTGGCTGGGGCATGTGGACGAGGAGCGCCTGCGCAACTTCGTGCCGGCCGACCGCGGCGACGTGGGTCACGAGGCGATCCTGCGCGATCTCGCCGGCGCACTGCCGGCGATGGCGGCGCGGTGGCGCGCCAAGGGCGTCCCCGGCGTGTTCCTGGAGCTCGAACCGCATCTGAAGGGCGGCGGGCAGTTCGGCGGCTTCAGCGGGCCCGATGGGTTCGGCGTGGCGCTGCGCGGCCTGCTGCGGCTGCTCGACTACGTGCGGCTCGAGTACCGGCTGACCGAGTACGCGGACATCGAGGCCCAGAAGCGCGGGTAGCGCGCCCCAGCGCGGGCAGCCGGCGCGCTCACCCGGTCCGCGTCCGCAGGTAATCGGCGAAATCCAGCACCCTGCCCTGGTCCGAGGCGGCGCCCATGGCTTCCACCAGGGCCACGGTGATCAGGTTGCGCGCGCCGCTCGATTCGGGCTCGACGCCGCCGGTCACCGCCTGGTGGAAGTCGTCGAGGAGCCGTTCCTCGGCCGGGCGCACCGAGTCCAGCGCCAGTTCCTCGGCTGCCGCGACGCCGCGCCGGTGCACGAGCAGGCGCTGGCCCTCCAGCACCAGTGCCGCCTCGTCGCACTCCACGTGCAGTCGCGAGCCGCGCCCGTGCGCGGCGAAGGTGCACAGCAGGCCGAACGAGACGCCGCCGGCGAACTCCACCCAACCGTGGAGCGCTGCGCCGCCCGCGTACGGGCTGGCCGGGGGGTTGAAGCTGTGCGCCCACAGCCGCTGCGGCGCGGACCCGATCAGGGCCGCGATCGTATCCAGGTCGTGGATGCCGCGCTCCCACAGGTAGGAGTGCCGGTCCGTTCCCGAGTGGTGCACCCCCGGCCGCCAGCCGAAGGTGGTCAGCAAGCCATACCGGGGCTTCCCGTACACGCCGTCGGCCAGCAGGCGGCGCAGTGTCTGACAGGCCGGCCCGAACCGCCGGTTCTGGCACACCTCGAGCTGCAGCCGCGCAGCTGCGGCCAGGCGCACCAAGGCGTCCGCGCTGCCCAGATCCTTGGTGAAGGGCTTCTCGACGAGCACGTGCCTGCCGGCCTGCAGGGCCAGGTGGCAGTGCTTGGCGTGGAAGTCGGGCGGCGTGATGACGACCACGGCATCGGCGGGCACCGCCTCCAGCGCTTCTTCCAGGCTGTGGAAACAGGCCTGAGGCCCCAGGCCGGTGCGCTGGCGCGCGGCCTCCAGCTTGTCGTGGCGAATGTCGACCAGCGCCACGGGCTGGAAGTCCGTCCGGTGCGCCATCGCGTCCAGGGGCCACACGCCCCGGCCGCCAACCCCGATGTGGATCGTGCGTACGGCCATCTGCCGCTCCTTGCCAGCGCCCCGTCCAGTTGACGGCCCGCGGCGGCCGGCCTTATTTGCGGACGCCGCAGTCGCCCGGGAAGGCGGCGGACCGGACTGGACGAGGCGCGCGGCCGAAGTGGCGGTCCGCCGTCATCGC
>CAZPXM010000207.1:0-4856 GCA_964591015.1 uncultured Gemmatimonadaceae bacterium
GCCGAAGGCGATGCACGGCACCGCCCCGGGCGCCGCGCCCGCGGCCGCACCTGCAGGCGACACCGGGCTGCCCTCCGCGGCCAGCTCCAGCGCCCCACCCGGCAGCGTGTCGCCCACCAGCTCCACCTGCGGGCAGCCCAACGAGAGCAGGACCTGGCGCACCGCCGCGGCTGCGTCCCGATAGCCGCGTCCCGCGGGCACCGCCAGGCGCACCCCGCCGCGCAGGTCGATCTGCCTGATCTGGTCGGCGAACACGGTCAGTGGTCGGTGGGCAGAGATGCCCGGACGAAGCACACCACCATGCCGGCGGCCGCGATCGCCGTCAGCGCCGTCTGCCAGGCAGCCGGCACGCCCAAGTCGATCCGGTGGACGCCGACGCTGGCGAGCCCTGCCAGCCCGACGCCCACCAGCGACTCGCCGGCGATGCTGCCCGAGGAGAACAGCATCCCCCGGCGCCCGCGGCGCTCCGCATCGGCCTCGTCGCGCCCGCGGATCGCGGCATGGTTGATCAGACCGCCGACGAGGATCGGGATGGCCAGGCCGAAGGGCAGGTACATCCCTACTGCCAGCGGCATCAGGTGCACGCGGAACCCCGCGGACCGCCGCTGCAGCACCTGGTCGAGCGCGAGGACGACGAGTCCCAGCACTGCGCCCGCCCCGACGAACTCCCATGGCAGGTGCCCGTCCCCGAACAGCCCCCGCACCAGGCTGGCGAACAGAGCTGCCTGCGGCGCGGGCAGCTCGCGCCCGCCGATGCCGCCGGGAGTGTACTCGTGCAGCAGCTGCAAGACCGGCGCCATCACCACGCAAGCCACCAGCACGCCGAGGATCTGCATGACCTGCTGGCGCCCAGGGTGCGCGCCCACCAGGAAACCGGTGCGCAGATCGTTGCACACGTCGCCGGCCGTGCAGGCGGCGCAGCACACCACCGCCGCCACGCCCAAGGTGGCCACCATGCCGGCCATGCCGCTGAAGCCGAACACCACCAGCAGCAGGCCGGTGAAGAGCACGCTGGTGATCGTCATGCCGGAGACCGGGCTGTTGGAGTTCCCCACCAGCCCCACGATATAGCTGGCCACTGCCGTGAAGAAGAAGGACATCGCTACCATGGCGCCGGTGGTGACCAGGGCGATGGCCGCACTGCCGGTCAGGCGGTAGTAGATGAGCCCCACGACGGCCACTGCCACGGCACCCGTGACCGCCAGCACCCTGCCGGAAATGTCACGACCGCTGTCGCCCACCGCCGCGCCGCCAGCAGCAGCGCCGCCAGCCACGCCGCCAGCCACGCCGCTGACCCGGCCCAGCTCGGCGACGGCGTGCACCAGGCCGCGGCGCACGCGCCAGATCGACGCGATCCCGCCGACGACCATGCAGCCGACGCCGACATAGCGCAGGCGGCCGCTCCACAGCTCCCAGGCGGCCTCCAGCGCCGGCAAGCGAGCGTCGCCGCCGCCACTGGCGCTGAGCAGCGGGATGCCGATCAGCCATGACAGGGCGCCGCCGACGAACACCAGCAGCGAGACATTCAGGCCAACGATGCACCCCACCGCCACCAGGGCCGGCGACACGTCTGCCCCCAGGTAGAGGACCGAGCGGCCAGCGCGCACCGCACCCTCCAGGGCGCCCTGGATGAGACCAAGCGAGCTGGCCAGCACCTTGTAGACCCCGCCCAACAGCGCCCCGCGCACGATGTCGCCTGCCGAACCGGACCGCGCTGCCGCCGGCGCGGTCCCCGCCTGCAGCACCGCGGCGCAGGCCAGTCCCTCCGGGAACTTCAGCTCCGGACTGCCTCCCGTCACGAACACGCGCCGCATCGGGACCATGAAGAGCACGCCCAGCAACCCGCCCGTGCCCGCGACCAGCGTGGTCAACCACACGTCGAACCGCTGCCAGGCCCCGATCAGGACCAGCGCCGGCATGGTGAAGATCACTCCGGCTGCCAGCGACTCGCCTGCGGAAGCACCGGTCTGGACCTGGTTGCACTCCAGGACAGTGCCGCGGAAGGCCCGCAGGGCGAGCATGGCGAGCACGGCCGCCGGGATCGAGGCCGACACGGTCATGCCCGCCTTCAGGCCCAGGTACACGTTGGCGGCGCCCATCACGATGGACAACCCGAGACCCAGCGCCACAGCACGCGCCGTGAGCTCGGCAGCAGGTGCGGGCCCGGCCGCAGCCGGCGGCTGGCTGTTCACGATCGTCCTCACTCCACCAGGACGCTCAGGCTGCGGCCATCGGCCACGTACACCCGCCCGTCCGGGCCCTGGATCACCGCCGCTGCTTCGCCCCCGAACAGGCCGTTGCGCCAGGTCCAGGTGCGCCACTGCCGACCGTCGTAGCAGGCCAGGGCCTCGCGTCCGACGACCCAGACGCGCCCGGCGTCGTCGTGCAGGAACCCGTTGCGCCCGCCCACGCACGGACCGCAGCCGGGTCCCGCGCCTGCCCCCTCGGGTCCGGAGACCGGCTCCCAGCAGTCCCACGTGCCGTCGTCGTACACGCACAGACCGCCGCCGGGGTGTCCCGCCCAGATGCGGCCCTGTCGGTCCGCGTACAGGGCGATGACCTCGTCTTCCAGCAGGCCGTCAGCGGCTCGCCAGACCTGCCAGGTCTCCCCGTCCCAACACCCCACGCCGCCGTCGCGGTGCGGCCCGCCAGTCCGCACGCCGCCCACCCAGATGCGCCCGTCGGGATCCTCGGCGAGGGCCCGCATCCGGTCGGACGGGAGCCCATCCTGCGCGCCCAGGACCCGGCGGCCGTCGGCCCCGGCGCGGTACAGCAGACTGTCGCCCACGACCCAGGCTGCCCCGCGCATGTCCACGAGCAGGGCGTGAACGCGGCCCGGAACGTAGCCCCCGGCCGTCACCCAGACCGCCTCCGCCCAGGCGCCGTAGCGGAACAGACCCGCAGGCGTGGCCAGCCACATGCTCCCGTCCGGCCCGGCGGCCAGAGCCTGATAGTCTCGGGCCGGCAGCCCCTCCTCTCCCGTCAGCTCGTGCCAGGCATCGCCGGCGAACACCGCCACACCGCGCTCGCCGCCACTCCAGACCCTCCCCCTGCCGTCCAGGGCCAGCATGGACACATGCCGCGGCAGACCGTCGTCCGGCTGGTAGAAGCCACGCACCTGCCCCTGACCGTCCCAGCGCCAGACATTGCTGCGCGAGATGCCCCAGATGTTGTCGCCCTGCACGAGCAGGTGCTGCACACCTTCGTGCAGCTGGAAGACGGTGCGCCAGGCACGGCCAGCGGCAAACGCGAAGAAGTAGTCGCCCGACCAGCGCCCCGCCGCATCGCGCAGCCCCACCTGGAAGAGCAGGTTGCGGCCTGGCTCGGCCGCGCGCGACAGGCGCACGAGGAACCCGTCCTCGCTCCATCGCTCCACGCCCGCGCCGACGCTGCCGATCTCTGCCCTCGAGTCGAGCACGATCACCAGGCTGTCCGGCGAACTCAGGCGTGCCTCCACCAGCGTCCCCGTAGCGCCGCGGTTCCCCACGCGGGGCACCACGCGCACAGGCCGCCCTACGGGTATGCCGCCGTCAGCGGCTCGCGGCTCGATGCCCACCTCGGCCAGGTAGAGGCGCGGGACAGGCTGGTAGGCCGCTGGTTCGGCGCCGAGCACGGCCCCGCTGAACTGCACGTAGGCGTCCCGTTGCCCGATGTGCATGTTGTACTCGCCGTGGGTGGGCCAGGTCCAGTCCGCCTGCCAGAAGGGGGGGCGCGGATTCTCCACGCGCGAGAAGCCGATCCGCCAGACGTCGCCCTGCTCCGGAGGCGTGCGGAAACGGCCGGGGATCTCCGCCAGACCAGACCAGGACAGCGCCGCCTCCGCGGTCCAGCCGGTGTCCGTGTCGTCGCGGCGCCACACCGTTCCCTTGACCTCCACGCCGGTGAGCATCGGCGCCAGGTCGAAAGCATGCTGGCCGCGCGCCGGCGGCCCAGGCGTCTGCGCGGGGCGGGTCCAGATCACATCGTACACGGTCCCGAGCGGGTTGATCTGCCACTCGTAGTAGTTGAACTCGTCGCCGTCCGGATCCAGGAAGATCTCGAAGTCCTCCTCCACGAACACAGGCTCGTCGCGTAGCTGCAGCGTCGCCCATACGTCCGGATCCTGGGCGTAGAAGGCGAAGTAGAGGAACTCGTCATCCCAGGTCATCTGGCCGTACGTGTACCAGCGTGGGGCCTCGTGCGTGTCCAGCCACCGCCAGGCACTGGTGCGCTCGGCCAACGACCACGCATCGTCATCGAGCCGACCATCGACGACGATGGGCCAGGGCGTGCGCTGCACGACGTAGGTGGGAATCTCGGCAGCCCCGGGGATGGGCGCGTCGCCCACGGCAGCGCCCGCCGCCGCTCGCCAGAGGCAGACCACGAAGACGACGAGGGCAGCCAGCAGGCTGGCAGGCCAGGCCGCTGGAGGCGCGCTGCCGGACCGCGATCTCCCGCAGACCAGCGAGCCACGCGCCCGCGGCAGTTCGCCGCGGCAACCTGCCCAACGGCGGGATTCCCGGCAGCCCCTTCCCTTTGTCGCCATGTTGCCCAGCTCCCCGGCGGTGACTGCGCCGGCCACGTCCCCAACCGCCTGCGTCTCCTCTCGATTCCTGCAGCGACCGCCGGCCCAGCGCCACCGCTGGCCCGCGCCGGTCGCCCTGGTGCGGCGCGCCGCACGCGCCGCCCAGCCGCGGTCACGCGCCCGGGCACCCCGCCGCAGCCAGCTGGCGCAGCTTGGCCATGGTCGATGCCGCCAGCGGAATCCCCGTCCGCAGCCGTTCCTGGCGCCGACGCGCCTCGGGTTCTCCTGGCACGAGTATCTCGCGAACCCCGGCCAGCGGCGCCGACTGCTTGATCCGCGCCGCCATGGCGGC
>CAZPXM010000208.1:0-4685 GCA_964591015.1 uncultured Gemmatimonadaceae bacterium
GTGCTGCAGCTTCCCGGCGCTGTGGACGCTGCGCACGCCCACGCGTTGGCTCCGCCTGCGCCTGGCGCACTGTCCCGTGCATTTCTACACCCGCGGCCGGGTGGAGGGGCTGTTCGGGGGACCTCCCTGGGCGGCATGTCGAGTCGAGCGTGTAGGTCGGGATTACCTGGTGGAGGCGCGCACCGACCGGTGAGGCGGGCGGCTGGCAGCGCCGCAGGCCGGGTGCGAACCGTTCGCTGACGAGTTGTCTTGTGAGCCCTTCTTGGCGTTCTTTGCTGCGCAGCAGCCTGCCAGCGAGCGCGTGGGCGCGAACGACGGGCTAGCCGGCATCTCGTGGCGTCCCCGCCGCGGGCAGGGTTCATGTCCGGGCCGCCGGGCGCGCCGTGGGCTTTCCTGGGTCACGACACGATGAGAGTTCTCATCACGGGCGGCGCAGGCTTCATCGGCTCGCACCTGGCCGAGCGGCATCTGGCCATGGGAGACCAGGTGACGGTCATCGACAACCTCTCCACCGGGGTGATCACCAACGTTCAGCACCTGGAGGACAACAAGGACTTCGCCATCTACATCGATGACGTGCTGAACGTCGAGCTCATGCGCAGACTGGTGAGCCAGTGCGACCTGATCTACCACCTGGCCGCTGCCGTCGGCGTCGATTTCATCATCGACAACCCGCTGCAGTCGCTCACCACCAACATCCGCGGCACCGAGATCGTCCTCGAGCTGGCCAACGAGACGAAGCGCAAGGTCATCATCGCCTCGACTTCGGAGATCTACGGCAAGAAGAACGGTCACGTGCCCTTCGCCGAGGACAGCGACCGCATCCTCGGGCCCACCACCGTGGTGCGGTGGAACTACTCGACCTCCAAGACGGTGGACGAGCTGTTCGCGCTGGCCTACTGGCGGGAGAAGCGGCTCCCGTGCGTCATCGTGCGACCGTTCAACGTCATCGGCCCGCGCCAGACCGGCCAGTACGGCATGGTCGTCCCCCGCTTCGTCAAGCAGGCGCTGCTCGGGCACCCGATCACGGTGTACGGCAGCGGCGAGCAGCGCCGGTGCTGGACCTACATCGACGACGCGCTGGACGGACTCACCGCGCTGGCCGCCTCCGACCGCGCGGTCGGCGAGATCTTCAACCTGGGCTCGCACTTCGAGATGAGCATCCGGGATCTGGCGCACAAGGTCCGCGACCTGGCGCACAGCTCGTCCGAGATCAGGTTCATCCCCTACGAGCAGGCCTGGCCCAAGGGCACGTACGAGGATCTGGAGTACCGGACCCCCAACCTGGACAAGATCCGCCGGACCGTGGGCTACGACCCCAAGATCGACATGGACGAGGCGCTGACGCGCATCATCGCCCATTTCGAGCGCTGAACGTCTCGCCGCCGCGCCGGGCGGCACTGCCGGGCCGTCAGCGGCCGCGCACCAGCCGCGGCTTCACCAGCCACTCCAGCACTCCGCCACCTCTGGCCGCCTCGTGCCAGTCAGCGGCCGCCAGCTCCACCGCGGCCAGGGCCGCCGTCGCCAGGCGCACCCGCCCCCCGCACAGCACCGTCAGCCATTCCTCCAGGCCGGGGTTGTGGGCGACGACGAGCAGCGCCCCCACGCTGTCGGGCGCCGCCGCCACCACCTCCGACAGGGTGGCGGCGGTGGCCGCATACAGGCGCTCCTCAAGGCGGATCTCGGTCGCGCCGATGCCGGCCGCCTTGGCGACAGCCTGGGCGGTGGCGGCCGCCCGCACCGCCGGCGACGACAGGACGAGGTCGGGACGCGGCCCGTGCGCCGCCAGCACGCGCCCCACGCACTGGGCGTCCTCGCGCCCGCGTGGGCTGAGCGGCCTGGCGAAATCCTCGGCCATCGTGGCCGGAGCGACGGCCTTGGCGTGTCGCATCACGAGCAGGTTTTTCATCTGCACCTCGCACGCGTCGATGGGAGGCCGGCGCGACGGCCGCTGCGTTGCGACCCCTGCCGCGGCAGCCTATATTCGCAGCGCCCCGGCGCACCGGTGGCGCCGGGAACCGAGGGTACCCGCGCCGCAGCCACGCCGCGCGGGCCGCGGCACGCGGCCTCGGGCGTTCGCGGAGCAGGCGGATGGCGTCTCAGCCGATCGAGATAGACCTGGACATCCTTCCGACGCAGCGCTTCGAGCTGATCGACGTCGCTCGGCTGGTCCGCGAGCAGGTCGGCGACGTCTTCGGGCAGTTCCGTCGCTCCGTCTTCTGCTCGCTGCACACGACCGCCGGCTACCTGGAGCAGGGCATGTCCGCCCGCCTGGGGCACAGCGCGGGGCAGCTCGGGCCGTTCTTCCGCCTGTTCCAGCGCATCTTCCCGCATGGCGCCGGCTACTCCCACGATCGCATCGAGCTGCGCGCCGAGCTCACCGAGCAAGAGCGACGCGTGGAGCCGACCAACGCCGACTCGCACCTCACCTTCATGGGGGCCGGCCTGCGCAACTGCGTCACCTACATCAACCAGCCGCACCAGCCGGTGTTCTTCGTCGAGCTGGACGGCGTCTATCGCCAGCACCGGCGCCGGCGCCAGACGACCGTGATCGCCTACGACCGCGAGGACATCGTCTGCCGCCAGCGCCTGGGCGTGCCGGTGCGGTCCCGGCACGTCATCGACTCGGTGAACCTCAAGGACGAGCGCCTGCAGCTGTTCGCGCGCATCGAGAGCATGCTGGCAGAGCACGGCATCCGGCGCGGCAGGGTGGACATCCGCCTGGCCCCCGAAGAGCGTCACGCAGGGCTGACGGTGAATGAGTACGAAACGCTGCTGATGCGCAACGATCTCCCCCAGGTGCTGCGCGACCCGCTCCGCTACATGGTCCAGCGCGGCCGCTACCTGCTGCGGAACCCCGGCACCATCCCCGGCAAGACGCGCGACTACGCCGCCTACGACCTGATCCACCTGTACAACGAGCTGATGGACACGATGCCCATCGGGCGGGCGGTGGTCGACCGCATCATGTCCGCGCTGTCGCTGCCGGCCGCGCGCGCGCTCCGGCTCAAGCGCCACGTCAGCCTGCTGGTCTCCGACGGCGGCACCGGGGGCACGGGGCGCGTGCTGCAGGGAGTCTACCAGAGCCCGATCCTCGTGCAGCACCAGCCGGCGGCCGGCAACACCCGGTACCTGGACGTCATCATCCGCCGCTTCAACGACTGAGGATGCCGCGCGGGCCGCCGCCGGCCGCGCGGGCCGCCGCGTTCCTCGGGGGTGATCATCGTGCGCGTGGACCCGGCCATCTTCAAGGCCTACGACATCCGGGGCATCTTCCCCGACCAGCTGGACGAGGCCGTGGCCCACGCCGTCGGGCGCGCCTTCGTCACCTTGCTCGCCGCCCGCCGCGTCATCGTGGGGCGGGACATGCGCCTGGGCAGCGGCCCGCTCGCCGCCGCGCTCATCCGGGGTCTGACGGACCAGGGAGCCGACGTCGTCGACATCGGCATGGTCGCCACGGACCAGTTCTACCACGCGTGCGCCACCAGCGGGCTGCCCGGCCTGATGGTCACGGCCTCCCACAATCCGCCGGAGTACTGCGGCTTCAAGATGGTGCGCCGGATGCCCTACTTGCTGAGCGGCAAGGAGGGCCGGGGCGAGGGGGGGATCCAGGATCTGCGCCGCATCGTCGAGGAGGAGGCGTACGGACCTGTGCCCGCCCGCCGGGGCGCGGTCAGCTCCCTCGATGTCACCTCCAGCTACGTCGACAAGGTGCTCGGCGGCATCGACGCCGCGGCGCTGGCGCCCCTCAAGGTGATCGCCGACACGGCCAACGGCATGGTGGGCCCCGTGCTCCTGCGCGTGTACGGCAGCCTGCCCGTGCGGCTGACCGGCATGTACCTGGAACCGGACGGGCGCGCCCCGCACCACGGCTTCGATCCCATGCAGGCCGAGAACCGGGCCGCGCTGCAGCAGCGCGTGCTCGCCGAGCGGGCCGACGTCGGCTTCGCCTTCGATGGCGATGGCGACCGCTTCTTCGTCATCGACGACCGCGGCCGCTTCGTGCCCGGCGACTTCGTCGTGGCCCTGCTGAGCGAGTACATGCTCGCGCGCCATCCGGGGGCCAAGATCGTGTACGATCTGCGCTGCTCGTGGGCGGTGCGCGACCGGGTCGCCGCCTGCGGCGGGATCGCCCTGATGGAGCGCGTCGGGCACTCGTTCATCAAGCCGCGCATGTTCGAGGAGGGAGCGGTGTTCGGCGGCGAGCTCAGCGGCCACTACTACTTCCGCGACTTCCACGGCGCCGACTCGGGCATCGTGCCCTCGCTGCTGCTGCTCCAGCTGCTCTCCGCCCGGCGTGTCGGGCTGGCGGAACTGCTGGCACCCCTGGAGGCGAAGTACCACCTGTCCGGCGAGATCAACTCGCGCGTGGACGATCCGCCAGCCAGGATGCGCGCCCTGGCGGCGCGCTACGCGGACGGCCGCCTGGAGTGGCTGGACGGCATCTCGGTCAGCTACGACGACTGGCACTTCAACGTGCGTCCCTCCAACACCGAGCCGCTGCTGCGCCTCAACCTGGAGGCGTACAGCCGCCCGCTCATGGAAGCCCGGCGGGAAGAAGTCCTGGCCGTCATCCGCGGCTGAGGCGCCGGCGGGCAGCCGCCGGCCGCACCGCGCCGCACCGCACGGCGATCCGCCGGCGCCGCCGCGCCCCCGCCGGTGCTCCGGTCCGCGCCATCCCGCCC
>CAZPXM010000209.1:0-4682 GCA_964591015.1 uncultured Gemmatimonadaceae bacterium
CCCACGCCCGCCGAGCCCGCTGTCCTGCCGCGGCTGCTTGCCGGCATCCCGCCCAGGGGCTAGGTTACGGCCGCGCTGGTCGCCCTCTCCTGCCTGCTTGCTCGCGCGCTGCACGAGTCGCGAGGGGTCATGTACCCCGTCGCGCCTGGACAGCGGCGCGGCTCGACCGCAGCGCCGCTGCGCCGAGCTGCCCTTGCACTGCCGGCGAGGGTCGACCCTGACGCGAATCCCTGGTGCCAGGTGCCTGTGTCTGGAGCCGGCGCCACGCCGCAGAGGTGTCGCCACCATGTCCGCACTCGGATCAGCCGCGACCCGCCGCGGCGCCGCCCCCGGCCGCCGGCCTGTGCGCCGCGCGCTGTTGGCGGCCTGGCGGCTGCTGGACTGGAGCAGGCGGCTGGCGCTCAACGCGCTCTTCCTGGCCGTCGTCGTCGCCGTCGTCGGGGCGCTGTGGCGTGCCGGCGGCGGGCGCGTGCCGCCGCGCGCCGCTCTCGTCGTGGCGCCCCGAGGCCAGATCGTGGAGCAGCTGGCGCATCGGCCGCCCGCGCTCCTGCTGCTGGGGGAGGGAATCGACGAGCTTCCCGCCGGCGAGACCCTCCTGGCCGAGATCCTCGAGTCGCTGGCAGCGGCAGCCGAGGACCGGCGCATCCAGGCGGTGCTCCTCGACCTGTCCCACCTCGAGGGAGCCGGCCTGAGCAAGCTGCAGGAGATCGGCCGCGCCGTTCTGCGCTGCCGCGCCCGCGGCAAGCCGGTGCTGGCATACGCCGACCACTATGGGCAGGCGCAGTACTACCTGGCTGTCCACGCCGACGAGGTCTACCTGCACCCACTCGGTGGCGTGGCGCTGCAGGGCTTCGCGGCCTATCGCACCTACTACCGCACCGCGCTGGAGCGGCTCAGGGTCACGGTGCACGCCTTCTGCGTCGGCTCCTACAAGTCCGCCCTCGAGCCCGTGCTGCGGGACAGCATGTCGGCAGCCGATGCCGAGGCCACCTCGACGTGGCTGCAGGCGCTCTGGCAAGCCTACTGCGCCGAGGTGGCGGCACAACGGGGCCTGTCTCCGCACGACCTGCACGACTACGCCGCCCGTCTGCCGCAGCATGTCGAAGCCGCCGGGGGCGATCTGGGCGCCCTGGCGCGGGCGCGGGGTCTGGTCGACTCGCTGCTGGACCGCCGCGGCCTGGAGCAGCGCCTGGTGGAGCTCGTCGGGGCGAAGGACGACGGCACCTTCAACCAGATCGACATGGAGCAGTATCACCGCCGGGCGTGCCAGCGCGCGCCATCGGGGCCGGCGCGCGCGCAGGTCGGCATCATCGTCGGGCGCGGACTGGTCATGGGAGGCACCCGGCGCCACGGCCGCATCGGCAGCGACAGCATGGCCCGCCTGTTCGCGCGCGCCCGCGCCGACAGCCGCATACGCGCCGTGGTGCTGCGCCTCGACACCGGGGGAGGCAGCGCCTTCGCCTCCGAAGCGATCCGCCGCGAGGTCGAACTGACCAGACAGGCCGGCAAGCCAGTCGTGGCCTCGTTCAGTTCGGTGGCCGCATCGGGGGGGTACTGGATCGCCGCTGCCGCGGATCAGATCTGGGCATCGCCCACCACGCTCACCGGCTCCATCGGCATCTTCGCCGCCTTCCCCACCTTCGTGCGCAGCCTGGAGACGCTGGGCATCCACACGGACGGGGTGGCCACCACGCGCATCGCTGGCGCCCCCGATCCCCGCCGCCGGCTGGATCCCGAGCTCGAGACCATGATGCAGAGCCTGGTGCAGCGCGGCTACGACCGCTTCATCGAGGTGGTGGCCGCTGGCCGCGGCATGCCCCGGGAGCGGGTGGAGGCAGCGGCACGCGGACGAGTGTGGGCAGGCGCGGCGGCACGCGAACTGGGTCTGGTCGACTCGCTGGGCACGCTGGCCGACGCCACCCGTGCCGCAGCGGCGCTGGCCGGCCTGGACGCCTACCGCGTGACCTATCTGGACGCGGAGCCCAGTGCCGCCGAGCGGGTGGCGCGCTGGCTGGCCGGCCAGGGCGCCACAGGCGATGGCGAGGAGCTCGCCGCGGACTGGTCAGCGCGGCTTGCCGAGCTGCGCGACGAGGTGTTGCTGTGGCGCGAGCTCGACGACCCCCACGGTCTGTACGCCTGGTGCCCCGGGTGCGCGTCGCCCTGACGCCCCCACCGACGAAGGAGGCCTGAACTTGGCGCTGCGCATGGCGTTCGCTGGATTCCGCCACGGTCACATCACCAGCCTCTACCGCCTGGCGTGCGGCTCGGCCGAGATCGAGGTGGTCGCCGCCTGCGAGGAGCACGAGCCGACACGTCGCCAGCTCGCCGCCGACGGCCTGGTGCGTCTCACCCACACGAGCATCGAGCAGATGCTGGACACGGTCCCGTGCGACGCGGTAGCCATCGGCGACTACTTCGCCCGCCGGGGTTCGCTGGTGCTGGAGGCCCTGCGGCGCGGCAAGCACGCCATCGCCGACAAGCCTCTGTGCACGCGCCTCGGCGAAGTCGTCGAGATGGAGCGGCTGGTGCGCGCGACCGGTCTGAGGATCGGCTGCATGCTGACCATGCGCGACTCGCCGTCCATGCGCGCCGCGCGCGACCTCGTCCGCAGCGGACGCATCGGCGAGGTGCATGCCATCGCCTTCGGAGGCCAGCACCCGCTGCTGCTGGGCTCGCGTCCTTCCTGGTACTTCGAGGAGGGCAAGCACGGCGGCACGATCATCGACATCGGCATCCACGCCATCGACGCGATCCCGTGGGTTACCGGCCTCGAGTTCGCCGTGGTCAATGCTGCCCGCTGCTGGAACGCCTTCGCGCCGGAGTCGCCCTGCTTCCAGGATGCAGCCCAGATGATGCTCACCCTCGAGAACGGGTGCGGGGTGCTGGGCGACGTCTCCTACTTCGCGCCCGATCGCCTGGGCTACAGCCTGCCGCAGTACTGGCGCACGACCTTCTGGGGAAGGGATGGCCTCCTCGAGATCTCGGCGACCGCGAAGACCGCCATGGTCGTGGCAGCGCAGTCGGCCACGATCGCCTGCGAGCCGCTGCCACCGGCAGCCGAGGGGGGCTACCTGCGCTCGTTCCTGGACGACATCGCGGGCAGCAGGCCGGCCAGCGGCCTGGACACCGCCGCGGTGCTGAAATCCATGCGCACGACGATCCAGATCCAGGAGGCCGCCGACCGCGGCATCTGTGGTTACCGCCTGCGCTGAAGCGGCGGACGGCGCGGCGACGCCGGCGTCGCCGCGCCGTCCGGAACGGGGGAGGCGCTGGCGTCCATGCGCAGCAACTCGAGCAAGCGGACCATGTCGGCGGGCAGCGGCGCCTCGATGTCCATCTCGCGCCCGTCCACCGGATGCACGAACTGCAGGCGGCGGGCGTGGAGTGCCTGGCGCGACACCGCTGCGAGCATGGCGGCCGCCGTGTCGCGGTGCTGGGGGCGGATGCTGGCCGCTCCCGGGCGACCGCCGTACACGGGGTCGCCGAAGACCGGGTGACCGATGTGCTGCATGTGGACGCGGATCTGATGCGTCCGGCCCGTGCCCAGCTCGACGTCCAGCAACGTGCAGAACGCGAAGCGCTCGCGCACCCGGTAGCGGGTCACCGCGGCGCGACCCGACGCGACGACCGCCATGCGCTGGCGATGGTGGGGGTCGCGCGCGATGGGCGCTTCGACGCGCCCGTCTGCGGCGATCCGGCCCCAGACCAGCGCCACATACGATCGATGCAGCTGGCGGTCCTGGAACTGCAGCGCCAGCCCCCGGTGCGCCGCATCGCTCTTGGCCACCAGCAACAGGCCGCTGGTCTCCTTGTCGAGCCGGTGGACGATGCCCGGCCGCAGGACGCCGTTGATGCCCGACAGAGTGCGGCAGTGGTGCAGCAGCGCGTGCACGAGGGTCCCGCTCCACGCGCCCGGCGCCGGGTGGACGGTCATGCCGGCGGGCTTGTTCACCACCAGCAGGTCCTCGTCCTCGTAGCGCACATCCAGCGGGACCTGCTCGGAGACCAGCTGCAGAGGCCGGGGGGCCGGGATCTCGATCTCCACCCGGTCGCCGGGCTGCACGTGGTAGCTGGGGCGGCGCGGCTCGCCGTTGACCAGCACCGCACCCGCGCGGATCAGCCCCTGGATGCGGGTGCGCGACAGGTCGCCCAGCGCGCCCAGAAGGTGCAGGTCCAGGCGCTGGGCCGCGGCTTCCGGTGTGACCAGGATCTCCATCGGGCCCTGCGTGTAGCCCGCCGACGCCGCAACCGCTACTCAGCGCCTGCCGTCGGCGCGGCCGGAGAGGCCTTCTGGCTGCTGCCCGCGCTCGGCCAGACGGCAGCCAGAGCGAGCAGCATCACCCCCACCGTGACGAACGAGTCGGCCAAGTTGAACACGGGCCAGCGCAGCCTGCCGACGCCGAAGTCGAGGAAGTCGATCACCTCGCCGCAGCGAATCCGATCGACGATGTTGCCCAGCGCCCCCCCCATGACCATGCACAGCGCCCAGCGCACCAGTCGCTGCCCGGCCGGGGTGGAGCGGTAGAGCCAGACCAGCAATCCCAGGGCAGCCAGCGACAACACCGTGTGGACCAGCGGGCTGCCCAGGTTCATGCCGAAGGCGGCCCCGGCGTTGCGGATGTAGGTCAGCCGGAAGAAGTCGCCCAGCAGCTTCACGGACTCGCCGCGGGCCATGGCCCGCG
>CAZPXM010000210.1:0-4670 GCA_964591015.1 uncultured Gemmatimonadaceae bacterium
GTACAGCGCAGCGGCCATAACGGATAACCATGGCATTCCAAAACCGACAATGGCAACTCCGATCGCCAACCCGAGGCCCGCCATTGCCGCGCGATGCGCTTGCCATCCCCAAACCAATAATCCCAAAAGAACAACGACCGGCGAAGCGGCAAGCAAGGTGGATAAAAAGGCTTGTCCCAATGGATCATAGTTTTGCACCCAGTCTGTCGAGCGCTGACCCAGAAAATAGAAAAACATGACAGATTCGCTTGTACATTTGGGGAGAAGGCGACAGTGACTTATAGGTGGGTTATAATACCGCAGCGCGTTCAGTTTGTATTCAATGCTTTCAACTGAATTGCTGAACAATCCGATTTCATCCTGTTTCAAATCGACAAGTCGAATTTACCCACCCGCTCGTGAGATCCATCATGACAAACCGCTCGCGTCGCACGTTTCTTGTTCAGTCGGCCCTGGCTACGGCTGCTCTTACAGGCACTCGCCTCATGGCGTCAGCCGCTGCCGGTAGAGCGCCGGATCCACTACTGCCGCCATCGCCGCTGCGTCGAGCTCCACGCCCAGCTCGACAGCCAGAAAGTCGCGCACGGCGGCGGCGGCCGCGGCCTGACCGGTCACCAGCGCGTCGTAGTCCACAGCCAGCACCGCGAAGTTGGGCTGCGCTGCCAGCCACGCCCGCACCTCGCGCAGGTGGCGGGCGAAGCGCTCCGCCATGGCCGCATCGTCGAACTGCGCGGACGGTGCGGCCCCGCCCGCCCGCGCGAGCATGGCGCGCTGCGAGGCGAGGATCTCGGGCATGGCGCGTTCCATGAAGACGACCCGGTAGGCCAGTCCCGGCGGCAGGTAGGCGAGCAGCGGCGACACGACCTTGACCGCCTTGCCGGCGGCTGCGGCCACCCAGCCGGCATCCTCCCGCAATCGACTGACCGGCGCGTACTCCCAATAGCCCCGCGGGTTGTCGGCGTCGGGCGGCCGCGAGTCGTCGGCCAGCAACTCCAGGCCGCCGGCCCGCAGCATCTGCATCATCAGCGAGGTGCCGGAGCGCGGCAACCCGGAGACCACGACGACCGGCAGCCCGCCGGCTCGCACTCAGACCGCCCCGTTGCCGCCCCACACCGCCTGCACGGTGCGGGCGAGGATGCGCAGGTCCAGCCAGTGCGAACGATGGCGCACGTAGAACAGGTCCTCCTCGACATGCTCGTGCATGGGCTGCTTGCGGCCGTTGATCTGCCACCAGCCGGTCATGCCGGGCAGAACCTCCAGACGCTCCCGCTGCCAGGGCGCGTATCGTTCGACCAGGAAGGGCTGCTCGGGCCGCGGTCCCACCAGACTCATCTCGCCGCGCAGCACGTTGAGCAACTGGGGCAGCTCGTCCAGGCTCGAACGCCGCAGGAAGCGACCCACGCGCGTGACGCGATCGTCGTCCCACGAGGTCGGCTTGGGACCGAACGTCGGCGAATCCACGGTCATGGTGCGCAGCTTGAACACGCGGAAGCGCCGGCCCCGCAGGCCCACTCGCTCCTGGCAGAAGAAGGCCGGGCCGGGCGACTCCAGGCGCACGGCCAGCGCCGCGGCCAGCAGGAGCGGCGAGCACAGGAGCAGGAGCACTGCGGCCAGGGTCACGTCGCGGAGCCGGCGCAGCGCCTCGCTCGCACGGCCGACAGCCGGCCGCGGGTGCGGCTGTGAAGCCGTGGGCAAATCGGCTGCGGGCGCGGTTCCCGTCGCCGCCCGCGGACCGGCCGCCGGCGAACCCCTGCCTTCGCCTGGACAGGCCGGGCTCACGGCCAGGCTACCCGGCGGTAGTGGATCTCCGCGTGGTCGATCCACAGGTTGCGATCCAGCGGCGGCGTGTTCTGCTTGAAGTCGTTGAGGAAGCGCAGCTCCAGGCGCACGCGGCGGGCTACCGGTTCCTCGACGAAGAAGCTGAACGGTTTGGACTCCTTCGCGTCCACGAACACGTCGTCCAGCACCTTGTTGCCGAGCTTGACGCGCATGAGCGGCCAGACCCCCAGCGCCGGATCGCCGTGGGCGTGGATGCGGATCTCGATGTCCCCCGGATAGAGCACCAAGTCCTTCCAGCAACTGGCCAGGTAGTACAGGCGGCCGCCTTCGGGGCCCTCCCAGGCGTCCGCCGGGATGACGTGCACGAATCCCGGCCGCAGCCCGAGCGTGGCCGCGGCCTCGTCCGGCCGATCCTGCGCGGCCAGCACGCCTGCCAGCGCAAAGGCGGACCGGTCGGCGATCGCGTGCAGGCCCAGCCGGCCGGCCAGTTGCCGGGCCCGCGCGTAGTGCGCGGTCGCCGCGGGCAGGTCGCCAGCCGCGCGGGCCGCGTCGCCGCGGTGAGTCGCGTACCGGGCGACAGCAGCCTGACCGATACCCGCCGCGGCGGTGGCTGCCAGCACTGCCCAGACCCAGGCAGCCAGGCGCCAGCCGCTGCGCGGCGCCAGGGCCACGGCGCGCCGGCCGGCCAGCCACACCAGCAGCGAGAGCAGGACCTGCCCGAACGCGGGCCACGGCAGATGCAGGTCCCGGCTCGCCCCTCCCACCAGCGCCGGCATGGCTGCGGCCAGGGCAGCCAGGACCGCGAGGACCACGGCGGTCCAGTCGCCACGACGCCAGCGCCACGCCGCCGGTCCGCAGGCAGCCAACGCCACCACCGCGACTCCTACTGCGCCAGGGGCCAGCCAGGCGCTGCGAGCCAGCCACGGCGCCACGGCGCGCCCCAGTGCCGGCGCGTCCGCCGCGGCCGCGACCGCTGGCCGGAACTGGTTGGCCGCGTACACCAGCACCAGGGCCGTGACTGCGGCCAGGGAGCCGCCAGGCGGGACGGCGACTGCGGGAGTGGCGGCCGGCGGGTCCGGCAGGCTGGCCGGGGACGGGTCGGGCTGCCCGGGGCGCTCGCGCCAGAGCAGGTACCCGAGCCCGGCAGCCACGAACAGCACGTGCGCGAACCGGCCCCAGGTGAGCGCGGTGACCCAGGCCAGCGGCTGCAGGGCCAGCACCCCGAGCGCGACCTGGGCCACGATGAGACACACGGTGCGCCGCGCCAGCACGGTCATCAGGGAGTCGGACGGGCTGGGAGAGGAGACGGTGCCGGGCTGGCGCTGTCGCCCGGCAGCGCCGACCGCTCCGGACGCGAGTCAGCGGCTGGCGCGGCATCGCCGCGGCCCGGAGCTGCGCCCTGGCCAACCGGCGCAGGCGGCGGCACGCTGACCAGAACAACTCCGGCGCCCACGGCCAGCCAGAACACCGTGCGCACCACCGGGAAGTAGAGCGCGTCGACCGTGAGCATGTCCACCGCCAGCGCCGCCAGGGCCGCCAGGAAGCCGGCTGCCAGGACCGGCCGATCCGCTCGCGGCGTCTCCGGGACGGAGCCGGGCCCGGGCCGGGCCGGCGCCGCGGCCGTCGCTTGGCGGTCTCCGGGGCACCCGCTCGCCGGACTGGCGCTGGCCGCGCCCGCGCTCGCCCGCCAGAAGATGGCCAGCAACGCCACCAGCGCGGACACCGCCGCGACCAGACCGATGCCGCCGTTCTCGGCCAGCCACATCAGATACATGTTGTCCGGCGTGTCGAGCACGCCCACCGGCGTCGGGATCGCCAGTTCGCGGCGCAGGCGATACGCGGCGAACCGGTACATGCCCGTGCCCAGGCCGGTGAGGGGGCGCTCGTGCGCGATGGCGGCCACGTAGCCGTACGCGGCGCCGCGCGTGGTGCGGCCGAAGTTCTGGACGTACTCGCTGTACGCGCCGACCACCCGGCGGGTGGCCAGCTCGCCCAGGCGCGAGTCCCGGCCCAGACCCCACGCCAGGCCTGCCAGGACGGCCAGCGCCACCACGGCCACGGGCAGCCAGCGCAAGGCGCGGCGGCCCCACCGCCGCCACGCGAACACCCCCAGGCCTGCGGCGCCAGCCAGCCAGGCACCGCGCGAGAACGTCAACAGCAGGGCGGCGGCCAGCAATCCGGTGCCGGCCAGCAGCAGGCGCCGCTGGCGGCCCGCGAGCGGGGCGAGCGCCACGGCGAGCGACATGGGCAGGAGCATGGCAAGATAGGCGCCGAGTGCGACCGGATGGCCCATGGTGGATGTGATGCGGCCCTCGAACCACGGATCCGGCACGAGGCGGCGGTACGCCTCGTTGGCGCTGCCGAAGGCCTGGCCGAACACGGGATTGCGGCCGAGCGCGAACTCGACCAGGCCGTACAGCGCCACCAGGTACGCGGCCCCCAGGAGCCAGCGGAGCAGCTCCTGCGCGGCTGCTGGGCGGCGCAGGCCGGCGACCACCAGCAGGTACGCCAGCCCGCCGGTGGCGAAGTAATACGCGGACTTGGCCGCGCTCACCGCGGGCTGCGCAGCCGCGGCCGCGCTCAGCAGGCCCGCCAGCAGCAGCGCGAGGACCGGCCAGAACGCCGGTGCGGCGAGCAGCGAGGACCACGCGGCGCCCGGTGCCGGCGCGGAGGGGGGTGCCGGCGCGGAGGGCGCGGCCGAAGCCTCCTCGGCAGCAGGCGTCCCGCCCGGGCGCGGCGCGCCCGCACCGGCGGCCGCTGGCGCGCGCGGCCCTCGGATGCAGTCGCGCCAGCCGAGCAGCGCTGCCAGCCCCACGCACACCCACGCGGGCAGGTACCGCAGCGCCGCAGCTGGCATAGCGGGCAGCGAGCCCGGGCCGAACAGATAGTGC
>CAZPXM010000211.1:0-4581 GCA_964591015.1 uncultured Gemmatimonadaceae bacterium
CCGCGGGGGCGGGCGGGGGGCGGCAACCACCGGCGAGCGAGCCGTCGCCCGCGGCGCCGTGCCGAGAGCACTGGAGGCCGGCTCGCTTGACACGAGGGCTCCCAGTCCTATCGTCGAATTCATGTCTCGGCTACACGCCGACCGTCCGGCTCGTCGCGAGCCGATTCATTCCCCAAAGACGAGAGGAGTCCGAATGGCACGCTTGGCTACATTCCGGGAGCTGGCCGTCCTCATCGCTGCCGCGCTGGCGCTGGCAGTGGCGGGGTGTGGTGGTGACGACGACGGCGACGGCGGCACGGGCCCCACCGGTGCTGGCGAGGAGATTACCCAGGCCAACGCCGCGGTCGTCCAGGCGCAGGTCAGCAACAGCATTGCGCAGGCGATCGCCAAGGGTCCCGGGACACACAACGGCGCCGTCAGCGGCACAGTGAAGATCACCCAGTCCATCGGCAAGCTGGCGCAGTACAACATCCGCTATTCCGTCAAGTTCAATAACTACTCCGATGACGGCGAGATCTGGCTGGACGGCGACGTCGACTATGTGATGAGCGGCACCACGTTCCACTATACGATCGATCTGGAGATCTCGGGCGCGTACAGCGGCGAGATCGAGGGAGAGATCAGCTATGGTGCCGGCGGTGCCTACTCCGGGTACTGGAACGTCAACGGCCAGCGCATCGAGTTCTAGCTTGCAGTTGTAACGGTAGGCGTCTCCACGGCGCTGTGCGTGGAGGGGCTTCCGCCTGATCGTCGCGAAGGGAGTGGCAGGCGCGACGACCGGATCTGGTGGCCGCCAGCGGGACGGCACGGCGGACGCGGCGGGCACGCTGATCTGGAGGCACAGAGCGGCCTGTGCCGGGCGGGAGTCGGATCGCCCTGGCCGGCGCGGCCGAACGGGTGCCGACACGGAAGGGGCTGTTGCCGGACAGCCCCTTCCTGCGCGGTCAGCCGCGACCGCAGCTGGATCGGACCCGGTGGCGGCCGGTGCGGGGTACGAGCGGCGATTCAGAAGCCGCAGCGCTCGCAGGCCCGGAAAAAGGGCTCCGCCATGGCGTACGCGCCCCGGTAGGTCATGTCGCTGGTCAGCGGGTGCACCGAGATCAGGCGCGCACCGTTCTCGATGGCCACGACCATGGCATCTTCGATGTCCTTGGGGTCTTCCATCGAACCCGAGCCCACCACGCGCCCCGTGTGAACCCCCAGCCGGGCAGCGGCGCGGAACAGCTCGTTCACCGCCTCGTTGATCTCCGGCAAGTCGCCTTCCCGCAGGATCGCGTCGAAGGGCCCCACGAACCCGCAGGCCTTGTTGCGCCCCTGCTGCACCATCAGCTCGAGGACGCGGTCGCGGATGCTCCTGTCGGCGATGTACTCGCGCGTCTCGAACTGGATCCAGCCCTGCACTTCGGTCTCGGCGCTGCGCAGCTCGTCCGGGGTGAACATCATCGTCCGGTCGCCCGTGCGCACCGGGTACCCACCGCGGTCATAGGGTGTCGCCCGACCGGGCACCGGGAAGTTGACCGAACGGAAGTAGGCTTCGGCATCGGCCACGGTGGTCCCGTAGGGACGCAAGGTCGCCCGAGCCCCCAGCTGGTAGGCGTCGCCGTGGGCGCTGAGGGCCTCCCGGGGCAGTCGCTGCACCGCCAGCAGGCCCAGGCGGCCTTCGGCAGCGTTCTGCTCCCGGCCGTAGTGGCCTTCCCACTGCGAGTGTTCCGCGTCGTTGACGATCCAGAGGAAGCCCGCCTTGGCCCAGGCGTGCGCTTCGGACTCGCGGAACTTGTGCCAGGGGATGTCGTTGAAGATGCCCAGCAGCGGCGGCGTCTCTTCCACGGACGGGCACTGGTCCATGACGGCCTTCAGGGGGTTGCGCAGCGGGTTCAGCGCGTACGCGTACGCTCTGTCGGCGAACTGCTCTGCCCGGAGCGGACGGTGTCCGCCCAGGGCCTCGATCGCTTTCACGGCCGCTCTCCGTCTTGGCGGGATGGGAATCTGCACCGGCGCGGCCGGGAGGCTGGCGCAATGGCCCGCGGCTGACAGCCGAGACGCGCCTGCGGCACCCGACCGACGGCAAGAAGATCGAGCCGGGCGGCAGCCGGGGCAAACCGCGTTTGCCGCCAGGCAGGGCGGCGGCTACCTTGGCCGGCGGATCCCGCCCGCAGCGGCCCGCCGCGCGTGAGACTACTGCCGCACCCTCGATGGCTGCCTGTCCCTCCAGACGTGCTCCGACGACGGTCGAGCGACCGGACGTGACCTGGCGCTCGATCGGCCTGGGCGCGTGTCTGACGCTGGCCATCAGCATGGCGTGCCCGTACTCCGTCCTCGTGCTTCACAACGCCGGGCTGACCTCGGACTACATCACCGCCGGCGCCATGATGGTGTTCCTCGTCCTCGTCGGCCTGCTCAACCCGCTGGTGAAGCTGGTCCGGCCGCACCGGGCCTTCAGCGGCGCGGAGCTGATCGTCGTCTTCGTCATGATGGCGGTCGGCTCGGCAGTGCCCACCTGGGGGCTGGTGACCAATTTGCTGCACATTCTCACGCGCCCGTTCTACTACGCGACGCCGGAAAACAACTGGGCAGAGCTCATCCAGCCGCTGATCCCCTCCTGGCTCGCGCCGCGCGATCCGGACGTATCGCGGCACTTCTACGAGGGGCTCCCCGCGGGCCTCCGCATCCCCTGGCGCGCCTGGGTGGTGCCGCTGGCGGCCTGGGGCAGCGCCATGCTGGCCGTCTTCGTGTGCATGGTCATGACCATGGTCATCCTGCGGCGTCCGTGGGTGGAGCAGGAGCGCCTGGTCTTCCCGCTGGCGCGGCTGCCGCTGGAGATACTCCGCGGCGGCGATGCCTGCATCGTGCCGCCGCTGTTCCGGAGCGGGCGCATGTGGCTGGGCTTCGCGGTGCCGTTCGTCCTCCAGCTCCTGCGCGGCCTGCACCACTACTTCTTTTTCGTTCCGGCGATCGAGACCCACTTCGAGCCGCTCCTCCTGTTCCGCAACAGCGTCAGCCTGCAGGTCTTCGTCAACTTCGCGATCGTCGGACTGAGCTATCTCCTGCACCTTCCCACCGCGTTCTCGGTGTGGTTCTTCCACCTGCTCGCGCGCCTGCAGACCGGGACGATGAATCTGGTCGGCTACCAGGTGACCGGCCACAACGAGGCGCTGACCGGGTCCTCGGTGGCGCTCTCGCACCAGTCCATGGGCGCGATGATCGCCCTGGCAGTGGCGATCCTGTGGACCGCGCGGCGGCATCTGCGGCAGGTCCTGGCGGCGGCGTTCCGGCGCGGCCGCCCCGCAGGCGATGCGGGCGAGATCGTCTCGTACCGGACGGCGGTCTGGCTGTGGCTGGGCGGTGCGGGGTACTTCGGCATCTGGTTGTGGTGGAGCGGCGTGCCGCTGCCGGCCACGGCGGTCTTCATGGCGGGAGCGTTCGTGATCTTCCTGGCTGTCAGCCGGGTGGTCGCGCAGGGCGGCATCGGCTTCACGGCGTCCACGATGCTGCCGCAGCCGTTCGTCGTGTACACCCTAGGCACCGAGCTGATCGGCTGGCGCGGCCTGGCCGGCATCAGCCTGAGCTACGCCTGGGCGGCGGAGATGCGCACGACGGTGATGGCGTCGACGGCCAACGGGCTCAAGCTGGCGCACGCCGGCCGTCTGGGCGAGGCGCGGCACCCTCGCAGGCTGTTCTGGGCCATCATGCTCGCTCTGGCCGTCAGCATGGTGGGCGCGGCCTGGACGACGCTCGAACTGAACTACCGCTACGGCGGGATCAACCTGCGGCAGTTCGGGGTGCCGACGGTGGCCTATCAGTTCCTGGCGGACAAGCTGCAGAATCCGGTGGGCTGGGCCCAGGTGCGGCCGCGTCTGGTCTTCACGGCCGTAGGCGCCGGGGCCATGGCGGCCCTCATCTATCTTCAGCACCACTGCCTGTGGTGGCCGCTGCACTACATCGGCCTGCCGGTGGCCGACAGCTGGGTGATGGGTTGGGCGTGGTTCTCGGTGTTCCTGGGGTGGCTCTGCCGGGCGGTCATCTACCGGTTTGCGGGCAGTCGCGGCTGCCAAGCCTGGCAGCCGCTCTTCCTGGGTCTCATCGCCGGGCAGCTCATGGGTGGGGCCGTGTGGATGGTCGTCGACGCTGCCCTGGGAGAGGCGGGCAACTTCGTGTACATCGGGGTTCCCTGAGGCGCGGCCAGCCGCGGCGGGTCCGCACCGGCCCCGGGCGGCCTGGGCATGCCGCCGCCGTCACTCGCCTGGCCGGCGCACCGCGCGCCACAGCGGCACGAGCCACCGCAGCGTCTTGCTCGCGAAGCGCTCGCTGGCGTAGTAGGCCGCCAGTTCGCCGCCGAAGCCGCGCTTGAAGAAGGCGATGGACGGCATGTTGGCACCGGCGAAGTCGAAGACGCGGGCGCGGGTCTGCTCGAGCACGCGGCAGTAGAGCAGCGACAGCGCGCCCGACGCGTTGTGCTCGGGGTCGGCGCCGGCGACCCAGGCGTAGAGCAGGTCGCCATCCGCGACGAAGACGACCACCGCGGCGGTCGCACCGGCGGGCGACACCACCGCGGTGGCGTGCGCCAGGCCCGCGGCCAGCGCC
>CAZPXM010000212.1:0-4502 GCA_964591015.1 uncultured Gemmatimonadaceae bacterium
GCCGGCGCGCCGGCACGTCCCTGGAGAGTCAGAGCGGGAGCCTTCCCGATGGGCAAGGACAAGGAGCTGGTGTTCATCACGGTGATCGGCCGCGACCAGAAGGGCATCGTGGCCCGCATCGCCGCCTACTTGTTCAAGCGCGACATCAACATCGAGGACATCTCGCAGAAGATCACCGGGGGCTACTTCGTGATGACCATGCTGGTCGACATGGCTGACAGCCGGTGGTCCATCGAGAAGGTCAGCGCCGAACTGGCCAGCCTGGGCGCCGACATGAACCTGAGGATCCAGGTCCAGCACGAGAACCTCTTCCGGATGATGCACCGGGTGTGAGATGACGATCAGCGTCGCCGAGGCGTACGAGACCGCCAGCATGATCCTCAGCCACCACCTGGACATCCGGACGGTGACGCTCGGCGTGAATCTGAAGGACTGCGCCGACGGTCACTTCCCGACGCTGAAGAGCAAGGTGCAGCGCAAGCTGGAGACCGGGGCGCGGCGGCTGGTGGCCGAGGCCCGCTCGCTGGAAGCCAAGTACGGCGTGCCGATCGTGAACAAGCGGATCGCGGTGACGCCGATCAGCCTGGTGATGGAGGCCCACGGCACGGCGGCCAAGTACGTGCAGATGGCCCGCGCGCTGGACCGGGCCGCCCGGGAGCTCGGCGTCGACTTCATCGGCGGCTTCGGCGGGCTGGTCCACAAGGGCGCCACGCGGGGCGAGGCGATGCTGATCCGCGCGCTGCCCGAGGCCCTGGCCGCCAGCGAGCGCGTCTGCGGCTTCCTGAACGTCGGCTCGCACGTCTCCGGACTCAACCTGGACGCGGTGAATCTCCTCGGCCCGATGCTGCTGGAGACGGCGGGGCGCACGTCGCGCGGGGTGGGGTGCGCCCGGTTCTGCGCCTTCGTCAACGCGCCGGAGGACAATCCGTTCATGGCGGGCGCCTTCCACGGCGTGGGCGAGGGCGAGTACGGGCTCAACGTGGGCATCAGCGGTCCGGGCGTGGTGCGGGCGGTGGTGGAGCAGAACCGCGACTGCGACCTGACCGCGCTGGCCGAGGTGATCAAGCGGACCGTGTTCAAGATCACCCGGGCGGGGGAGCTCGTGGGCCGCGAGCTGTCCGCCCGTCTGGGCGTGCCCTTCGGGGTGGTGGATATCTCGCTGGCCTCGACGACCGCGCCGGGCGACTCGGTGGCGCGCGTGCTCGAGGCCTTCGGCATCGAGCGCGTCGGCGCCCACGGTTCCACGCTGGCGCTGGCGCTGATGATGGACGCGGTGAAGAAGGGTGGCGCCATGGCCAGCGGGCATGTGGGCGGCCTCAGCGGGACGTTCATCCCCGTCAGCGAGGACCGCGGCATGATCGAGGCGGTGCAGTCCGGGGCGCTGGGCCTGGACAAGCTCGAGGCGCTGACCGCGGTGTGCTCGGTGGGGCTGGACATGCTCGCCATTCCCGGCGACACCCCCCCGGAGACCATCAGCGCGATCATCGCCGACGAGCTGGCGATCGGCGTGGTGAACAACAAGACCACGGCGGTGCGGCTGATTCCCGTGCCGGGGGGACGGCCCGGCGATCTGGTCGATTTCGGCGGGCTGCTGGGCAGCGCGCCGGTGATGGCGGTGAATCGCTTCTCCAGTGCGGCTTTCCTGCGGCGCGGCGGCAGACTGCCGGCGCCGGTGACCAGCCTGCGCAACTAGGGCGGCCTCGGGGGATCTCGCGGGCGGCAGGTGCCGGCAGGCCAGCGGCCAGGCGCCGGGGGATGCTCCGTGCGGCGGGGAGCGGCGCGGGCCACGGGTTGTTGATGACACAGAAGCAGGCGGTGGTGAGCATCGCCTCGAGTCGCGACGAGGCGATGGGAGCGGCAGCGTGTGCCCTGGACGCGCCCTGCACGACGGCGCAGGTGCAGGCCGTGGTCTGGCGAGCCCTCGACCAGGATCGGTCGGAGCGCTCGCTGCGGCAACGGGTCGGGTGCGACGACTGGGTGGTGCTCAAGCCCAACATCGTGACCAGCCCCACCCACCGGTGCTCCTACTGGCACAACGGCCAAGCCCACCCGGGTCAGGTCACCGATGTGCGCGTCATCCAGGCGCTGATCGCCTACCTGCTGGCGCGCTGCCGGCCGCGCCGGGTGACGATCGCCGAGGGTGGCGCCGAGTGGCAGCGGGGCACCGGGGAGGACGGCGCCGACGGCTGGACGGTGGCGTGGCCGGAGTTCGGCGGCCTGTCCTACGCGGGGCTGGTCGAGCAGTTCGGCCGCAGCCATCCTGGCGTCGTCGACATCGTCGATCTCAACGAGGACGAGATTCGCTTCCTGCCGGTGCCCGACCCTGGCGGCAGCGGCCTCGGCGCCCTGCAGCGCGTCGGCCAGGAGCTGCGGCCGCCCGAGCGGTACGGCCGGTGGGCGTACGTGCCGGGTACCGGCACACCCCGCACGGGCTATCACGTCCCGGCGACGGTGCTGGACTGCGATCGCCTGATCTCCGTGCCGGCGCTGAAGACGCACACCTGCGCGACGACGCTGGCGCTGAAGAACTACGTGGGCATCCTCCCCACGCACCCGTCGGGCGTCGTCCGCAAGGGCGACGTGCACCAGGGGGACGTCCAGAAGGGATTCATCGACCTGGTCTGCTACCACCCGCCCGACTACAGCGTGCTGGAAGGCTTCTGGAGCACCGAGGGCGACGGGCCGCAGTGGGGCGAGAACCTGCGCCACAACGTGGTGGTGGCGAGCGCCGACCCGGTGGCGGCCGACGCCATCGCCTCGGAACTGATGGGGTTCAATCCCGAGGACATCGACTACCTGCACTACGCCGCCGCCAAGCGACTCGGCACGTTCGCTCGCGAGCGCATCGAGCTGGTGGGGACGCCACTGCCGGTGGTCCGGCGGAAGTTCGCCACGGCCGCCGGCCGGAAGGGCATCCGGTTCACCGCGCGCGGCAATCGCTCGTGGCTGGTCGCCACCGCGGCGCGGGGTCCGTGGCAGCGCCTGGACAGCGAGGAGCGCTACATCGATCTGGCGCGCTTCTTCGCGCCGGCGTCGCCGGCGATGGCCTGGGCGGCGGTGGAGGTGCGCGCCGCCCAGGACGTCGCGGCCATCCTGTGGGCGTCGGCAGATGGCGCGTTCCAGGTGGCGCTGGACGGACAGGTGGTGGCCGCGCGCGCCGAGGCGGGCGAGCACGTGCTGGGCGAGACCAAGGTGCCGGTGCGGCTGGCGGCGGGTCGCCACCGGCTGGAGGTGCGCGTGCGACGCGGCCCGGCAGGCATGGGCTTCACGGCGATTCTGTGCGACGAGGACGGGTATGGTCATCCCGGGGTCGGCTACGAGGCGGAGGCGGGCGGCGCCGCGCCCGCGTGACGCATCGCCGGGGGGTGCCCGGCGGCGCGCGCGCGGCGTTCCGGGCGCGGCCCTGCGCCAGTACAGGGCAGGTGCGTCGCGATGATCCCGCGGGAGATCGTCATCGCCAACATCGAGGGCGCGGCCCCGGAGCGCATCGGGTTCAACTTCACGGGGCCGGGTCGCTGGAACGACTTCGTGGGCGCCGGCATCGAGCTGGGGTTCCGCGAGGAGCGCTGGGTCGAGGGCGAGTACGAGTACTACACGGACCTGTGGGGGAACGTCTGGCACCGACACCGAGGCCTGTCCCAGGGCGGCGAGGTGTTCCGGCCGGCGCTGGCCGACTGGAGCGAGCTCGAGCGGTTCGAACTGCCCGCCCTGGACCAGCCGTCCTGCTACGCCGCCGCGCGGACGCTGGGCGCGTCGGCCACCGAGCTGTTCCGGGTGGGATGGTTGCCGGGCTGGCCGTTCGCGATCTGCCGCTACCAGCGCAAGATGGAGACCTACTTCATCGACCTGCTGACCGAGCGCGAGCGGATCGACGTGCTGCACGACCGGGTCACCACCCTGCTCGAGGGCGTCATCGCGCAGTACGGCCAGGCGGGCATGGACGGGGTGATGTTCTGCGAGGACCTGGGCACGCAGGACCGCCTGCTGATGTCGCCGGCCATGTGGAACGAGATCTTCCGGCCGCTGTACGAACGCCTCACCAGCAAGGCGCACGAGTACCGGATGAAGGTCATCCAGCACTCCTGCGGGTGCAACTGGGAGCTGATCGACGCGCTGTGCGAGGCGGGCATCGACTGCCTGCAATTCGATCAGCCCGCGCTGTACGACATGCCGGCGCTGGCGGCGAAGCTGCGGCGCCACCGCGTGGGGCTGTTCGCGCCGGTGGACATCCAGCGGGTTCTGCCCACCGGCCGGCGCGAGCTGATCGAGGCCGAGACCGCGCGGCTGGTGCAGCTGTTCCGCGCCGGTTTCATCGCCAAGAACTACGGCGACCTGCACGGCATCGGCGTGGAACCGGAGTGGGACCGCTGGGCGTACGAGACGTTCGTGCGGGTGGGGGCCGGCTCGGCGCCGGTGCCGGTGGCGTGAAGGGACGGCGCCGGTCGAGCCGCGCGGCCGCGCGGGCCCTCGGCGGGAGCTGGGCGGCTGAGGCGACGGACCCG
>CAZPXM010000213.1:0-4458 GCA_964591015.1 uncultured Gemmatimonadaceae bacterium
GACCTGGCTGTACCCCCCGTCGAAGCGGAACGCCGAGATGGCATCGGGGAACAGCGTCTGGACCGCGCCGTCTGCCGGCGCCACGGGCAGCGAGACCAGGTTCCACCCGCTGCCGTACGACAAGGACACGGTGACCGCGTCGAACCAGGCCCGGACCTTGTACGCGGTCCCGTTCTGAGCGGTGCCCGCCAGCTTGATCCAGCCCACGCTCTCGCTCCACGCATAGCCGGAGAGTGCACCCGTGTCCGGATCCAGGTGCACGCCACCATGCGTGGGCGCGAAGTTGATCCACCCGGCGACCGGCGACCAGGCGAAGCCGGACAGCGCGTCACCCGCCCGGTTCACCCCATAGTCGCTGGCGCTGGTGTTCCCGTAGGTGTGGGAGCCGCCACCGGTGTGCACACCCAGGCGGATCCAGCCGATACTCTCGGCCCAGGCGTACCCTTCCAGGTGGTCGGCCAGCACGGTCACGCCGCCGTGCGCCGGCGCGAAATTGATCCAGCCGGCGCTGGTCGCCCACGCCCACTTGCTGGCCGGGTCGATGTTGCCGGCGGCCCACGTCGGCGCCACCGCCCACAGCAGCACGGCGCCACAGCAGAGCAAGCGCCGCCCGGCACGGCGGTGCGCGGAACGCCCGGTGACCGCAGCGTTGCGCCGCTGCTGGCCAGCTGGAGCGACGGATCTCCTCATCGGTGGCATCGTCACCCTCCCTGGCCCGCCCGCACGGGCCACACCCTGTAGTTGTTCGTCTTGTTGGCGTAGTAGGTGTATCCATCGAAGAGCGAGACCCACCAGCCGTACTCCGAGAACCCCTCGTACGCGAACGTGGTGCTGGACCAGTAGTTCGAGGACTCGATGCCCACGAACGGATGGCCGGACGGCAGAGCCGGCACGGCCCGACTGAAGTCCACCAGGCTGTGCAACTCCCGCACGTTGGGCAGCCGCCAATCATCGTGGCCGCCGTACGCCAGGCCCCTGCAGTAGGCGATCGCAGCCTCCCAGGCCTGGCGGCCATCGTTCCCCTCGAGCTCGTGGGGCGCCACGATCCAGATCAGGCCCGTCAGGTTGTCGGTGACCGTGCCGTTCCCGTTGTCGGTGAAGCGCGGCGACGGCCACACCACCCCCTTGCGCAGGTCGCCATCGTCCTCGCTGGCGTAGCTGTTCGTCTGGCCAGTCCTGGGCAGCGCTGCCGTCGTGGCCCCGCCGCCCACCACCATCGTGCCGGTCTGCCGCCCCCAGCCGCTTCCCGGCTGGAGGCCCCAGAAGGTCTTGCCGGCCACCACGTCGCCCGGCGCAGCGCCCGCCGCATCGTCCACCGCCGGAGCGGCCTGCATCAACTGTGCCACCGTGGGCATGATCCCCTCCGTGGGGCCAGCGGCCGGCTCCGTGAACGCAGCCGCCGTGCCGGGCACGCCGTCGAGCAGACGACTGTAGAGATCCCGGAGGGTATAGGAGGCGGACACAGGAGCGTCAGGCGCCCCCGGCGAGTCGAGCGCTCCCGCCAGGACCGCGACGGCCAGGATCAGCGGTGTCAGCGCGGCCATCCATACAGCAGCAACGAACAGCTTGCGGCGAGTGTGCATCGCGCATTCTCCGTGCAAATGCCGGCGAGTGGCAAGACGACCTTGCCAAGGCGCAAGACGTGCCGCGGCGTGCCCACCCCCTGCGGTGCCGCGGCAACCCCCGACAAGAATTTGAATTGTACTAAGGCCGCCGAACTGCATCAAGAGCCGCGGCATGACGGCCGCACGCGGCGCCGCCGGCACCGCGTGCAGTCGCCGGCCACTGCTTGCGGCCGCCGGAGACTCATGCCATCCTATTCGCAACCTCTGCCGGTCCGCAGCTCGCCGTCGCCACGGGTGCGCGCCATGCGAACTGTTCCGCGTTGCCGAGCCTTGCTCGTCACTTTGGCGCTGGTTCTGTCGGCCGCCGGCCAGGCCGGCGCCGCCTGGAACGTGACCACCGAGACCATCGCTCGCATCACGTACGGTGCCACCAACAACGCCGCCATCTGGGGCTACCACCAGCCCATCGTCGTCCGCTCCGGCCAGCGGGTGTACTGCGCCCTGCTGGAGCCCCATGGGGAGGGCATGGCCCAGCACTGGAGCCTGTACGAACGCGGCCCGGAGGGCTGGCAGCGGCGCTGGTCCAGTCCGCAGGCCGGTCTACTGAACCAGCCGCCTTCGATCGTGGCGGACGGGCAGGGATACGTGCACGCCTTCGCGTGGCCCGAGGGCGTCTTCACCCGCTGGCGCTTCGCCGTCGGCACGCCGGACGAGCCGCGGCGCGACCGGCCGGTCTCGCCCTACGACGATCTGTATCCCTATGCCGGCGCCGCGGTCAACGCCGCCGGCGAGTTGCTGGCGGTGGCCTCGTACTGGTCGCAGAACCTGTATTCGGTGCAGCTTTCCGGGGCGCCGCGCTGGCAGAACGGCGTGGTCGCCTACCACCCCAAGCGCCCGGACTCGCCCTCGGGGTACGACCGGCAGGCCTACCCGTTCGTCGCCTTTCACGGACGGGCTGCCCACGTCTTCACCACGCAGGACATCGCCGATGCGGAGAAGATCGCGGCGGGGGCCGGTTTCACCTACTCCTTTCGCAACCTGCACTACTTCTACACTCCGGAGATCCTCGCGCAGCCCTTTGCACGCCTGCTCGTCATCGACGTCGAACCGAGCCGCGGCTGCGTGCACAACGACGATCTGCTGATCGATCGCCAGGGCAACGTGCATCTGCTCTACCAGTACATGGTGCACGAGGGCGACTGGAGCGACGTGCGCACGGTGCACGCCTTCGGGCCGCCGGGCGGCCCGCTGCAGCACGTGGAGCTGGGCGCTCCGGGAGCCTTCAACAGCGGTCGTCTGTGGGAAGACGCCGACGGGCGTCTGTACGGGGTACTGCCCCGGTACACGACCTTGCACGTGGCGCTCCTGGCGGCGGACGGCGGCCTGGCCGCCGAGCCCGAGAATCTGGGCATCGAGTCCACCGGCTGGGGCTACTATGGCCGGTTTTTCCTGTGCGCCGCGCGGGCGTCGGCCGAAGGCGCCCCCTGGCTGGAGGGCATGTACTCGGTCCAGTTCAGTCCGACCGAGAGCGAGGCCCGCTACTTCCGGGCCGAGCCCGTGCCGCCTACGGCCGTGACCGACCCACCCGCGGCGACCGAGAGCGCGGCCCGCCTGCGCCTGCAGGCGCCCAGGCCCAATCCGTTCAACGAGGGCACTGCGCTCTCGTTCAGCGTCCCCGCGGGAATCCCGGCAGAGCTGGCGATCCTGGATCTGCTCGGCCGTCCGGTGCGGCGCGTGCGGCTCGGCACCACCGCCGCTGCGGCGGGCGGCCAGTACGCCTGGGACGGCACGGACGCAGCCGGCCGCCCGGTGGCCAGCGGCGTGTACGTGGCACGGCTGGTGGCGGGAGCCGAATGCCGGGTGCAGAAGGTGCTGTATCTGAGATAGGCTGCCGGGATCCGCGCCCATCCCGGCGATGCGCCCCGCGGCAACGTGCGGCGCGGACCCTGGACCCTCGTATCTACAGCGGTGCGTCCTGCACCGCGCTCGTGTAGCATTCGAGCTGGCACGTCTGACAGGGCTGGTACTCGGCGTCGGCGCGGTCGGCGTTGAAGCGCGCCACCAACTGGATCGTGTGGTGTGGCCCGCGGCCGTCCAGATGCGACAGATCCACGCGCGCCGCGCCGCGGGCGTCCGTGCGCAGCACGATGCGCGTGCCGCCCATCGCCATCCGCTCGTCCAGCGGCACGACATTGGCAGAGGCGTAGCCCGGCTGGCCGCGCTCCACGTACCAGACTTCCACGGCGCGGTCCGCCAGCGGCTGGCCGTCGCCCTGCAGGTGGAGGGTGAAGACGTTCCGGTAGCGACGCGCCGGCGCGTCGCACTCGCGCTCCACCGCCAGGCAGGTCGCGCGCGTGCGGCGCTCCTGCACCACGCGGAACAGGTGCAGGCTCAGGTACTGGTCGTCGCGGTCGTCACCGGCGATCGGCGCGTCCCGCCCGAAGTGGCCGGCGCACGCGATGCGCCCGTCCGGCAGGGCGTGGATCCACGGCTGGTACACCTCGGGCCCGCGGCGCGGCACGTCCTGCAACGGCCACCAGGTGCGGCCCAGATCGTCGGACAACTGGTACGCGCCTGGCCGCATGCAGCCGACCAGCAGCCCCTCTGCGGTCAGGCACGCGGTCTCCGGCACCATGTTCTCCTCGCCCATGCCGGTGCGGCCGGCCGCGCGCTCCAGCGGGCCAGGGGTGAACGTATGCCCGCGGCGGTACACGAGCTGTCGGCCCGGGTACGCGAAAATCGAGTTGTTCACCAGCAGCAGATCGCCCGCCGGCAGCTCCACGAAGTCGGTCTCGCTGACGCTCTGGCCGCCGAGCACGGGCAGCGGTCCCTGCCAGGTGCGGCCCTGGTCGAAAGAGAAGAACAGCGTCATCTGCATGTCCGTGGGCGCGCT
>CAZPXM010000214.1:0-4446 GCA_964591015.1 uncultured Gemmatimonadaceae bacterium
TGGTGTCGCACGTCGATCTGTTTCCCACGCTGTGCGACCTGCTGCAGATCGAGCGCCCGGCCTGGCTGCAGGGCGAGTCCTTGCTGCCGCTGGTGCGGGGCGAGGCGACGCAGGTGCACGAGGCCATCTTCGCCGAGGTGAACTACCACGCCGCGTACGAGCCGCAGCGCTGCGTGCGCACCGCGCGCTGGAAGTACATCCGCCGCTTCGGCGAGCGCCGGCTGCCGGTGCTGCCCAACTGCGACGACAGCCCGAGCAAGCAGTTGTGGCTGGAGCACGGCTGGGCGACCCGCCCGCTGCCCGCCGAGCAGCTCTACGATCTGGTCTTCGATCCCAACGAGGCTCACAACGCGGCCGCCGACCCGTCCTGCGCCGGCGTGCTGGCGCAGCTGCGGGCGCGCCTGCAGGAGTGGATGGAGCGCACCGACGACCCGCTGCTGGACGGCGAACCCGTGCCGGCGCCGGCCGGCGCCCGGGTGAACGATCCGGACGGCGTGTCGCCGCAGGAGCAGACGCGCCCGGCCGACGCGCGGCCCTCGCACGCCTGATAGCACGCCTAATGGAAAGGAGCGATCCGTGCCCGCTGCGGCTCCCGCCGTCGAGTTGCAGGACCCGTTCGTGCTGGCGGAGGCGGACGGCTATGTCTGGCTGAAGGGGAACCTGCACACCCACACGACCAACTCGGACGGCCGGGCGTCGCCGCAGGAGCGGGTGGACCAGTACGCGGCCCGCGGGTACGACTTCCTGTGCCTGTCCGACCACGGGCGGATCACGCCGACCGCGGCCGTGTGCGCGCCGCCGGGCCTGACCCTGATCCAGGGCGTCGAGTTGCATCCGCAGAACCCGTTCGGGGGCCAGACGCACCACTTCCTGGCGCTGGACGTGCAGGAGGACATCGACTGCGCCCGGATGGCCCCGCAGCACGTCATCGACGCCGTGCGCGAGCAGGGCGGCTGGGTCTGGCTGGCCCACCCCTACTGGAGTTCGGTGAACGTCCTCCGCGACGTGCTGCCCCTGCGCGGGCTGGCGGGCGTGGAGGTCTTCAACACCACCTGCCACGGCAACGCCCGCGGCGAGTCCGCGGTCCACTGGAACGACTGGATGGAGCTGACGGGCCAGCTCGTGCCCGCGCTGGCGGTCGACGACGCGCACGGCGCCGAGAGCGACCGGCGCGACACGTACGGGGGGTGGACGATGGTGCGCGTGCGCCAGCGCGACCCGGCCAGCATCTGCGCGGCGCTCGCCCAGGGCTGCTGCTACAGCACTACCGGGCCGCAGATCCACGCCATCCGGCTGCGCCGGCTGCCGGACGACGAGCGCGGCCGGCGCGTGATCCAGGCCACCGTGCGCTGCTCGGCCGCGCAGGCCATCCAGGCCGTGTACCAGGTGGTCGGGACGCTGTACCACCGGTACGGCGAGACGTTCGAGGAGGCGACCCTGGCCATCGCGCCGCACGCGCGCTGGGTGCGCTTCGAGATCGTGGCGCCGGACGGGCGCAAGGCCTGGTCCAATCCGTACGACTTGGAGAAGGTACAGGCGGGTTGAGCGGCGGGGCGGCCCGGCCCGGCCGGAGCGCGGTCAGGCCGGCGGCAGGGCGCGGCTGCACCAGGCGCAGATGCCGTCGAGCAGGGCCGCGCCCAGCCGGCGGTAGTGGTCGCGCGTCAGCACCAGCTCCCGGCAGGCCGAGTAGGGCGTCTCCAGCGACAGGGCCGGCACGCGCAGTTCCTCCCAGGCAAAGCGACCGATCGTGGCCTCCGGGTTCCAGCGTGACGGATAGGAGGGCTGGCGCGCCGGCTGCGGGTGGAGCAGCTCGGCCGGCAGCGCGGGCAGGATGGCGGCGAGCGCGGCCTGGCAGGCGGCCAGTTGCGCCGGCGGCGCGGCGGCCCGCGGCAGGAAGAAATAGGCGCCGTCCGCCTCGGCGGGGGCGGGCGCGTGCAGATCGACGACCAGTTGCGGGCGGCAGCGGCCGGCCCAGCGCCGCAGGTCCTGGCCGATGACGTGCACCTCGTGCCGCATGGGCGGCGCGCCCCAGGCCCGGTTCAGGTCGTGCGGGAAGGGGTCCTTGCCGTAGTCGCCGGCCACCACGCCGTCCAGGTTGGCCAGGGGCACCGCCCAGATGAGCAAGGCCTCGGGCGCCACGCTGCCGGCGGCGCTGCGCAGCAGGCCGTCCAGCACCCACGAGCCGGGCGTCTCGCCGGCGTGCTGGCGCGCCACCAGGTACACGCCGGGCGCCTGAGGCGGCGCGACGCCGCAGCCGTTGCTCAGGCGCGGCAGGCGGCGTCCGGCGCCGGTGACGCCGATCTCGTCGAGCCGCCAGTAGTCCTGCGTGGCCACGCGCGCGATCTCCATGTCGGCCACGCCGTACGGATAGCACAGGGCGAACTCGAACGAGTCGTAGCGCGGGCGCACCCGCCACACGGCGTGCTGGCGCCCGTCGGGCAGCGACCGCACCAGGGCCGGTTCGGCGCGCTCCCACGTGCCGGCGGCCTGGCGCACCACTGGCCGCACGTTCTGCCAGCCGGCGGCGCCGCCCAGCAGCGTGTCGATGTTGGTCAGCACGAGCTCCACCGGCCGGTCGGAGCACTCGGCGACGCGCAGGCAGAACCACAGCGCCTCGGTGCCGCCGTGGGGCGCCGCGGCGAAGCGCACCACGTCCGTGTCGCCGATGACCAGAGTCTCGACGGCACAGGCGTTGGCGCCGGGGAAATCCGTCTGGACGTGGATTGCCATGCTGCACCTCCGCTCAGGCCCGGGCCAGCTCCCACAACTGGGCGCTCCGGCCGGCGCGCCACGCCGCGCGCCAGCGTGCCTCCGGCCGCGGCTGCGGCGACCGTGGCCCCGGCTCGGTCCCTGCCGCCGCGACCGGGTCGGGGTGGCCGACCACGGGGCGCTCGGCCCGGCTGGCGATGCGCCAGCCGGCCGCGGCGACCCGCGCGCCGAGCTGCGCGGCGAGCGGGCCATCCAGCCGCTCCGTGGCATCGCTGAACAGCAGCACCAGCCGGCCGGCCGGCTGCAGGCGCGGGGCCGCGGCGGCGCAGAACTGGGCGACTTCGTCCGGCACGCTCGCCGCGGCGGCGGCCTCCGGCGCTGCGGGCGCGGGAGACTCCTCCGGCTCGGCCGCGGCGGCCGGCAGGCCCGCGGGGCGGCGCAGGTGACACACGATCAGCTCCACGGGTGGCCCCGCCGGCACGGGCGCGGCCTGCCGCAGCTGCACGCGCGCCGTCAGACCGAGGCGCGCCAGGTCCTCCTGGAGGCTGCGCAGGGCGTTGGGGTTGGCATCCGTGGCTTCCACGTGCGGCACGCCGCGCTGGAGCAGCAGCAGGGCCACGGGCCCGGCGGCCGTGTCCACGTCCAGCGCGGTGCGGGGCGGCGCGCCGGCGCCGGCCACGCGGGCCAGGTACTCGTCCAGCAGTTCCAGGTGCTCGCCGTGGGTGGTGAAGGGCACGCCGTAGAACGGGTGCACCGGGTGCTCGAGGACGCGGTAGCGCACGCCGCGCTGGTACCACTGCCAGGAGGCGTTGAGACCCAGCAGATCCGGCAGCGGCAGCAGGAACTCGTCCTGATCCGGGTAGAGGACCGCCAGCCAGGGGATGGCGGGCGCGCGCTTGAGCTGGACGCGATGGCCGGCGACGGGCACCAGCAGGTTGCCGGTGAGCTGCCGCAGGAGCTGCCGGTAGAGCCGATAGGTGCGGGGGTCCACTACCGGCCGGCGGCGCTGCACGCTGCGCCGGATCCAGCCGTACAGCGTCAGGGCCGTGCCGTAGGTGTCGGTGACGCAGACGGGCCGTCCCTGCGTCAGCCATTCCTCCACCTGGCGATAGCGCGCGTTGCCGTCGATGCGCTCCGCCGCGGCGGTGACAGGCAGCGGTGCGGGTCGCCGCAGCCGCGGGGCCGTAGCGGGCGGCAGGGGACTGGCGGAATCGGTCATCGGCTGGGCGGGCCTTCCATCCCATTCTTGGGCGCGCGCTGCTGGTAGATGAAGTACGAGTAGACGACGGGGACCAGCCCGGCGACCAGCGCGGGGGCCACGAGGAACCACAGGGTGTACTCGGGAACGAGGGCGCCGACAAGGCACAGGCCGCCTGCGGCGTAGAACAGCTTCGACCCGAGCTGGTGCGTGCGGGCCCAGACCTCGTCGTCCATGAGCGTCCACGGAGTGCGGATGCCGATGAAGAAGTTGCGTTTGGCGCGGCCGATCATCCAGGCGACGCAGAGGAACAGCAGGCCGAGGCCCACCGAGATCACGGCGTTCATGCTGATCTTCGTGCCGAGCGCCCACGCGATGGTCTGGACGTACAGCCCCAGCATGAACAGCTCGAGGACGGCCACGAAGACATGGTACTCGGCGAGGAACTTCTCGACGTTCTTCCTGAGGGGGTCGATCCGCGGCAGGCCGCGCAGCAGGACGGCGAGGCCGAGCATGATCGCCGGCAGACCGACAGCGCC
>CAZPXM010000215.1:0-4440 GCA_964591015.1 uncultured Gemmatimonadaceae bacterium
CCCCCAGGCGGTCGGTTGCCGCCGTCACCCACAGCTCCGGGCGGCCCACCGCGGTGATCCGCACCTTGGCCCCCACGACGCCGGTTCCCAACTCGCTCCAGGTCACCCGTCCCTGGACGCTGCCGACGGCGGCCCCGGGGGGCATCAACACCAGATCGCCCTGGCGATGCGGTTCGCGAACCTTGGAGATGCCCTGGCCCCAGGCCATCCAGGAGAAGGAGCCGTCCGCGTCGCGGTCGCACACGGCCACATCGAAGCCAACGCTGAGACCGGAGCGAACCTGCACGGGGTCCAGCGTGCTCAGATCGAGCTTCCACTCGTACCGGCTCCCCGAGGCGTCGCGCCGCCACCGCACCCGATCGGCGGCCGCCGAGGCCTCTTCCTGGCCTACGTCGCCGCGCAGGATGAACTGCCGCGTGGCCGCGTGGGTGTGGCCGTGGCGCAGATCGAGGTAGACCTCGCACCCCTCCTGCGTGTCCCACGAAGACGGACGAACGCGGTCGATGATGGTCGACTCGTCGTGGACCTCCACGGCCACGAAGAGCGCCATCTGCTCCAGATCGTACCCGGCGCGGAACGAACCGCTGAAGTCGGCTCCGGAGCGCGGCACCACGCCGAACTCGGGGCAGGCGATCTCGTATGCCGGGAGAGTGACCGGCCAGTCGCTCAGATCGCCGTCCACCACGATGCCGCTGATCGGGCCGGCCCAGGCCACTCGCCCGTTGTGCGCCACCGCGGGCCGGGACGATGCGGCCAGCAGGGCCCCGGCCAGCGCCAGGCAGGCACGCCAGCCGCGCGCGACTCGGCGTCGCCAGCACGCGCAACGACGCGCGCCCGCGGAGCCTGCTGCGGCGTACTCCTGCCTGGATGTCAACGGCACTGCCTCCTGCCTTGGCGCGGGCGGCGCGGACCGGGCCGCGGCCCTGCCTGCGCTGCGCCGCCGCGTTGCACAATATCGCCAAGCCCGCTTGTCCGGCCAACCGCCCGGCAGGGCCGCGCGGCACCGTCCAGGCTCTTGAGGCGACCGCGCTGGCGCCCTATGCTTGCGGGCAGTCCACGGCTGTTCGCGCCGGGAGGAACGCATGGACACCCCGATTCCGATCAAGCCCCATCACTTCGTCGACATCATCACCGCCTTCGGCGACGGCGTCGATGCGCCGCCGCCGCATCCCTACGGGCACGCCGTGCATACCGTCACGGCTCTCATCCTGAGCGAGCGCGACACCGAGCTCCGGATGGAACTGGGCGCCGACGCCATTTGCGCGCCGTGCTGCCACAACCGCAACGGGCTGTGCGACGACACCATCGACACCTCGTACCGACCGCAGGCGCCCAGCTCCAAGCGCGAATGGAACCTGCTGATCGACCAGCGCTGGTGTGCGCGCCTGGGCCTGGTGCCGGGGCAGCGGTTGCCCGCGCGCGCCTGCTGCCGCCTGCTGCAGGAGCGCGCCGGCGACCTCACGGACATCTACCGCGAGATCCCCGCCGAGCGCACTGCCACGCGGCAGGCCAAGCTGCAGGCCGGCATCCGCCGCTTCCTCGCCGCAGGCTGACAGCCACGCGCCACGAAAGGACCCTGCCATGAAGCACGCCATACTGGGCGGCGACCCACTCGCCAACCTGCCGTGGGAAGAGCGGCCCGCAGGATGCCGCGATGTGGTCTGGCGCAGCAGCCGCAACCCCGTGATCCGCCGCGATCTGATCCCGTCGGCCAACAGCATTTTCAACAGCGCCGTCGTCCCCTTCCGGAACCGCTTCGCCGGCGTGTTCCGCTGCGACAACCGCTGGCGCCGCATGGTGCTGCACCGCGGCTTCAGCGACGACGGCCTGCGCTGGGAGATCGACCACGCTCCGCTGCAGTTCGTCTGCGACGATCCGGAGATCGGCACCTTCGACGAAGGCTACGACCCCCGCGTGGTGTGGATCGAGGACCGGTACTACGTCACCTGGTGCAACGTGTACCATGGACCCACCATCGGCGTCGCCTGGACCCAGGACTTCGACACGTTCCACCAGCTCGAGAACGCCTTCCTGCCCTACAACCGCAACGGCGTGCTCTTTCCGCGCCGCATCCGCGGCCGCTTCGCCATGCTCAGTCGTCCCTCCGACACCGGCCACACGCCGTTCGGCGACATCTTCTACAGCGAGAGCCCCGACATGTGCCACTGGGGCCACCATCGGTTCGTCATGGGGCCCGCTGCCGGCTGGCAGAGCAAGAAGGTCGGCGCAGGACCGATCCCCATCGAGACCTCCGCAGGCTGGCTGCTGATCTACCACGGCGTGCTCAACTCGTGCAACGGCTTCGTGTACAGCGCCGGCGTCGCCCTGCTGGACCTCGACGAACCGTGGAAAGTGCGCGCGCGGGGGGGGCCCTACATTCTCTCGCCCCAGGCGCAGTACGAGTGCGTGGGCGATGTCCCCAACGTCGTGTTCCCTTGCGCTGCGCTGTGCGACGCGGATACCGGCCGCCTGTGCCTGTACTACGGCGCCGCGGACACGGTGACCTGCCTGGCCTGCGGCTGGGTCGACGAGCTCGTCGACTTCGCGCTCGACAACAACTGCGTGTGATCCCGTGCCTGTGACCCCGACCGCCGGCGCGGGCGCGGACGCGCCCACCGCGGCGGCGGCCGGCCGGGGGCGGGCGCGCACATGCATGCCGCCGCTCCCACGTGCCGAGGGCTGCCCATGGATGCCAGAGAGGCTGTCTATCGGGCCATCGATCGCCGGCCCGCGACCCGGGTCCCGTTCCTCATCGGCTTCACCCCGGAGGGGCGCGCGGCCTTTCAGAGCTGGCTGGGAGCGGACGTGGACGTGGACGAGTACCTGGACAACGACGTGGTGCGCGTCGCCCCGCCGTGGTGGACCTGGGACGGCCTGGAACCGGACTGGCGGGAGCCCGCCACGCCGCGCTCCCGGGCGCACGTGCGCGGCACGGGCAGTTACGAGGCCTTCTTCGACGAGCTGAAGCGACGGCGCGACCGGACCGACAAGTACCTGCTGTGCACCATCTATGGCTCGCACTTCGAGAAGGCCAATTTCGCCCGCGGGATCGAGAACTTCCTGGCCGACCTGGCCGCCGATCCGCCGTTCGCGCGCCGCCTGCTGCGGCGCATCATCGAGCGCAACCTGGTCATGCTGGAGAACGTGCTGCACGGCGCCGAGATCGACGGGGTCCTGCTGGGCAGCGACTGGGGCACGCAGGTCGATCTCATCATGTCGCCGGCCACCTGGGAGGAGATGATCCGGCCGGGCGAGCAGGAGGAGTACGAGCTGATCCATGCGTACGGCAGGCACGTGTGGGTCCACTCCTGCGGCAACGTGACGCGGATCGTTCCGGCCCTGATCGACATGGGCGTGCAGGTGCTGAACCCGGTCCAGCCGGAGGCCATGGACCTGGCCGGGCTCAAACGCGACTTCGGCACGCGGCTGGCGTTCTGGGGGGGAATCAGCACCCAACGGACTCTGCCCTACGGCTCCCCGGAGCAGGTGCGCCAGGAGTCCCGTCAGGTGCGCGATTTGCTGGGCGCGGGTGGTGGCTACGTGTTCGCGCCCGCTCAGGAGCTCCAGGCCGACGTGCCGCCTGCCAACGTGGCCGCGCTGATCGAGGTGGCCAAGGAGACGCGCTGAACCGGCGGCGGCGCGGGGCGCGGGGCGCGGGGCGCGCCGCCTCAGGCGGTGCCGCGCTGGCGCGGCTTGGCCAGCACTTCGCGGATCTCCAGATCGAAGAAGCTGTTCTGGTGCGCGGCGCGCAGCACGATCGCCGTGTCCCAGCCGCCCCCGGTGCCGCCCACCGCCAGCACGTCCCGATCCGTGGGCACGAGCCCGGCGTCGGCGGCCATGATGGCAACCTCCACGGCCACCTTCAGGCCGTCCCCGCCGAAGCGCCGCAGCGTGTGCGCGATGATCTCCGCGGGGCCGAGGCCGCCGAAGCGGCTGCTCACCGAACGGCCGACGCCGCTGAGCGCGTGCGACCCGACGAACACCGCCGCGCCGTCCGCCTCCAGGGCGGCGCGCACCGTCGGCTCGAGGCGCTGCGCGTCGCCGCCGCTGAACCCCGCGTGCTCGCCGACGACGATCAGCCGCACGGGGGTGCCGGCCAGCGCCGCCTGCAACCGCCGCGCACTGCTCCCCGTTGTCGAGGCGACCACGACGTGACCGATGTCGCCCGCCGCTAGGCGCGCGCCCACGCAGTCGATCACCGCGCCGGTGTTGGCCGGGCCCGCCTGCGGGAAGTAGAGGATGCGATCCATACCAGTCCCTCCGTGCGCGCCAGCGGCGGCGGCGCGGGCCCTTCCCAGCACCGCCGCACCCGCGGACGCGGCGCCGCCGGGCCGACGCCGCGCTCACGAGCCGCGCTTGCCGCCCTGCCCGCGGTTGGTGTGCCCCCCGCGCGCGCCGTGGTCCCAGCCTCCCCGCAGGTCCTCGCGCACCCCGTGCTGC
>CAZPXM010000216.1:0-4331 GCA_964591015.1 uncultured Gemmatimonadaceae bacterium
TCCATCCTGGCCGCCGCTTCTCGGTGGGTCAGTGATCGCCTCCACGGCGCTGCCGGATCGGGGCATGCCCTGCACACGCGGCGCGCCAGGGCTCGCTCAATGGAGGCGCTGGACGATCGCGAACCCCAGCTCCGGCAATTCCACCACGTCGCTCAGCTCGCCGGCTCCCAGCCCCAGAACGATCTTCTCGAAAGCCGGCAGCATCTCGCCCCGGGCAAAGAAACCCGTGTCGCCGCCCGCCTGGGCGTTGGTGGCGATCGAGCTGGCCTTGGCAATCTCTTCGAAGTCGCCACCAGACCGGAGGCGGGCGAGCAGATCCTCGGCCTGGTCGCGGCTGCGGACAAGGATGTAGCGGGCCCGCATCCGGCCAGCCGCCAGCGCCTCGGCAGTTTCCAGGCGATCGTTGATCGCGTAGATCATCTCGGGTTCCTGCGCGACCGCGACAGCTCTGCGGTAGTAGTCGACCGCCTTTGCGTACTCGTTGCGCTCCAGGTGCAAGTAGCCCAGGTTGTTGAGCGTTTCCATGTCGCCGGGAACGAGAGCATCGAGACGTTCGTACGTGGCGATGGCGCGGAGAACCGAGTCGCTCTCCACGTAGTAGTAACCGAGGAAGCGGAGCGCCTCCACGTTGGTCGAGTCGAGCTCGAGGGCGGCGTCCAGGTGCTCCCTGGCCTGCGCCAGGTCGCGCGGCTCGCGACGCAGCAGCAGGTACGCCAGAGAGCTGTGAACCGTCGAACTCTCCGGCGCGATCGCCAGCGCCTGGCGGACCCAGGATATCGCCGAATCCACCTGCCCCGCGCCGAGATACGCCTCGCCGAGCCTCGCATACACGGCCAGTTGCTCGGGCTTCTCCCGAAGCGACTCGCGGAACACCTCGGCTGCCTTGCCGTAGCTGGCCGTCTGCAGGTACAGCGCTCCCAGGCGGTTCAGGAACAGCGCACTCCCTGCCCCGGCAGCCCGCGCCGCCTCGAACTCCCCTATGGCCAGGTCCAGTCTGCCCTCGGCTGCCAGGCGCTCCCCCCGCTCGTAATGCGACACGGGATCCGCCTCTTCCGCGGCAGCAGAACAGACGGCCAACATCGCCCCCAGCAATACGTTACGCCACAGCAAGCCAACGCCTCCACAGACTCAGCGAAGACGCACTCACCACTGCGGCTGCTCGCCGGCGCTCGGCCCCGGAGCGACACCCAAGCCCCGGAGCGGCAGACCGCCGAGAGCCGCGCGGAACTCACCCGAGCAACGGCTTGCGGAAGAGGCGCTCCACGGCAGGGCGCACATCGGGCGTGGTGAACACGATCACGGTGCTTCCGGGCCGGATCACGTCGTTGCCGCCGGGCACGAAGACACCCGTCTCGCCCGCCACCGCGCCGATCATGGCGCCACGAGGAAAGCTGGTCTCCATGATCGGGCGTCCGACGATCCGGGCCCCCTCCGGGGCCACCAGCTCCAGGATCTCGCCGCGCCCGTCTGCCAGCACGGAGGACGAGACGACCTCGCCCTCGCGGACGTACTTGAGGATCTGCCGAGAGACCAGCAGCCGGGGACTGATGGCCGCATCCACGCCCAACTGCTCGTAGATCGCGCCGTAGTCCGGACGATGGACGAGCGCGACGACCCTGCGGCAGCCCAGCCGCTTGGCCAGCAGTCCCGCCATCAGGTTGGTCTCGTCATCCGGACTGGCCGTGATGAAGACATCGCAGCTGCCCGCACCCTCCTCTTCCAGCAGCGCCAGATTGGTCCCGTCCCCGTTCAACACCGTCGTATGATCGAGCAGCGTCGCCAGCAGCTCGGCGCGCTGCTTGTCGCGCTCGATGATGACGACCTCGATCTTGCGGCGCTCCAGCTCGCGGGCTACCGACAGGCCGATCTCGCCGCCGCCGACCAGCATGACCCGGTGCGCGGACTGGCGGTTGGTGCGGCCCAGCAACTGCTCGATCTCCTCCATGCTCTCGCAGCGGCCGATCAGGAACACCTCGTCGCCCGCCATCATGGCGTCGGAACCGCTGGGAATCAGCAGCGCGCCGTTGCGCAATATGCCGGCCACGCCGATACCCTTGCCGAACAGGTGCTGCTTGGAGATGTCGATCAGAGGCTGATTGACCAGCTTGGACGTTCTCTGCACGGCCAGCTGCACCAGCTCGATGCGATTGTCGGCGAAGTTCTCCACGTGGATCGTGCCGACGCTGCGCACCTGCTTGGTCATCTCGATGGCCGTGAGGATCTCCGGGCTGATGATCAGATCGACGTCGTAGAAGGTGTAGTAGACTCCCTGGTCCCCCGGCATGTAGTCGCGGCCCGAGACGCGCGCGATCGCCTTGCGGGCGCCCAGGCGTTTGGCCAGCATGCAGGCCAGAACGTTGGTCTCGTCATGGTTGGAGGTCGCGATGACCAGGTCCGCCTCGGCCGCGCGCGTCTCGCGCAGCGCCCGCAGCGATGCGCCATTGCCAGCCCAGGTGAGCACGTCGAGCTCCTCCTCGACCGTGCTGAGGACCTCGCGCCGTTCGTCGACGACGGTGACGCTGTGCCCCTGGCTGACGAGCACCGAGGCGATGTACTTCCCCACCTCGCCCACCCCGATGACGATGATGTCCACGATGCACCTTCGCGGGAACGAGCAGGCCGCGGCACGACAGCGGCTGCCGATGGCGGGCAAGCCGCCGCAGCGGCTACTTGCGGAGCTGGCGCAGGACCTCCTGAGTCACACGCGCGATCAGGTCGCTGTGGACCGTCGGCGCCGGCGCGGGGGCCGGGCTCTCCGCCTGCGTGCTCGGGTTCGTGCGGCCGTCGCTGCCGGCCTGGGGCAGGACCGCGTGCAGATCGCAGCTCGGACGATCGGTGATTCCGTACTTGCCGCGCATGCTCACCAGCTCTTCCACCTGTGCCTGGCCAAGGGTCCCCAATCGCCCGAGCTGGTGCGCAACCAGGGCGATCTTGGCGAAGTGCTCGACCGTCTCCATCTTGAAGTGAGCATCCATGACGTGCTTGCCCAAGGTCACCACGCCGTGGTTGGCCAGCAGGATGGCGTCGTAGTGCGAGATGAGGGGTCTCATGGGTTCGACGATCTCGACCCCACCTGGTCTGGCATAGCTGGCGAGCGGGACCCCGCCCAGGGCCAGGATCACCTCGGGCAGCACGCACTGGGTCAACTCCAGGCCGGCGACCGCGAACCCGGTGGCTGTCGGCGGGTGCGCGTGCACGACCGCGTGGATCTCGGCGCGCATCTTGTAGATCTCCAGATGCATGCGCACTTCCGAGGAGATCCTCATGCTCCCCGCGACCTGGTTGCCGTCCATGTCGCAGATGCCCAGCATGTCCTCGGTAAGAAAACCCTTGCTCACGCCGGTGGGCGTGCAGAGAACCCTGTCGTCCGACATGCGCACGGAAATGTTGCCGTCGTTGGCAGCCACATAGCCGCGCTCGTATATCCGCCTGCCGACCTCGCAGATCTCCCGCCGCAGAGCGTAGACCGAGTCCATTTCGCCTGCCCTTCCCGTCTTCTGGGCCGCAGCCCCTGCCGCCCTCGCGTCGACCAGGGCCTGGGCCGCCGCGGCCTGCGCCCGCGCCACGCAGCCGTCCGCGGCCAGCGATTCGCGATGGCGCGCCTAGAGGAGTCCTGCGGGCAGTTCCTCGAGCCGAAGCAGGGGCAGCAGACTGGGATGAGGCCGAGCGATGACGTGCGCCGACACCAGTTGGCCGACGCGGCTGGCGGCCAGTGCGCCCGCATCGGCAGCCGCCTTGACCGCGCCCACGTCACCGCTGACGAGCACGGTCACCAGGCCGCCCCCCACCTGCTGCCAACCCACGAGCTGCACCGCAGCCGTCTTCGCCATGGCATCGGCCGCCTCGACCATCGCCACCCACCCGCGCGTCTCGACCATGCCCAGCGCTGCGCCCATCCCTGTGCACCATCCGTCGCCAGACGGCGCCCAGGCGTGACCGGGCGCCAGCACGACCGGGCGGCTAACTTAGCGCGGCTCCCTGGGAGCGTCAAGCAGGCCTGCAGCCAGGATCGCCTCCGTTCCAGCCCTCAGGCGCGGAACAGGAAATGCACCACGTCGCCATCGCGGATCACGTAGTCATGCCCCTCCGTCCGCAGCCGGCCGGCTTCGTGCAGCGCGACCATCGATCCGGCGGCGAGCAGCTCCTCGCAGGAGGCGACTTCGGCCCGGATGAAACCGTGCTCCATGTCCGTGTGTATGCCGCCCGCCGCCTGCGGAGCGGCGGTCCCGCGCCGCACCTGCCACGCCTGCAGCTTGTCGTTGGCCAGCGTGTAGAACGTCACCAGGTCGAGCAGGGCATAGCTCTCGACGACGAGCTGCTCCACGGTGCTG
>CAZPXM010000217.1:0-4225 GCA_964591015.1 uncultured Gemmatimonadaceae bacterium
GTTGCTGGGCGCGGCCGCGTGAGCGGCCCGCTGCAGGCGGCGCGGCCCGCTAGGGCGCGGGCCCGGCGGCGGCCAGCACGAGAGCCCAGTAGATGCAGCCGGCCATGAAGCCGGACGGCGGCAGCAGCGGCACATCGTACCCGGGCATGGCGACGACCGCGTCGCCGAGCTTCCACTGCGCGTCGAGCACCACGTCGGCGGCCGTTCGCTCCGGCGGCTCGTCGCCGCGGCCAGCCAGCGACAGCACGGTGAAGGCGCCCACCGCCCGGGCGGCCTGCAGCAGCTCCCGCGGCGGCTCGGTGTAGCCCTGGATGTACAGCACGTCGCCCTTGCGGAGGAGCTGCCGCAGCGAGTCCGGGGCGATGTCGCGCGGGAGTTCGGCGAGGCCCAGCGCGTGCACCGCCACGGTCAGGCGCGGCGGCACGAGGTGGCCGCCCAGCGGGCAGAAATAGGCCGTCCGCCCGATCTTGCGCACGGCCTGCACCAGCCGGCCGGCGGTGCCCAGGCGCTCCCATTCGAGCGCGTTGAACTGCCACAGGTAGAGCTGGAGGGAATCCAGATAGGCGGCCGCCATCCTGCCGGGCGGCACCGGGGCCGGCTGCTGGTCGGCGTGGACGCGCAGGGGCAGGTAGCGCGCGTTGCGGGCCGCCGAGCCGGGCATCACGATGCTCTGCCAGATCGTGGGCATCTGCCCGCGCTGCACGCAGGCGGCGACGAACTCGCCGGTGAACGCCCACAGTTGCGCCAGCGTCAGCAGGCCCGCGGCCGGGGCGCCGGCGACGAGCTGGGGAGCGCCGGCGTCCAGCCAGAAGCTGCAGGCGGCGGCGGCCTCCGCGTGCGCCTCGCGGGCGCCCAGGCCCACGACGAGAGCGCCGCGCTCGCGGAGCTTGCGGGCGAGCGGAACCTCGTCGGCGGCCGGGCGCAGGAACCCGAGCAGGACCACATCGCCGGCACCCAGCGTGTCCGCGGCCGCGCCGCCGACCTGGTCCAGCGGACGCAGCGGCATCAGGCCGCCGGCGCGGTGGCATGCCTCGGCCGCGAAGTCGGGAAACGGACCGCCCACCCAAAGGCGGCCGCCGGCCACGAACCGGGCCGCGGCACTGTCGGAGGCAGCCAGCCAGCCGGCGATGGCGCCGCGCTGCCGCTGCACGCCCTGGTCGAGGGCCTCCCACAGCTCGTCGGCGCCGGTGCGAGCCTTCGTGGCCGACTGGCCGCACGGACAGGCGCCGGCCAGGACCGAGGCAGGGGTGGCCGCGGCCAGGACGGCGGCCGCCAGAACCGCTGCCCAGGGCCGAGTCGCCGCCAGGCCGGTCGGTCCACGGCGCGAGTGAGCCAGTGAGCGCTGCATCTGATCCCGCTTTCGGGCTGGCTGGCGCCGCCGGCGCCCCGGCGGGCGCGGCGCGCCCAGCAGACTGGACTGGGGCACAACGAAAGGGCATGCGCACCGCCCCGGCAACCCGGCGCCGCGGTCCGGCGGGGGCGCTGCCCTGGGCAGGTCCGCGGCCGGGCCGGGTCGCGGTCACGCGTTGACAGCCGCAGGGCGCCGGCCCTAGCGTTGCGGCGGGGACTGCGCCTGCCGCGGGCCGCGCGCGGGCCGCCCGCCGCGGGGCGCCTGCTGCGCGCTGCCTGCCGCGCGCCACCTGCCGCACGCTGCGCGCGGGCCCCCCGAGCCACCACAGAGCGTCCAGAGGATGGCCTCATGATCGGCGCGATCGCCGGCGACATCATCGGCTCGGCGTACGAGTTCCATCCCATCAAGACCAAGGACTTCCCCCTGTTTCCGCCGGGCGCACGCTTCACCGACGACAGCGTGCTGACCGTGGCCATCGCCCACGCGATCCTCACCGGCGCGGACTATGGCGAGGCCGTGCGCACCTGGGGTCTGCGGTTCCCGAACGCCGGGTACGGCAGTGGGTTTCGGCGCTGGCTGTGGGCTGCCCAGCCGCGGCCGTACGGGAGCTGGGGCAACGGCGCGGCCATGCGCGTCAGCGCGGTGGGCTTCGCCTTCGCCAGCCGGGACGAGGTGCTGGCGGAGGCGCGCCGCACTGCCGCGATCACCCACGACCATCCCGAGGGCATTCGCGGCGCCGAGGCGACCGCCCTGGCCATCTTCCTGGCGCGCGCCGGCCGCACCCGGGCGCAGGTCCGGGTGCAGGTGGCGGCGCACAGCGGCTACGATCTGGACCGGACGCTGGCCGAGCTGCGCCCCGCGTACGCGTTCGACCCGTCGTGCCAGGGCACGGTGCCGGCGGCCCTGATCGCGTTCCTCGAGTCCGCCTCGTACGAGGACGCGGTGCGCAACGCTGTCTCGCTCGGCGGGGACGCCGACACGCTGGCCTGCATCGCCGGCGGGGTGGCTGCGGCGTTCTACGGCGGCGTGCCGCCGGCCATCCGCGCCGCGGTCGAGCGCATCCTGGCGCCGGAGCTGTGGCAGGTCGTGCTCGCCTTCGAGCAGCGGTACGGGGAGAACGGCCCGCGCGCCGGCCGGACCGCCGCCTCCGGCGGCTGAGCGCGGCCCCGGACGGGGCAGGTCGGCGGCACGGCCGGGCAGCACCGGCGCGAACAGGAGAGAGACGCCATGGACAACGTGCTGGTGGCCGTGTGCGGCCAGACCCCCCAGGTGATCACGGAGACCGCCTGGGGCCTGGAGCAGCGCGGCGTGCGGCTGGCAGCGGCTGTTCGCCGCGCCGGGCCGGACAGCGCCGCCGTTGCGCGTGCACGTGCTGGCCGGGGCGGACGGGGCGCCGCTGGCCGACATCCGCACGGTGGCGGACAACCTGGCTGCCCGCGACCGGATCTTCGACCTGGTGCGCGATCTCACCCGGGACCCCGAGGTCGCGGTGCACGCCTCCCTCGCCGGCGGCCGCAAGACCATGGGCTTCCTGCTGGGAGCGGCCCTGCAGTTCATGGCGCGGCCGCAGGACCGGCTCTACCACGTGCTGGTGCACCCGGCCGCGGTGGAGCGCCCCAACACAGACTTCTATTTCCCGTCGGCCAGCGCCGAACCGGTGCGGGTCCAGGGAGCCGACGGCGCCTGGGAGCCGCTGTGCCTCGGCCAGGGCGAGCAGCGCCGGCCCCTGCGGCACTGCGACGTGGACGTGGAGCTGGCCGAGCTGCCGCTGTGCCGCGTCGGCCACCTCGTGGAGTTCGCGGCGCCGGGCCGGTACGACCCGGAGGCGCTCGTGCTGGTCCAGGAGGCCATCGACGCGCACGTCCGGGACCTGCGCGCCGAATACCAGCGCCGGGCGCTGGCTGCCGCCGACGACGCGTTCCCCGAGATCGTCGGGCAGTCGCCCGCCATGCGCCATCTCAAGCGCGACATGGCTGCCGCGGCCGCCCAGCCGCTCACCGTGCTCATCGTCGGCGAGACCGGCACCGGCAAGGAGCTGGTCGCGACGGGGCTGCACAAGGCCTCGGGACGGCCGGGACGGCTGGTGCGGTTCAACTGCGGCGCGATCCCGCAGGGCCTGGCCGAGAGCACGCTGTTCGGCCACGAGCGGGGCGCCTTCACCGGCGCGCTGGCGCGGCACATCGGCGTGTTCGAGCAGGCCAGGGACGGGACGCTGTTCCTGGACGAGATCGACTCGCTGCCGCTGGCCCTGCAACCCCAACTGCTGCGCGTGCTGGAGTCCGGGAGGATCACCCGGGTGGGAGGGCAGCAGGAGATCGAGGTGAACGCGCGCGTGCTGGCGGCCACCAACGCCGACCTGGAGAGGCAGGTCGCCGACGGCCGGTTCCGCCAGGATCTGTACTATCGGCTGGCCGTGTACCGCCTGCGCGTGCCGCCATTGCGCGAGCGGCCCGAAGACATTCCGGCCCTGGCTCTGGAGCTGGTGGCGCAGGCCGCGCGGCGTTCCGAGCGGCCCTGTCCCGGGCTGACGGCCGCGGCGCTGGACTGGCTGCGCGCGGCGCCCTGGCCGGGCAACGTGCGCCAGTTGCGCAATTGTCTGGAGCGCGCGCTCGTGCACAGCCCCACCGGGGCGCTCCTGGGGCTGGAGGATGTGGCCGCGGCAGCCGCAGACCTGCCGCTGTCGCCGGCGCCGGCGACCCTAGCGGACATCGTCGCCGCGGCCGAGCGCAACGCCATCGTCGCCGCCCTGGCCCGTGCGGGCGGCAACAGGCAGGCCGCGGCGCGCGAGCTGGGGATCGATCGCACCACCGTCGGGCGCAGGATGAGACAGTACGGGCTCGCCTGAGCGCGAGGGCCGCGCCGGCGTCCGCTGTG
>CAZPXM010000218.1:0-4195 GCA_964591015.1 uncultured Gemmatimonadaceae bacterium
GGGAAGAGAGCCGCGACCACGAGGCTGCCCAGCTCGTACTCGGTGCGCAGGCCGAGCAACGTCTTCTGCTGGCTTCCCAGCCCCAGGATGTCCTCGGTCTCGTAGGTGATCTCCAGATCGGCAGCCGGATCGGCGACCTCGGCGGCCACCGCGCCGAGGAAGGCCACGTTGCCGACGAAGTCGACGTTGTAGTCGGCCCCGCGCTGCAGCTGCCGCCCGTTGAGGGAGACCTCGACGCTCTCGGTCTTCACGCCGCCCAGGGCGCCGCCCAGGCTGATGCGCTGCTGCCCCGAGCTGGACACCACCTCGATGATGTAGCGGCTGGCGGCCAGCAGCTCGCTCTGCTGCCGGCTGGTGTAGATCGTCGGCACCGGTTCGGCCAGATCGCTGTAGGCCGGGTGCTGCGGGGCGAACGGCGTCTGGTCGGGGAAGATCAGGTGGCCCCGCCACTTGTCCAGCCCGATGTAGTCGGCGTCGATGAGGCGATCGGCGGGGCTGTTCGGGTCGCGGCCGCGCTGATCCAGACCCATGATCTGGATGTAGGGACGGCCGCCCTCGGCCACCTGCGGCTCCTTGCCGGGCACCTCCTTGAGGATGTTCACCCGCAGCGTGGCCGGGTCGAACTTGGCGCCGGTGCCGTAGCTGCTGCCGATGCGGTACACGTTCTTCCACATCAGATTCCACGTGGGGAAGTCGGGACGCGCGTCCCGGGCCTTCAGCAGCTTGAGCGTCATCGCTTCCCCCTGGCGCGACCCGAACTCGCGGCCGCCCCTGGTCCGGTAGATCACCGCCAGCGCATGGCGGTCCTGCACGGCCTGCCGGAGGATGATGTAGCCGAGTTCGCTGACCAGGGCGTAGTCATCGTCCGGATCCAGCCGGTGCCAGGTCCCCCGCTCGACCCAGCCGGTCATCTCGCGCCGATCGTCCAGATCGGCCCAGGCGATGCCCTCCTTGGCCAGCGTCTCGGCGTCGTTCATCGTGCTGTAGTCGTTGACGTACACCTCGAGCGTGGACGCGTCGACGTAGTCGCGCGGATCGAGCGGCGTGCCCGTGGTCACGGCGCGGAAATCGGTCAGGCTGGCGCGGTAGAACTCGTCGAGGAAGAAGTACGTGTTGCTCAGGTAGGCGTAGTCCCGGATCTGCGTCGTGTCGACCGAGACCCCCCCGCGGAACGTCTTGCGGTTGCTCTGGCTCTTCTCGTGGCTGGCGATCGCCGTCAAGCCCAGCGGTCCCAGGCGGCCGCGCGTGCGCACGCCGAACAGACCCTTGTTCTGCTGCCGGAAGCCCACGAACCGGGTCGACGGCAGTTCGAGGGTCGTGTTGCCCGCCTGGACCTCCTGGAAGATGGCGTCCTCGTCGCCCTTGTAGTCGAGCTTGATCAGGTTCGCGCCCTGATCGCCGTAGGTGCTGCTGGTGGTCGTCCACCCGCTCTCGGTGTCCTGCTGGATGCGGATGTCGATCAGCTCGCCTACCTTGCCTTCCACGGTGAACTGGGACTGCTGATCCATGCTCAGCGACGGGAACTTCGAGGGCCGGCTGGCGGCGGTGCGCACCTCGCCCTCGGTCCACTCGCTCTTGCCGGCGATGATGATGGTTCGATGGCCGTTCAGGCTGAGGCTCGGCCCCTCGTCCCCGATGATCCTGCGCAGGGTCCTGGACTCGGGAAACGGCACGGTCCACGTGAAGCGGTTGCCGTCGCCTCGCAGCTGCTGCGCCGTGGCGCTGCGGAGCTGGCTGCGGACGCGCTGCTCCCATCCCTCCTGCCGCTGCTGCGCGTAGCTCAGGCGCAGGTAGTCCTCGGAGGTCAGCACGAGCATGGGTCCGTGCGGGAAGCCCCCCACGTACCGCTGGACCACTACGCCGGTGGAGTCGCGGCGCGTGCGCTGCTCGACGAGGCCCTGTTCGGCCAGTGGCACGAGCGGGCGACCAGGGCGCAGACCGGTGGCCGCCGCCGCTGGCGCGAAGCTCTCCGCCAGGGGTCCGACGAACAGCGGCCCCCGGAAGCTCGGCGGCGCTCCCGCGCTGCTGCCGGGAGCGAGCAGCAGCACCAGGGCCACGCAGGCGGCCAGGCCCGAGGCCGCAGGAAGGCGAGCGAGCAGCTGGACGATCGGAGCCGTCTGGGTCTGGACGCGCATCGAGCCCGAAGGTGAAGCGGGGTACCCGTGGCAGAGCGGGCGACCACCCGGCGCGCGGGCCCGTCGGCACCGCTCCTGCTGTGCCATGGCTGGACCGACGAAGCCCTCCTGCCGCGGACGTGGGTAGCGAGCACTCACCAAGGCGCGATGGGCGGGCGCCGGCGCCAGGCCGCGCCCGCGGACAGCAGACCTGCGCGAGCGCGAGCGGCGCGGGCGGCGGATAACATAGGGCCGGTGCCCACCTGGCTCAAGAGGCCTGCGGCGGTCCTCTCGGGTGCTTCTGCTGCTAGTGGACGGCCGGCCGTCGCCGGGGTTCCGCGGGCGACACCGCTCCGAGGCGTCTCGCCACGCGTCGCCCGCATGCAACGATCATGCCGGCGAGGACGGCAGCCCTGCGCACGACAACGCGGGCGGGTCGGGGGGTCGTATATTTACCCGCGTTCCGCCCGCGGCGCCGGGTGCTGGAGGATGCGCCGGGGCAAGGCGCCGTGGACAGCCGGACCCGGCCGGCTGACACCTGGAGCACACGCCGCTGGCGCCGCACCTACCCACGACGGCTCTTCCCGTGAGCGTTCTCGCCCGCTATGTCCTGAGGGAGCACGCCGGCCCGTTCCTCCTGGCGGTGCTGCTGGTCGTGTTCGTGCTGCTGATGGACGTCCTGCTGCAGGCGATGGATCAGGTTCTCAGCAAGGGCGTGACGCCGGGACTGGCCGCGCAGTTGTTGTTCTACAACCTGGCGTGGATCGTCGCCCTGGCAGTGCCGATGGCCGTGCTCGTGGCCGTCCTGATGGCCTTCGCCCGCCTGGCCGCCGACAACGAGGTTCTGGCTGCCAAGGCCTGCGGCGTGGGCTTCCACCAGCTGCTGGCGCCCGTGCTGGCGGCCGCTGGCTTGCTGAGCGTGCTGATGGTCCTGTTCAACGACCTGGTGCTGCCTGACTGGAACCTCAGGGCGCGCAACCTGGCGACCGGGCTGCGACGGCGCAAGGCCGCGGTGGTGCTCAAGCAGATCGAGGGCGTCGTCGTGCAGGACATCGGCTCCTACAGCCTGCTCGTCCGGCGCGTGGATCGCGCGGCCAACAGGCTGGGCGATATCACCGTCTTCGACACGCGCGGCACCGGTCCCCTGTTCTCGCTACATGCCCGTTCCGGCCGACTGGAGCTGCTCGAGGACGGCGCCCGCATGCGGCTGTGGCTCGAGGACGGCGAGTGGCTCCGGGCCAATGCCGACGACCCCGGGCGGGTGGCGCACGCCACCTTTGCGCGCCAGGTGCTTCACATCGACGATCCAGAGCGCGCCTTCCGGCTGCGCGACTCCTCGTACCGCAGCGACCGGGAGATGAACATCGGCGCCATGCGCGCCGCCGTGCGCCAGCGCGCCGAGGAGGTCCGCGCCAGCGACCTCTCTATGGACTCGCTGGTGGCTGCGTACCTCCAGGAACTGGAGGCTGCCGCCAGCCTGCGCGACGGCGAGAGACTGCTGGCCGAGGGCGACCGCGTGCGCGCGGAGATCGAGCGACACCAGCGCCTCAACGAGGCCCGTCGCCGCCGGATCAGCCAGTTTCGCGTCGAGATCCACAAGAAGTTCTCGATCCCCGTGGCGTGCCTGGTGTTCGTCCTCGCCGGCGCGCCGCTGGGCACGGCGATCCGGGGCCGCGGCGTGGCCGTATCCATCGGCATCAGCCTGGCATTCTTCTGGGTCTACTGGATGTTTCTGATCGGCGGCGAGGAACTGGCCGACCGGGGATTCGTCGACCCGGCCGTGTCGATGTGGGCGCCCAATCTGCTGTTCGGCGGGCTCGGGCTCTACCTGGCGCACCGGACGGCCACGGACCGGCCGTGGCTGGCGCCTCTCCACCGGAGGGCGGGGCGGTGAAGGGCGTGCGGCTGCTCGATGCGTACGTGGCGCGGCGGTTCGGCTTGTGCGTGGGTCTGAGCATCGCCGGCCTCGTGGTCGTCGCCACGCTGGTCGATCTGATCGAGAACGTCGACCTGTACATCGACTACCGCGCGCGCCTGGCCGACGTGGCGCTGTGCTATGCGTACCGGACCCCGTACTGGAT
>CAZPXM010000219.1:0-4074 GCA_964591015.1 uncultured Gemmatimonadaceae bacterium
AGGCCGCGACGGTGCCGGGGGGCGTGGCGGCGCGGAAACGCAAGCAACGGGGGCGCGGGAACGCGCGCATTCGCGGCGCGCGCAGCCCGCTACTCGACCCAGAAGCGCGCCACCTGGACCGCCCGGTTGCCGGCCAGGTCGGCCACGCTCACGCGCAGGTCGTGCGCCCCTGGCGCCAGTGGCCGGCGCACCTGATGGAACACCAGCCGCTCGTCGGGATCGTACTCGCAGATCACCGGCCTGCCGTCCAGCTCCATGCGGATGTCCTGCTCCCGGCCGATACCCGTGCCCTGATCGTCGAGCTGCGCCTGCAGCCGCGGCGCGCGCTGGCGGATGTGGGCGCCGGCCGCCGGCTGCAGGGCGCCGAGCCGCGGGGGCACGTCGTCGCGCAACAGGGCCACCCGGGTCAGGCGCCGCACCCGGGCCCGCACGATGCAGCTGTCCGCGTCCAGGTCGTTGCCCAGAAAGGACCAGCGGCCGCTGTCGTCGGCCGCGAACACGGCCAGCTGCCGGGGCTGGGGCGTGCCGGGCGGATAGGCCAGCGCCACGGTGACCCGCTCGTCGAAGCTGGCGTCCGTCGGCGCGAACGCGTGGCCCGAACCCACGGGCTGCAGCGCGCCGGTGCCGCGCGGGACGAAGGGCTCCCACTGCGGGAAGAGCTCCTCGTACGCCGAGTTCGCCGCGAACGCGAGCCGGGCCTCGCCCGCGCCGAAGACCAGGGTGCGCGCCTCGCCCGGCCGCGCCGCACGCTGGCTCAGCTCGACCCGCCCGCCGAGACGCGCGCCCGCCGCAGTCTGCGCCGCCACCGCCACCGTCACGGCGGGCGGCCCACCAGCGTCCAGCACCACGACGGCCCGGTACTCCTGCGCGCCGGTCTGGCGCACCGGCAGGCACTCCCCGCGCTCCTCGACGCACGCGCGCGGCGGGGCCGCCAGGGGCGCGTCCGGCTCGATGACCAGCTCGACGAAATCGCGGTGGACGCGCTGGCGCAACGCCAGCGGCGCCAGATCTGCCGGCTCCTGCCCGGCGGCCGCCGCCCCGCCCGGCGCAACGGCGGCCAGCTCCACTCCCCCGCTCTCCTGCGGCGCGCCCGGTGCCGGCGCCCCCTGCGGCGGCGGCGCCGCGACGACGCGCACTCGCCCCACGCTGCGGTTGCCAGCCACATCCCCCGCGCGCAACTCCAGCTCGTGCGGGCCAGGACCCAGACGGCCCGCCGGCGCGGTGCCGGCGCCCGGCTGCTCCGCCGCCGCCTCCGGCTCGTGCACCAGCAGCCCCGCGGTGGGCCCGGTGCGGTAGAACCGGAGGCGGTTGCCCGGCTGCACGAACAGGTTGAAGAAGGCAGCGCGCTTGCCGCCGCGGCGCAGGTACGTGCGGTCCAGCGTCACCTGGTGGGTGTCGTCGTAGGAGAAGCAGGTGAACTCGCTGCGGAACACCGAGGCGCCGTCCACGCACAACTCGAGGCTGAACGGCGCCAGCTCGTTGGCGGCGCTGTCGCCCCGGTCGTACGCCAGTACCGCCACGCCCACGCGACCGCTCACCACGGGCGCGCGGCCGGCGGCGAACACGCCGCGCGCGCCGTCCCACACCAGCTCGAGCAGCACCGGCTCGTGGCCGCCGTCGACGAGGCTGGCCGCCCCGAACGGCAGCAGCGCCACCGCCTGCAGCGCCGGCGCCCGGGAGTCGGGCACCGAGAAGCCGTGCAGCAGCGGGTTGATGGGCTGGTTGTTCGCGTCCCGCAACTCCAGGTGCAGATGCGGCGCGCCGGTGCCGCTGGCGCCGGTCCAGGCGAGCGTGTCGCCGCGGCTGACGGGCAGCTCGCCGGGAGCCAGCCACAGGTCCACGCTGTAGGTCTGCGCCTCCTCCTGCGCCGCCTCCACGCGGGCAGCCAGCCGCGGCGCGAATCGGTCCAGGTGGGCGAACACCATGGTGCGGCCATCGGCCAGTTGCTGGTACACCGCCCGGCCGTATCCCCACGGCGAGGTGCGCAGCCGCACGATGTGCCCGCCAGCCAGGGCGCGCACCGCGTAGCCCCGGCGGCCCCAGGTCTTCACGTCGATGCCGGCGTGCAGCGCGCTCGGGCGCGTCTCGCCGAACGTGGCGGTCAGCGCCGGCTGGAGGCCGATCGGCCAGGCGAAGGACTCGGCGCCCGCGGCCATGGCGCACCGCGCGCCCCAGCAGGCGGCTGCCAGCAGCAGCGCGGCGGGCGCGCGCGCGCGCCGCCGGGCGCCGGAGCCGGCCGCGGCTGTCCGGACCACCCGCGCGCGGCAGGCGCTGGAACTAGCGGACCGCACCGCCATCGAACTCCTCCAGGCGCACGCCGTCAGGCCCGGCCACGGCGTAGCACAACGGCTTCTCGGTCCACGCTCCCGTGTTCACGTACCGCACGCCCTCGATCAGGCGATCCGTGACCGCGTGCGTGTGCCCGCACACGATGGTCGGGCAGCCCAGCTCGCGGGCCCGCCGCGCCGCGTTGCGGGCCACGTGGCGGTCGAGCACGTCGTACAGCAGCCGCCAGCGCTTGGCGTACTCGGCCACGTGCACCCGCCGTGCCCCCAGCAGCAGGCGCAGCGCGTGCAGGCGACGGAACACCCACTTGAACGCCTCGTGCCGCGGCATGACGTCGTCCAGGAAGTCGCCGTGCATGACCAGCACCTGGCCGGGAATCAGCCAGTGATCGACGAACTGCATCCCGCTGTTGCCGGGATGGCGCTCGCCGTCGTCATGGTTGCCCCGCACCCAGACGACCGGTCGCTGGGCGGCCGCCGCTGCCAGCTCGCGGAGCACGGCGGCATGCGCCGGCGGCAGCTGTTCGGTGGGGTCGTCGATGACGTCACCGTTGAGGATCAGGCGCGCGCCCGCAGGCAACTGCCGCAGCCAGGCCAGGAAGCACTCGCGGTAGAAGAACTCGGATCCCAGGTGCAGATCGCTGACGATGTACGCGGGCTCGTCGGGCACCGGCCTCTCACCCATGCTCCTTGCCTATCTGTCCCCCTGTTCTACACTTGAACGGCGTGCTCATGCAGCAGGCGCGGGGGCCCATGAATAACGAGACGCCCAGAGCGGCACGCAAAGACCGGGCTGCTCGCGAGCAGACCCGCCACAGGCTGCTGGCGCACCTGGAGCGGCTGCTGCCCGACCCGGGGCAGGCAGAGGCGTTTCGCGCCGCGATGGAGATGCCGCCCGCCCCCTCGCTGCGCGTCAACAGCCTGGTGCCGCAGGCGCGCCTGCTGGCCGCGGCGCTGGCCGCGCGCGCGTGCAGGGGCGCGCCGCCGCACCCCGATGCGGGCGCGCCAGCGGCCGCCGAGCCACCCGACGCGCTGCGCTGGTCTGCCGACTGCGGCGTCGTGCCCGTGCCGTGGTGTCCGGATGGGTACATGCTGCCCGGCTGCACGGTGCCGCTGGGGCAGACGCTGGAGTACGCGCTCGGGCTGTTCTACAGCCAGGGCGCGGCGCCGATGCTGGCCGTCGAGGCGCTGGCGCCCGAGCCCGGCCAGCGCGTGCTGGACCTGTGCGCGGCGCCCGGCGGCAAGGCCACGCACATCGCCGCCTGCATGGCCAACCAGGGTCTGCTCGTCGCCAACGAGCCTGCCCGCCAGCGCGTGCCGGCGCTGGTGGGCCAGCTCGAACGCTGCGGCGTGGCGAACGCCGTGGTGCTGAAGAGCCTCGGGCAGAAGCTGGCCCGCTACTTCCACAACTTCTTCGACCGCGTGCTGCTCGATGCCCCGTGCAGCGGCGACGGCATCCTCTGCAAGAGCGAGGCCATGCTGGGCTACTGGTCCGTCGGCGATGCGCGCAAGCGCGCCGAGGCCCAGCTCGGCCTGCTGCGCGCCGCCCTGCACATGCTGCGGCCGGGCGGCGAGCTGGTCTACTCCACGTGCTCGCTGTCGACGGAGGAGAACGAAGAGGTCCTGGCCGCCCTGTTGCGCCGCCAGGCCCACCTGGTGGAGATCCTGCCGGTCCGGGCCACGGATGAGCCGCCGCTGCCGGCGGCGCTCGCTGCCCAGTACCCGCCGGCCCTGGCCCGCTGCGCGCGCCTGTGGCCTCACCTGCACCGCACCGAGGGCGCCTTCGTGG
>CAZPXM010000220.1:0-4059 GCA_964591015.1 uncultured Gemmatimonadaceae bacterium
GTGCCGTCGTCCACCTTGGCAGCGATGGCCTGGAGGATCGGCCGCACGTGCGGCCAGGCCGCCGGATGGCCGCCCGGCATGATGCTCGGTCCGGTGAGCGCCCCCTCCTCGCCGCCGGAGACTCCCGTGCCGACGTAGAGCAGGCCGCGCGCGGCCTGCTCGTCGCAGCGGCGGGCGGTGTCCGCATAGTGGGAGTTGCCTCCGTCGATGAGGATGTCCCCCGGCGCCAGCAGGGGCGCCAGGGAGTCGATGACCGCGTCCACCGCCTTGCCGGCCTGCACCATCATCATGATGCGGCGAGGCCGCGCCAGGGCCGCGACCAGCTCCGCCAGCGAGTGGCACCCGCGGATGGAGCGGCCGCGCGCCCGTCCTGCCGCGAACTCGTCCACGCGCGCGACGGTGCGGTTGTACACGGCCACCGTGTACCCGTGGGCGGCCATGTTCAGCGCGAGGTTCTCGCCCATCACCGCCAGGCCGATGAGGCCGATGTCCGCCGGGCCCCCGACTCTGTCCGCCTGCATGAGGTCTGCCTCCAGTAGCCTAGCGCCCGCGCCCCGCGCCGTGCGGGCGCAGGCGCAGCGCGGGCGTGCCGCTGGCCAAAGATAGCCTGCCGCCACCGTGGGCGCAGGGCGGCCCGCGCGCCGCGGCCCGCGCGCCGCGGCCCGCGCGCCGCGCCGGCTGCGGCTGGGCACCGCGCCGGGTTTGACGCGGTCAACGTGCGGCAGTACCATCCGCCCGCGCTCTCTACGCGCGCCGGTCCTGGCGCTGATGGGGCCAGGGCTCGCCCTTCCTGGAGCGCTCCGGACGCGCGCTTCACGTGCGAGGTGCCCACAGTGCAGCTTGCCATCTACCGGGACGCGAGCGGCCAGTACTATCTCCGCGTGCCGCGGAGCAGCGGCGTGCTCCGCTGGTACCTGCACGAAGGCTGCTGGACGAGTGCGTCGGCCAGCCTGCCCGCTGGCCTTGCCGAGGTCGACGTGGGGCAACTGCCCCCCGGACTCGGCGAGGAGGTGCTGGCGGCCGCGGCACGGATGGAGGCGCTCGGGGAGCAGTTGTGGAGCGAGCGCAACTGAGGCGTCCGCCGGTGCCGGCGGGGCCCGGGAGCGGGCCTGCCCGCCGCCGGGCGATCGGCCTCCGGGACTGCCGTCAGACGCACAGCACGCAGTTGTGGGAGCCGTAGGGGTTCGGCACGCGTTGGGGGCAGGCCGGATCGTCGCGCCAGGCGCTGTCCACGACGAACAGGTACTGGTACTCGCCGGAGGGCAGGGCCATCCACGTGCGCCAGACTCCGTTCTTGTCGCGCTTCATGGGGCGGGCGGCCGGATCCCAGTCGTTGAACGTGCCGGCCACGCTGACCTGACTGGCTTCCGGCGCGTGCAGCGCGAAGTTCACTCGCTTCTTCTTGGCGGCTGGCATCGGGGGCTCTCCTTTCCAGGCCCGCGAGCTACGGACCTCGCGAACGGGCGCTGGCGTGGGCGGGGCGCCTGGGCGATGCGGACAGGGGGCGGTAGGTTGCGGAGGGAATCTGGGCGAAACGCGCCCGGGCGTCAAACTGCGGAGAGACCAGGACCCGAGCCCGCGGGCGGCGGGGAGAGGATCGCGTGATGGAACTGGTCAATCGCCTGCGCCAACGCATGCGCGGGGGCGAGGTGGTGCTGGGCACCTTCGTGGTCGAGCTGGCCGGAATGGCCGTGCCGCGCGTGCTGCAGCAGGGCGGCTTCGACTTCATGGTGATCGACACCGAGCACGGGATCTTCGATCCGGCCGCGGTGGCCGCCCTGATCGCGGCGGGCAAGCACCGGCAGGTGTGTCCGCTGGTGCGGGTGCCGGGGCCGGAGCGGGCCGAGATCAAGCGCGTGCTGGACGCGGGCGCCGCAGGCGTCATGGTGCCCATGTGCGAGAACCTGGAGCAGGTGGCCGATGCGGTGGCCTCGTCCAAGTACCCGCCGCTGGGCAAACGGGGGGCGCACTTCACCCGGCCACACACGGACTTCGAGACGCCCAAGGACATGGGCGCGTACATGGCCGCGGCCAACAGCGCCTTGTTGACCATCATCCAGATCGAGACGCCCGGGGCAGCGGCACAGCTCGAGCAGATCGCGACGCTGCCGGGCGTGGACATGCTGTACCTCGGGCCCGGCGACCTGAGCATCGCGCTGGGGCACCCGGGTCGGGTGACTCACCCGGAGGTCATGGCGGTGACCGAGCGGCTGGCCGCCGCCTGCCGTCGCCAGGGCAAGATCGCCGGCTGTCACTGCACCGATCCGGCCGTGCTGCCCGAACTGCGGCGCCTGGGAGTGACGTTCGTGGGGTACGGCGCGGAGATCCGCATGTTCCAGGCCGGGGTGCAGCAGATGGGACAGGCGGCGCACCGGGCCCTGGCCGCCGATCGGCCGCGCTAGCCGCGCCCCGGCGGCGCGGGCGCGGGCGCCGCGGCGGCGGTGGCGTTGGGCAGCCGCCGCAACGCGAGCTGGGCCAGCGCCAGCAGCACCACCGCCAGCACGAACAGCGGCAGGTACGGGTCGAGGCTCACGATGCCCCACGTGCCCGACAGGTTGCGCAGTCGGTCCAGCAGCCAGCCGGCCAGCAGTGGCCCGCAGCCGCCCACCAGCCCGATCCACGCATAGTAGAGCGCCATGTACTCGGTGCGCCGGTCGCGCGGCACGATCTCCACGTACAGCAGGCGCTGATCCCCGATCCACCAGCCCGGCAGCAGCAGGCCTGCGCCTGCCGTGATGGCCACCGCCAGCGGCAAGCTCCACGGGTGGGCCCGCGGGATCACGGTCCAGAGGAGAGGGATCAACGTCAGGCCGCCCAGCGCGGTGCCGCTCACGGCGCGGCTGCCCCGCTGGTCGGCCGCGCTGCCCCAGGCCTGGCTGGACAGCAGCCCGGTCACGTACGCGGCGATCTGCAGCAGGATCACCTGCCGTTCGCTGAGCCGCACCTGCTGCTTGAGGAACAGCGGCAGGAACGCCATCAGCATCGAGTTGAGCGCCACGATCGCCAGGGCCGCGTAGACGAGGTACCAGCGAAAGCGGCGGTCGGCCATCGCCTGTCGCATGCGCCCGGGGACCGGACTGTCGGCGCGCGAGCCTGCCAACGGGGCGCCGCCGGGAATGGGCAGGGCAGCCAGCACGCACAGCAGGCCAAAGACCACGCCGATGCCGATGAGCCAGGTGAACCGCTCGAGTCCCTGCACGTGCGCCAGCACCCAACTCGAACCGACCAGCGCCACGCTGGAGGCCAGCATGGTGACGAAGTTGTTGATGCCGTTGAAGCGCCCCCGGTAGGACAGCGGCACCACCTCGTGGAACCACGGGTACCAGGCGGTCTCGGCGACCGCCCGCAGCAGGGCGAAGGCGGCCACGGTGGCGGCGAGCAAGAGGAAGGCCGCGTCCACGCCGCGGCGCTGGACGCACCAGGGCAGCACCAGCAGCACGGCTGCCACCACCTTGCGCAGGCCCCAGCAGACGATGAACACGCGCTTCACGCCCAGCCGCGCCACGGCACCCGCGATGCAGGGCGCCAGCAGTCCCGAGAACGGAAGCAGGGACAGCACCAGGCCGATCCGCGCCTTGGGCATTCCCAGCTCGTCGAGGAAGAGGATGAAGACCGGGCCGAAGAGGGTGAGCGCCGAGAAGACGCTGTTGAGGGCGCTGTGCGTGTAGGCCCACGGCAGCAGCCGCATCTTCTGGCGGTCGGTGATCGGGGCAGCCGGACCGTGGCGCGCGCCCTGGCTGCCGGTCACCTGGGGGCGCTCCCGCCAGGGGTGCCGGCGCCCGTCTCTGGCGCGCGCCCATCGCTCGCCACCGCGATGCGGCGCCCGGCGCGGGCGCGGGCACGCCAGGCAGACAGGGCGGACGTCGGACGGGACGAGCGTCTCGCAGTCACCGCAGACTCGGGCGGGCGTGACATGGTCGGGCGGGTGCCCCGGAAGCGAGTAGCGGCCGCGGCGGGCGGACAGGCCCTCGGCCGCGAAGCATACGCGCCCGGCCCCGGCGGCGTCAAGCTGGCCCGCCTGCTCGCCGTGCGGCGCGCTCCGGGCGGCTGGCGCGGGTC
>CAZPXM010000221.1:0-4006 GCA_964591015.1 uncultured Gemmatimonadaceae bacterium
GCCACCGCCAGCTCGCTGCTGGCGCGCCTCGAGAACGAGCTGCTTCCCGCGGCCGCGGCCACGACGCCGCCGGCGCTGGACCCGAGCTGGGCTGGCGCGTTCCTGGCGCGGTTCTGGGCGCCACCGGTGCGCGAGGGGTACGCGCGCGTCACCGGCGGCAACGAGCTGGCCGTCCGCCTGCCGGATACCTGGATGTGTCTGCTGGATCCAGCGGGCGGCGGCGAGGCGCTCGGCTGCTGGCGGCCGGAGACAGGGACAGCGGCCTGGCTGCCGCTGCGCACGTGGTCGCGGTCGTGGTCCGGCCAGGGGCTGCGCTATTACCGGGGCGATCTGTGGTACCGCACCACCGCGCCCCTCGAGCCGCGCTTCCGCGGCCGCCGGATCTGTCTGTGGCTCGCCGGGGTCGACGACCGCGCCGCCGCCTGGATCAACGGCAAGCCGCTGCCCGTGGTGCAGCAGGGCGACGCGCCCATCGGCCGCGGCTGGGAGTTCGACGCCACGGACGCGGTCGTCTGCGGCGCCGACAACACGATCGTCGTGAGGACCACCAACAGCGCGGACGAGCTGCACGAGATCGGCACAGGCGGGATCACCGGCCCGGCCATGCTGTGGGCCTCGCGGTAGGCATGGGCAGGGGCGCGGAGCCGCGCGGCCGTCGGCGCGGGCGCCGGCGCCGCCCCGCGCCCGTGCCGCTGCGGCGCCGGGGAGCCGCGCCCGAGCCCCGTATCCCGACAGGCGCAACGATGAGCACAGGCGGACCACCCACTCGCATCGAGGTCCCTGGCGCCGGCGACGGCGCGCGCTTCGGGCTGCTGCGCTCGGGCCGCGTGGCCGCCGTGTTCCAGCGCCCCGCGGGCCGCGGCGCCCGCATCCTGGTCTGCTGGTCTGACGACGACGGCGACACCTGGACGGCCCCCGAGCCACTTCTGGCCCTGGACGAGGCCCAGCGCTGCTGGAGCTTCGGCCTGCTGCTGGTCGACCAGGAGGACGAGTTCCACCTGTTCTTCCTGATCCCGCAGGAAGGCGACGCCGGCGCGCCAGCCGATGCCGCCGGCGCCGGCGAGGGCGAGCGCCCGCTGGTCGGCCAGTTGCTCGGCCGGCGCATCGACATCGGGTACGCGCGCTCGCTCGGCGGCCGCCGGCGGTGGAGCCGGCCGCGCGTCCTGTGGATCGGGTACACGGGCGCGCTCAACTCGGCGATCCAGACCGCAGCGGGCCGGATCCTGCTGCCCTTCTCGTTCCTCACCTCGCGAACGTGGGCGGCGCGCGGCGACGGGCCCGAGAGCTTCACCTTCGTCGGTCAGTACGACAGCGCGGTGCTGAGCTCGGCGGACGGCGGCCTCACCTGGACGCAGAGCGGCTCGCTGCGCACCCCGGTCCCGGACATCGTCTCCGCCTACGGAGCCGTGGAGCCCGTCGTCGTTGAGCGCGGCGACGGCACCATCTGGATGCTGATCCGGACGCAGATGGGACGCTTCTGGGAGTCCACCTCGCGGGATGGCGTGGGATGGTCCTTGCCGCGGCCGACAGGGATCCTCTCCTCGGACTCACCCGCCGGGCTGGTGCGCCTCGGCGGCGACCGCCTGGTGCTCCTGTGGAACGACTGCCGGCGCTATCCGTACGCCTACGGAGGACGCCAGGTGCTGCACGCGGCCCTGTCCGACGACCACGGCGCCACCTGGCGCGGCTGCCGCGAGGTCGCCCGCGACCCGCGGGCCTGGGAACCGCCGCCGCCCAGCGGCGACCACGGCACGGCCTATCCCTTCCCCTGCGCGCTGGCCAGCGGGCGGGTGCTGTTCGTCTCGGGCCAGGGCGCCGGCCGGGTGACCCACGCGCGGCTGGATCCGGCGTGGCTGCTGGCGACCGAGCACGCGGCCGACTTCGACGCCAGGCCGGAGGAGTGGAGCTTCTTCGGCACGCGCGGGGTGGAATGGGAGACGATGGCGGCTGGCGGGCCGGGCCGCGCGCTGCGCCTGCGCAAGACCGAGCCCGCCTGGCCGGCCACGGCCGTGTGGAACTTCCCGGCCAGCCAGCGCGGCGCGCTGACCCTGGTGCTGCGCCCCCGGCCGGGTGCGGCTCCCGCCGAGATCGTGCTGACCGATCACTTCAGCGCCCCGTGCGACCTGGAGGACCGGCTGGCCGCGGTGTTCGTCGCCGAGCTGCCCTTTGCCGGCAATGCGCCCGATGCGGCGCTGCCGGTGCGTCTCGCCTGGGACCTGGCCGAACAGCGCTGCGACTGGTGGATCGCGGGCGAACAGGCGCGGCCGCTGGCGCGACAGCGCTACAGCGCCGGCATCTGCTACCTGCGCCTGCGGCCTGCCACCGGGGCCGGCGAGATCGACACCAGCGGCTTCCGGCTGGAAGCCGCCACATTCGCGGCTGCCCCGTGAGCCGCGTGCATGCGCCGGGTCACGCGCACCACAGCCGCACCACAGGTGGGCCGCGGGCGCGTCGCGGCGCACGGCCCGCCTGCCGCGGCGCACGGCGGCGCGTCGCGAGGAGCGCGCCAGGCGCCGGTATCCGGCAGGCCCGGGCGGCGGCGTTCACACGAAGTCCTGGAAGAACTTGAGCGCGAGCACGGTACCCCACTGCAGCGCCGCGACCAGCCCGACGGCCGCGCGCCTGTGGCCCGGCGCCAGCCGCCCCAGCGTCCGGGCAGCCGAGACAGCAGCCAGCGGCGTCAGGAACAGCCAGAGGCGCGCCGTCTCGCCGGCGGTGCCGCTGCCCAGCGCCAGCATGGCCAGAATGGCGCCCAGGGACAGCGAGAGCGCGTCCAGCGGCGTGGGGGCCCGCCAGGCCTGCCGGCGAACCACGCGCCACAGCTCCGCGCCGACGAGCAGGACGAACGGCGGTCCGCACCAGACGGCGAACTCGAGCAGGTCGAGCCCCGCGAAGTAGACGCGGTCGCCCGGTCCCCCGGCTGCCCCCTTGGCCAGCCGGTGCGCGGCCATGGCCTGTCGTCCCCGCGCGAGCGCGTCGTACCCCAGCGCCAGGCGCCCCGCTCCGTACGCCAGAACCGCGCCAGCCGCCAGCGCCGCCAGCCCGCTCAGGGCAGCGTGCCAGCCGTGCCGTCGGGCTGCGCCCCACGCGGCCAGCAGCGCCAGCGGCGCCAGCGCGCCCACGGCAAACGAGAACCACAGCCCGAGCACCAGCACCGCCCCTGCGGCCGCCGCGATGAACGGCTCGCGCCGCTCCAGGCCGCGGCAGCACAGATACGCGAAGCTGGTTCCCAGCAGCGGATTCATGTACTGGTCGGCGTGGAGCTGGATCAGGGCCAGGCTCGGGACGAGCGGCAGCAGCACGGCGGCGACCAGAGCGTCTCGGCGGGGCAGCAGCAGGCCCGCCAGCCCGTACAGCGGCACCAGCGTGAGGACGCCGAGCAGCGGGAAGACGATGGCTGCCAGTCGCGCCACGGCCGCCATGCGGTCGGCGCCTGGCCACAGCCAGCGGCTGGCAGCGGCGGTCAAGTTCATCCAGGCCTGCAGCCCGGGCGGCTTGGTACTGTGGAAGTAGCCGGGCAGCTCGCCGTCTGCCAGCAGCCGGTCGTACCGGGTCATCACCGACCACGTGTCGGGGCCCGCAACCGCGGTGCGCGCAAACACCGCGTGTCCCGTGCCTGTCATCCGCGCCGCCAGCGCGCCGCGCCCCTCGGTCAGTGCCAGACCGTGGTGGGCCAGGTACCCGCCCGCGATCAACAGCGCCAGCGCCAGACGGGCACGCACCTGCGCCCGCACCGCGGCAGCCGCCGCCAGCCCCCCCACCACGGTCAACGGCAGCACGAGCCAGGCGCCGGGCGGCCGCTTCGGTCGCAGCGGCCAGAACCAGCCGGGCAAGGCCTCGAACACCGGCACCCGCCAGGCGAACAGCAGCCAGAAGCCGACCGTGCCGACCAGCAGCACGCCCCAGCGCCTGTCGGCCAGCCACACGCGGGAGTGCCGGCGGGCCCATGCGACCCAGCCCCCCCACAGGCCGCCCGCGACGGCCGCCACCAGCGCGAGGCCGCGGA
>CAZPXM010000222.1:0-3863 GCA_964591015.1 uncultured Gemmatimonadaceae bacterium
GGCAGGCGCCTCGCCGCCGCCGAAGGGGTTGCCCACGCAGCCCCACAGCAGGGCCGCGCCCACCAGCCCCGCAGCCCCGCACCGGAGGACCCGCGGCATCGGCATCGTCCGCTCGCTCACCGGCCGCCGGCCCGGACCGCCAGGCAGGAGCAGCCCGGCAGGATGGTCGCCCCGGCGGCCACGCGCCAGAAGTTCGCCCAGCGGTGCTGCGTGGGCAAGGCGATGGACAGGCAGACCAGCCCGCAGCGGCGACCAGCGCGATGATCGCGGCCGGAGGCCTCGCCCCCTCCGTGCCGCGGTCGATTGACCGCCGCCGGGCCGGCCTGTACCATTGGGCCCGTCCTGCACGCGGCCGGGCGACCTGCGGCGCTTTCCCCCGCCGCCTGCCGGGCGGCGGTCGCACGGCGGAACCGCCCCGGATGCCCTCGGGCTCGCGGCTGGCCGCCGGCGCCGGCTACCCGCACCGTGCACGTTCGCGAGCGCTGGCATGGCAGACGTGTGGATAGCGCTGGCTTTCACGGCGTTCGCCGGCCTGGCCACCGGCATCGGCAGTTGCATCGCCTTCTTCGCGCGGCGGACCAATTACCGATTCCTGTCGGTGGCCACCGGCTTTTCCGCCGGCGTCATGCTCTACGTCTCGTTCGTCGAGATCCTGGCCAAGGGCGCTCGGGCGCTGGCGGCGGCGTACGGGGAGTACTGGAGCGGGTGGGTCAATGCCGGGGCGTTTTTCGCCGGCATCGCGCTGATCGGGGTAATCGACGCCGCCATCCCCTCGGCCCGCAACCCGCACGAGACGCACAGCAGGGGCGAGGTGGCGCCCCTGGGCGACGTGGCCGCGCCCGTGCCGGACTTCGACGACATCGCCGACCCGGCCACGCCCACCGAGCCCGGCGCCCACGATCACCGCGTGGCCCCCGACAGGCTGCTGCGCATGGGTCTGTTCACCGCGCTGGCCATCGGGATCCACAACTTCCCCGAGGGCCTGGCCACCTTCCTGGCGACCCTGGAGGACCCCAATGTGGGCGGCGCCATCGCGATCGCCGTCGCCCTCCACAATATCCCGGAAGGCATCAGCGTCTCGGTGCCCATCTTCTACGCCACCGGCAACCGCCGCGTCTCCTTCCTCTATTCGCTGGCCAGCGGCCTGGCGGAGCCGGTGGGCGCGCTGACCGCCTACGTGCTGCTGCGCCTGTTCATCGGCAACGGCAGCAGCGCGTTCCCGCCGCAGGTGTTGGGGGTGCTCTTCGCGGCGGTGGCGGGGATCATGGTCTACATCAGCGTGGACGAACTGCTGCCGACCAGCCGCGCCTTCGGCAAGGAGCACGACGGCGTGCTGGGCACGGTTGCCGGCATGGTGGCGATGGCGCTCAGCCTGCTGCTGATGCGCTGAGCCGCGCCAACCGCTCTGCGCCCTCAGACGGCGCGCCCGCCGTCCGCGCTGGCGAGCATCGCCTCCAGCAGGACCTGCGCAGCCCGCTTGTCCGGTATGCGACCCCGCGTCGAGGCATCCAGGTCGGTGGCCGTGGCCGGCGTCACGGCCGCGCCGACGCACGACGGGCAGCCGGACTGGCAGGGGCAGGCCTGGATCGCCTGCGCCATGGTGCGCGCGATCTCCTCGAAGCGCGCCAGGCAGCGCGCCGCGTAGCCGATGCCGCCGGGGTATCGGTCGTGCACGAACAGCGCCTCGGTGCCCAGGTTGCGCGCGTCCACCACCGCGCCGATGTCCTGGGGGTCGCACATCAGGAACAGCGGCACCACCTCGACGAGCAGATTGGCCAGGCCGGTCAGGGCCTCGCCCACGACCAGGTTCTGGGCTGCCAGCGCCTGGCGATGGGCCGGCGCCGGCACGAACCAGCAGGCGACCGTGGACAGCTCCTGGGCGGGCAGGTCGAGGGTCTCGAACCCCAGGCTCTCGCGGCCGCCGAAACGGGTCTTGCGGAACATGGGAATCTGCGTGGTCACGGTCACCGTACCGAAGCCGAGGACGCCGGCAGGCGTCTGCCGCTCCTCCTCCCGCTCGAGGATGCGGATCTCCGCCACCTGCACCGCCTGGGTGTAGTAGTCCAGCTCCTGGCGCGACACGTAGGCCACCTTCTGGTCGAGATCCAGGCGCTCGACGAAGTACGTCTCGCCGGCGTGCAGGTACACGGCGTGCGTGTGCAGCTGCGACAGGGCGCTGCTCTCGTCCATGATGCCGATGACCTGGTTCGGCGGCGACGCGTCCTGGATGGTGAACACCCCGCCAGCCAGGGTGCGCAGGTCGACGCTGCTGGCCGGGTAGCCGGCGGACGAGTAGAACCACTGGTCCTGGATGCGGCACAGGCGCTGCTCTTCGGCCAGCAGCTCGCAGACGGTACGCGCATCGGGGCCGAACGAGGCGATCTCCGCATCGGCCAGCGGCAGTTCGTGCGCGGCACACTGCAGATGGCCGATCGCGATGTGCGGATTGTCCGGATCGATGACGGCGGTCTCGGGGTTCTGCGCCAGCAGATAGCCGGGGTGCTGCATGAGGTACTGGTCAACGGGCGCGTTCTGCGCGATGAGGACGACCAGCGAGCCCGTGGCCGTGCGGCCGGCCCTGCCCGCCTGCTGCCAGAGACTGGCGATCGTCCCGGGGTAGCCGACCAGTAGCGCGGCTTCCATGCTGCCGATGTCGATCCCCAGCTCGAGCGCGTTCGTGCTGGCCACGCCCAGGACCTCCTTGGCAGCCAGCGCCCGTTCGAGGCGCCGGCGCTCCTCGGGCAGATAGCCGCCGCGGTAGGCGTGGACTCGTTCGGCCAGCCGGGGGCTGGCGCCCTGCAGCCGCTCGCGGCACTGGCGCGCCAGCAGCTCGGCGGCCAGCCGCGTGCGCACGAAGGCGATCGTCTGGATCTCGCGGCGCACGAGCGTCGCCATCAGGTGCGCGGCCTCTCCCAGCCCGCTGCGGCGCTCGCCGCTGGCGGCCAGCCGCGCGTCCTGGCCGCCCAGCAGCGGCGGGTTCCACAGCACCACGTGCTTGGGTCCCCGCGGCGAACCGTCGTCGGCGATCAGCTCCATCGGGACCCCACAGATGCCCCCGGCGTGCTCCTGCGGGTTGGCGATGGTCGCGGAGGAGCAGATGAACCGCGGCGCGCTGCCATAGTGGGCGCACACGCGGCGGAGCCGCCGCACGACGTTGGCCAGGTGCGAGCCGAACACGCCACGGTAGGTGTGCACCTCGTCGATGACCACGTAGGCAAGGTTGGCGAAGAACCGGCTCCAGCGTGGATGCTGGGGCAGGATGCCCTGATGAAGCATGTCGGGATTGGTCAGCACCAGACGTCCCCTGTCGCGCAGGGCTCGCCGCTGGTGCTGGGAGGTGTCGCCGTCATAGGTCCCGCAGGCGGCCGCCGCGCCCAGGCCGCCGGCGAATCGCTGCAGAGCGCGCCACTGATCCTGCGCGAGGGCCTTCGTGGGGTAGACGAAGAGCGCGGTGCTGGCGCCGTCGGCCAGCAGTCGCTCGCCGACCGGCAGCAGGTAGCACAGCGTCTTGCCGCTCGCCGTGCCGGTGACCACCACGAAGCTGGCGCCGCGGCGGGCTGCTGCCAGCGCCGCGGCCTGGTGCACGTACAGGTTGTGGATGCCCGCGGCGGCCAGCGCCGCCGCCAGAGGCGCCGGCAGATCGGCGTCCAGCTCGCCATGGCGCGGCGGCCGCGCAGGCAGCGCTTCGACGTGGACCACCTGGCCGGCGTAGGCGGGATGCTCCCGGAGCTGCCGCAGAAAACCCTCGGCATCCATGGGCTATACCCTTGTCGCGAACCGCGCCGAACCGCAGCGCCACGCCGGCGGACGGCCGCCTACGTCCGGTCCGTCGCGCCGGCGGCCGCGGCGGCGGGCAGGTCCAG
>CAZPXM010000223.1:0-3823 GCA_964591015.1 uncultured Gemmatimonadaceae bacterium
CACCTGTCCATCACGCTGCACGCCTTCCGCGCGGTCTGGCTCGGCGGCCGGCCGCGGGCGCTGGGCTGTGCGGACTGGCGCTGGGTCCGCTGGTCCGAGCTGGGCGAGTTCGCCATGGCGCGGGCCGACCGCAAGCTCATCGCGCGGCTGGGCGACGAACCGGCCGTGGGGCCGGACCGCGCTGCCGCGGCCGCGCGCCGGGGCCGCGCCGGGGCCGCGAGGAGCAGGAGGACGTGAGCGCGCCGAAGACTGGGTGGCGGCAGCGCGCCGCAGGGCTGTTCCTGCGCGGCGTCTGCATGGGTGCGGCGGACGTGATCCCGGGTGTGTCCGGCGGCACGGTGGCCCTGATCACGGGCATCTACGACGAGCTGGTGGGCGCGATCGCGGCCATCGACACGGAGGTGGGTCGCCTGCTGCTGGGGCGGCGCTGGCGGGCCGGGCTGCGGCGCGCCAACGCGGGCTTCCTGCTGCCGCTGCTGGCCGGCATCGGCACGGCGGTGCTGAGCCTGTCCCGGCTGATCACCTACCTGCTCGCCCACCATCCCCAGCCCGTGTGGGGCTTCTTCACCGGGCTGATCCTCGCCAGCGCGGCCTTCGTGGGGCGTCAGATCGGCCGCTGGCGATGGCCGCACGGGCTGTGCCTGGCGGCGGGCGCGGCGGCCGGCCTGGGCAGCACCATGCTCGTGCCGATGGAGACCGGCACCGAGCTCCACAAGTTCTTCCTGGCGGGAGCAGTGGCCATCGTCGCGATGATCCTGCCGGGGATCAGCGGTTCCTTCATGCTGGTCGTCCTGGGCAAGTACCAGCAGGTCTTCGCCGCCATCGACGCGCTTCGGCTGGACGTCTTGGCGGCGTTCGCGGCCGGCTGCGCTGCCGGCCTGCTGGCCTTCTCGCGCCTGCTCAAGCTGCTGCTGGCGCGTTTCCACGGCCCCACGATGGCGGCGCTGGTGGGCCTCATGCTGGGATCGATGCAGAAGGTGTGGCCCTTCCGGCAGGTGCTCGCGCAACGCCTGGTGGCCGGCAAGGTGGTCGTGCTCCGCGATGCCTGCGTGTGGCCCGCTGTGTACAGCGCGGAGGTGGTGGCGAGTCTCGGCCTGATGCTTGCGGGCGCTGTTCTGGTGCTGGTCCTGGAGCGGGCGGGGAGGCAGAGGTGACGACGGGGACGGCACCGCGGCCGGCGCCCCTGCCGCCAGCGGGGCGGCGCTCAGCCGTCGCGTCCTGGCAGCGTCCTGGCGAAGCGCCGGATGCGGCGCACCAGGATGGCCAGCAGGCCGACCAGCGCCGCGTACAGCGCGTACTGGAAGGCCGGGTGGTGCCAGCGCAGGATCACGGGCCACAGCGTCAGTATCGAGACGAGCGTGAAGATGTCCTCGGCGGCGCGCGCGCGCCTGTCCGAGCTCTCCTTGCCGTGTTCAGCCATCGCCCAGCGCCTTGTAGATGGTGTAGCTGCGCATCACCAGCTTGACGTACTTGCGCGTCTCGTGGTAGGGGATGCGCTCGACGAACGCCTCCGGGTCTGCTGCGGGCAGACGCTGCAGCCACAGCCGGACCTTGTCGGGACCGGCATTGTACGCGGCCACGGCCAGCTCCACGGCCAGCGGCGCTCCTGCCTCCGCCTCCAGGGCCCGCAACTGCTCGCCAAGATAGTGGCTTCCCAGCAGGATGGACAGGCCGGGGTCGAGAAGACGCTCCGGCGAGAGCTGTCCGAGCCCCAGGCGTTCGCCGAGCACGGCAGCAGTCTGGGGCATCAGCTGCATGAGTCCGAGCGCCCCCGCCGGCGACACGGCCGCAGGGTTGAACGAGCTCTCCTGGCGCATCACCGCCAGCGCCAGGTGGGGGTCGAGGCCGGCGGCGGCGGCCGCAGCGGCTGTCTGGTCCCAGTAGTAGGCGGGGTACAGCTGGCCGATGTCCCGGCTTCCGGTGGCCGCCACGATGCGGGTCGACAGGCGGAGGGCCAGGTCCAGCAGCCCCCAGGCCTCGTACCGGTCCCGCGCGGCAGCCAGCGTGTGCACGTCGGCGTCGTCGCGGTCGGTCGCGACCGCCAGCTCGCGGCACGCCAGCTGGCGCATGCCGATCGCCGCCAGGCAGTCCGCGCGCCGCACTGCGTCGCGGCCGGCTGCGCCGGGCACGGCCGGCGGCCGCGTGGCCCGCCAGGCGCCAGGGCCACCCCCGAGCGCCGGCGGCATCCCGTGCCCGAGGGCCACCGCTCGGGTGGCGTAGTACGAGCGCGGGAAGGTGGCGGCCACGCGCTGGTAGAAGCTGTGCGCCTGATCCTCCATGCCCAGCTTCTCGGCGGCCTTTCCGGCCCAGAAGAGGTTCTGGTCCAGCAGGTGCGCCTCGCGGGCGGTCGGCGCCAGCGCCACGAAGCGGGCCAGGGCCTCGCGGTACTCCCCGCGGCAGTAGCGCATGAACGCGGCGCACCAGGCGGCCTCGTCGCGCAGGCTGCTCTGCGGGCAGGCCTCCACGAGGCGCTCGTAGAGGTTCTCGGCCCGCTGGAAGTCCTCCTCCCGCTCCGCCGCCTTTGCCGCGCGCCACAGCGCATCGTCGGCCAGACGGTGCTGCGGGAACGTGCGCGCGAACTGCTCGAAGGTGCGGCTGGCCTCGCTGTCCTTGTCCTGACGCACCAGCACGCCGGCCAGGCTGTGCAGGGCCTCCGGGTGACGCCGGCGCGCCCACAGCTCCGCGAACAACTCGGCGGCGCGCGCGGTGGACCCGGCGCTGGCGTGCACTGTGGCGAGCTGGTACTGGGCCTCGACGGCCGACGGATGCTGGGGATGCGCGCCCAGGAACTGCTCCCACAGTGCGATGGCCTCGTCGTGGAGCCTGTGCTTCGCCAGGGCCGTGGCGCGCGCGTGGACCTCGGCGAACTCGTCCTGGAGGGGCAGCTCGAGCAGGATCTGACGGGCCCGCGCGCTGCCCGGGAAGCGCCGCACCAGCTCCAGCCAGACGCGCCGCTGCTCCCGCGGCTGGCCGCGCATGCCGTGCAGTTGCCCCAGCCGGTAGAGGACCTCGACATCGGCCACCGCGGTGCTGCCGCGCAGTTGCTCGTACTCCTCCACGGCCGCGGCCAGGCGGCCGGCGCGCACCCACAGCTCCGCCAGCCGCCAGCGCGACAGGTCGCGCAGGGCACGGCCGGCGGCCGCCTGCAGGTGGCGGTGCACGGCCCGCGCCTCGTCGAAACGATGGAGGTCTTCCAGGCAGCAGGCCAGCCAGTAGCGCCGGTACCCGTCCAGGACGGGGACGGCCCCCGCCAGGCGCTCCAGGTGCGCCAGCGCTCGATCCGCGCGGCCCAGCTGCCGCTCGCACACCGCGCGCTGGTACTCGCGCAGCGGACAGCGCCGTGCCGTGGCGCCGGAGTCGGGGTAGCTCGCCAGCAGCCGGTAGGCGGCGGCGAAGTCGTCGGCGAGGATGAGCGCGGCAACGGGTCCGAACTGACAGGAATCGTCGGCGGCGGCGCGCGGACTCGCCGCGACGCTGGCTGGCGCCTGTCCCTCCGGGCCGCCAGCCGCCGGGCCCGCCAGCTCGGCGTCGCCGGCCGAGGTGTCTCCAGGCGCCAGGCGCGGGGCCCACGTGGAGTCGGCCGGCGCCGGCGCGCCGGCGAGCTGGTCCTGCGTGGGACACGGCCCGGACCGCGTGAGCGGGGCCTCGAGCGCGAGCAGGATCACGGCCAGCGCCGTGCCGAGGCGAATCGCGCGGTGGCGCTTCATCGGCTGATGCGCAGTCCTGCCTGTCCGCCGGCCGGCTCGGTCGGGTGGGGGAGAGCCGCGCACGCGCGCCGGCGCGCCGGATCGCTGCCTTCGGCCAGACGCCGCGGGGGCCGTGG
>CAZPXM010000224.1:0-3622 GCA_964591015.1 uncultured Gemmatimonadaceae bacterium
GCCGGCGCCACGGCGCGCGGGGCGCTGCCGGGGGGGGTGCCGCTGGTCTTCACGCAGGAGCCCCGGCAAGGCGACGGCACGGGAACGGGCAGCCGCCTGCTGCGGCTGGATGCCGGCGGGCACGCGCGCGTGCTGACGGCGGGGCTGGCTGCCGCGGCGGATCCCTGCGTGTCGTTCGACGGCACGCAGGTGTTGTTCGCGGGCCGCCGGCGGCCGGAGGATCCCTGGGACATCTGGCTCATGGACGTGGACGGGAGCCGCCTGCGCCAGCTGACGCGCGGTCTGGGCGACTGCCGCGAGCCGGTGTTCCTGGTGCGCGCGGCCATCGACGCGCCGGAGTTCCGGCACCGGGTGCGCTGGATCGGCTTCGTCAGCACGGCGCCCGGGGTGAGCGACGAATGCGGCAGAGGACCGTTGACGTCGCTGTACGCGACCAACCTCGAACCGCTGCCGGGGCGGGATCCCGTGCTGTGGCGCACCACCTATTCGTTGGGGGGCGATCTGGCGCCCGCCGTGGTGCGCGACGGGCGCACGGTGTTCTCCTCCTGGCAGCGGCACGGCTATGCGCTGATGGCGACGACCTGGGCGGGCGAGGAGCTGAACCCCGTGTTCGGCAGCCACGACGGCGACTGGTCGCAGCTGGATGCCTGCGAGCGGGCGGCGACCCGCGAGGTGTTGTTCATCGAGCGGCAGGGCGAGGCTGGCGACCGCAGCGGCAGGCTGGCCTGCATCTCGTGGCGGCGCCCGCTGCACAGCCATCGGGTGTTGAGCCGGGATGCCGGCAGGTACCGCACGCCCCAGGCGTTGGCGGACGGCACCATCCTCGTCAGCCATGCGCCGCCGGGAGGCGATTTCGGGCTCTATGTGTTCGACCCGGCGGCGGGGCGGCCTGGGCGCCGCATCTTCGACGATCCGGACTGGCACGACGTGGATCCGCAGCCGGTGTGCGCGCGGCCCGAGCCCACCGCGCGCATCCCCATGGTGGCCGAGGCCTCCGTGCTCGACGTGGCCGGGAACGAGCGCGCGGGCCAGCTCCAGTGCCTGGACGTGTACGACACCGATCGGCCAGAGCTGGCCGCGATCCCGCGCGGTGCGATCAAGGCGGTCCGCCTCGTGGAGGGCATCCCGCGGCGCCTGCGCCCCGGGGCGGCGCCGGTGCCGCGGCCGGCGGGCGACGCGATGGACCAGTGGCCGCCGCCGGGCGTGGATACGCAGTCGCTCGGGGAGGCGCCGGTGGAGGCGGACGGCTCCTTCTACGTCAACGTGCCCGGCGACGTGCCCTTCTACGTCGAGATCCTGGACGCGGCGGGCAACGTGCTGGGCACCATGCGTGCCTGGGTGTGGGTGCGCACCCGCGACCAGCGCGGCTGCATCGGCTGCCACGAGGACAAGGAGCTGGCGCCGGTGAACCGGGCCACCGAGGCCCTGATCAAGGCGGCGCCCCTCGGCCTCATGGGCACCCGCGCGCCGGCCGGCGGCGGCGGGCGATGATGGCCGTCCTGCCGGCCGGGTGGCGCCGGGCAAGCGCTCGGCAGGTGCTCCGCGGCGCGGCGGCGCTCGTGGCCGCCGTGGCCGTCTGGCACGGCGCGCGCGCGGACGCCGGGCCGCGCGAGGAGTACTTCTCGCGGCGGGCGCGGTACGCGGTCGCGGCGGACTCGCTCTACAAGTCGCCGATCGAGCTGGCGCTCACCCGCGACGGGCGGCGGCTGTTCGTGGCCTGCGAGAACACGGATCAGGTGCTGGTGGTCGATACGGGGCGAGGAAGGGTGCGCGACAGCGTCGCGGTCGGTCGCGAGCCGCTGGGGCTGGCGCTGAGTCCGGACGAGCGCCGGCTGTACGTGGCGCACCGCTGGGACAACGACGTCGCCCAGATCGACCTGGCCAGCATGCGGGTGGAGAAGAGGATCGCGGTCGGCGACGATCCCCATCAGGTGGCGGTGGGCGCGGACGGCCGCCGGCTCTTCGTGGCCAACACGGGCACCCACACGCTGTCGGTCGTCGATCTGGAGGCTGGCGTCCAGGCGCGGCTCCTGCGCGCCAGCATGGCGCCCTTCGGGCTGGCCTTCGCCCCGGGCGGCGCGCGGCTGTACGTCTCGCACCTCTACAGCAGGCCGGTGCCGTTTCGCACGCCGCCCATCCTCGAGCTGAGCGTGGTGGACGCCGCGGGGCTGTCCGTGTGCGAACGGCGCGACCTGGACAATGCGGTCATCGGCCAGAGCCTGGCGGTGTCGCCGGACGGCAGCTTCGTGGTCACGGCCATCGAGCTGCCGCGCAACCTGATTCCCGAGACCCAGGTCTACCAGGGCTGGATGGTGACCTACGGCTTCGCCCTGACGGAGACACGGCCGGGCGGGCGCAGCGCCTATCTGCTGATCGACGAGCCGAATCTCTACTTCGCCGATCCCTACGGCGTGGCGTTCACCCCCGATGGCGGCCGCTTGTTGATCTCGTCCTCCGGAGCCGATCACGTCAGCATCATCGACATGGAGGCGGTGCACCGGCTCCTGCGCGTGCAGGACGGACGGATCGGCGCCACGGACGCGGAGATCGCGCGTCTGGCGCGCCATCTGGGCGCCAGCGACGAGTACGTGCTCGCGCGGGTGCCGACCGGCGCCAATCCCAAGGGGCTGGTGGTGAGCGCCGACGGCCGGCGGGCGTACGTGGCCTGCCGGCTGGCCGACCGGATCGACGTCATCGACATCCCCGGGGCGCGGCTGGCCGGTTCGGTGCCCCTGGGCGGCCCCGAAGTCGTGACGCTGATCCGCTGGGGCGCGCAGCTGTTCAACTACGCCAGCATCAGCTTCCAGCGGCAGATGAGCTGCGCCACCTGCCACCCGGAGCATGGCGTGGACGGACTGCTCTACGACATCGCCGTGGATGGCGGCATGGGGCACAATCTCGTCGACAACCTGACCATGCGGGGCATCGGCGACACGGCGCCGTTCAAGTGGACCGGCAAGAATCCGACCCTGGAGCGACAGGAAGGGCCGCGGGCGGCCCAGCTGTTCTTCCGGACTCACGGCTTCACGGCCGACGAGAATCGGGCGATGGTCGCCTTTATCGAGTCGCTGCGCGCGCGCCCCAATCGTTACCGCGGCGCCGGCGGCAACCTGGGCAAGGCGCAGGAATGGGGGCGCCGCATGTTCGAGCGCGCCTACGACAAGATGGGCCGCTACATTCCGGTGGCCAACCGCTGTGTGACCTGCCATCCGGAGCCCTACGGAACCGATCGGCGACAGCACGACGTGGGCACGCGAGGCTACCACGATCGCGACGGCAGGTTCGACACGCCGCACCTGTTGAACGTGTACGAACGGCCGCCGTACCTGCACGACGGGCGGTGCTACTCGCTCGAGGAGATCTGGACCGTCAACAATCCGGACGACCTGCACGGGGTCTCGAACGAGATGATGAAGGAGGATCTCAACGCCCTCATCGAGTATCTGAAGACGTTCTGAGCGGAGAGGGCCAGTGCGCGGCAGCGGTTGGCTGGGAGGGGCCCTCGCCGCCGCTCTGCTGTGCGGGAGCGGCGCGCAGGCCCAGTACCGCGAGGATGCGCTCGAACCCGAGGAGATCGGGATCCGCGACCTGGACGGAACCTCGGCGCCGCGGACCAGCTATG
>CAZPXM010000225.1:0-3548 GCA_964591015.1 uncultured Gemmatimonadaceae bacterium
TACCCACCCCGGGCGCGCAGACCGCGACATCGGCCGGCCGGCCAGGCAGCCGGCAGCGCCGGCAGCAGGTGCAGCTCGCCGCGGTAGCTCTGCAAGAGCATCTCGAGCACCGCCGCCGTTCCCCCGAAGTTGCCGTCGATCTGGAAGATGCGCGGCGGATGCAGGTCCAGCAGGCTGTCCGTGGCGAAGTCGAGAATCAGATGGACGAGGTGCTCCCAGGCCCGCTCGGCATCGCCCAGGCGAGCGAACAGGCAGGCCGTCCAGGCACGGCTCCACCCCGTGTGGCCTCCTGCGTGCGCCAGGCGGCGCTCGAGCGACACGCGCGCCGCCTGCCACAGCTCCGGCGTGCGCTCCGGGTCGAGCTGATCTCCCGGGTACAGCCCGTACAGGTGCGAGTAGTGCCGGTGCCCGGGCTCGACCTCCGCGAAGTCCTCGTTCCATTCCTGGAGCTGCCCGTGCCGGCCCACGCGCAGCGGCGGCAGCCTGCGCAGCATCGCCCGCCAGCGGACCCGGCGCGGCAGATCGACCTTGAGCAGCTCGGCCGCCTGCAGGGCGTGCGCGAGCACCTCGGTGATCAACAGGATGTCCATGGTGGCCGACACGCACAGGGTCACCGGCAGATCGCCGCCGCCCACGAAGCGGTTCTCGGGCGACTGAGACGGGACTGCCTGCAGCAGGCCCGCATCGTCTTCGACCAGATACGACTCGTAGAAGGCGGCCACCTCGCGCAGGAACGGATAGACCCGCCGGCGGAGGAAGTCCAGGTCGGCGCTGAACTCGTAGTGCCACCACAGGTGCTGGGCCAGCCAGGCGGCGGCACCGGTCCACACGGCCCACCCGAACGACTCCGGCGTGGCGCGTCCCCAGGCGTCCGTCTGGATCGGAAACCAGACTCCGTCGCACCCGTACACGTCGCGGGCCGCCTTGCGCGCATGCGGCACCAGGCGCTCGATGTGCTGGAACAGCACCTCGGTGGCGCCGGCCAGATTGCCCGCCTCCGCCGGCCAGTAGTTCATCTGCAGATTCACGTCGTGATGGTAGTCGGCATCCCACGGCGGCTTGAGCTGCTCGTTCCACTTGCCCTGCAGGTTCGGCGGCAGCGAGCCCCTGGCGGTGCTGGCGATCATCAGGTACCGCCCCAGGTTGAAATACAGGACCGGCAGGTGCGCCCCGGGCGCGCCGCGGCGCGCCGCGGCCAGCCATTCGTCCGTGGGCAGGTCGGCCGCGGCGGGCAGATCCACGTCCAGGACCAGGGCGTCGTATGCGCGCCGATAGGCAGCCAGGTGGGAGGCATACAGGGTCTCCCAGACGGGGGACGGCAGACGATGGCGGGCGCACTCGGCTGCCGGGGCCTCGGCGCGCGCCGAAGTGCCGATGTCTACCGACAGCAACACCTCCCGGACGCCGGTCAGGTGCAGGTGGTGTCCCCGGCACCTCGCTGTGCCGTCCATGGACTCGACGCGGACCTCCACGCGGAAGCCGATCCCGCCCTCGAACTGGCCTTCCATGACCAGGCCCGTCGCCTGCGTCTGGCGCCACAGAAAGCAGTCGGGGTCGGCGCTGCGATCCAGCCAGAGCCGGCAGTCGAACGGCCGCTCGGCCAGCAGCCGGACGAGCAGCAGATCCTGCTGCAGATGCGCCAGGTACTGGCGCCGGAAATGGTTGCCGTCCGCCCGGTAGGTGAGCTCCACCAGGCCGGTGTTCAGGTCGAGCGAGCGCCGGTACTCGGCCGCCGGCCCGTGCGCGATGGCGAACCGCAGGTCGCCGGCCGGCTGGTAGGGATCGACCCGCGCCGGCTGGCCGGAGCCCCCTCCCGGTCCGCCGAAGGCCTCGTCGCCCCGCCGGGTCCCTTCTTCGTACCGGCCTGCCAGCAGCAGGCCGCGCACCTCGGGCAGCAGATGCGCGCTCTTCGGCGGCTCGCGGTGGCGGTGCACGCCGCGCCACAGCCACTCGTGGTTCAGCGCGAGTCGCTCGGCCGCCACATCTCCCATGACCATGGCCGCCAACCTGCCCGTGCCGATGGGCAGCCCGGCGATGTACTCGGCAGCCGGCGCTCGGTACCACAGCTGGGTCGTCAGACCACTGGCCATCGTCCCTTCTCCATGCAACCGAACCATCTCACCCGCCCGTCCGTCCCCTGGCGGGATGCCTCAGAACACGTGCCCGGCCCGGTACCCCTCGCCCTGGCAGTCACCGCCGGGCTCGAGCCATTGCGCGCGCCGCTCGCGCGCCTGGAAATAGCGGTACTCGTCTGCCGGGTCCGGCGGCGCGAGGTTGCCGCGCGCGGGGTGCCTGGCCATCGCCTCCTCCACCAGGTCGACTCCCAGGCCAGGGGTATCCGGCACCGCGATGCACCCGTCCGCGAGGCGCGGCTGACCGACCATCACCTCGTACCGCTGCGGCACGTCGTCGGCCAGATGCTCGAGGATGAGGAAGTTGGGTATCGTCGCCAGCAGGTGCACCGCCGCCATCTCGGCCACGGGTCCCAGCGACCCGTCGTGCGGCGCCACGGTCACGTAATGCGCCTCCGCCACGGCCGCGATCTTCTTCATCTGGAGCAGCCCGCCGGCGCGGCCGGTGTCCGGCTGCACCACGTCGATGAGCTCGCGTTCGATCAGCTCGCGCACGCTCCACAGGCCCGCGTGGCGCTCGCCCGCGGCGATCGGCAGGTCCACCGCCGCCGACACGCGCGCCAGGGCCTCCACGTTCTCCGGCGCCACGGGATCCTCGTAGAACAGCAGGCGATACGGTTCCAGCGCCTGGCCCAGGGCGATGGCGTCGCGCGTGGTCAGCCAGGGCGGCCCGTGCGCGTCGACCATCAGATCGACCCCGGTGCCGACCGCGGCGCGGATGGCGGCCACCCGCTGCAGGCAGGCGCGCACCCCGCCGGTCTTGAGCGCCGAGAAGCCGCGCTCGACCAGCGCCCGGGCACCGGCGGCGTCGTGCGCGTGCGCATAGACCCGGATGCGGTCCCGCAGCTTGCCCCCCAGCAGGCTCCACACCGGCACGCCGAGCGCCTTGCCCCGCAGATCCCATAGCGCCATCTCGATGCCGGTCATGGCGCCGGTGCCCACCACGCCCGTCATGCCGTGCCCCATGATGGCGGCCCGCATCTTGTGCCAGAGCCGCTCGATGTGAGCCGGATCCTCGCCGACGAGCAGCGGCGTCAGGTCGCGGATCGCCGTCTCCACGACGCGCGGCCACCCGCTGGCCTCGCCGACGCCGTACGTGCCGTCGCTGGCCGTGACGCGCACGAACAGCCAGTTCCGCGCCGCCCAGCCACCGGCCCCCGGGGGAGCCGCGTCCACCAGGAAGGTCTCGATACGGACGATGCGCATGGCTGGCCCGCTCTCCGCAAGAGAGGATCCCGGCCCGACCAGGGTGCAGGGTCACGGCTGCGAGGCGCCAGCGGCAGGCCGAGGCCGCCCCCCTCGCAGACCGCCCGCGAATCTCGTGCAATCCCGGCCGGCGAGCCAGGGGGCTGCCGGCCGGAAACACGCAGAGGCGCGGCCATGCAGTGCTGCCGTGCGCCGGGAGCTGCCCTCCGG
>CAZPXM010000226.1:0-3485 GCA_964591015.1 uncultured Gemmatimonadaceae bacterium
CGTTGGCGTAGGTCTCGCCGCCGTCCACCACCCACTCGTTGGCATACCAGTGGGTCACCGCCGTGAACGGCGCATCCGCGGCTGCCGGCTGCACGGGCCAGGCCTCCAGCGCCACGCACGGCGGCGTGTGCTGCCACGCGTGCCCGGTGGACGGCACGCGCGAATCCGGCCCCGTCAGGTTTTCGCCGATGGTAAAGTAGACATCGTAGCGCGGCAGCCGCATGTGTTCCTGCGCGAGCCACATCTGCAGCAGCCCGGGGTCAATGTCGATCATCGCCGACCGCCGGAAACGCGCGACGATGTCCGCGCCCGTCCCGTAGCGCAGGCTCAGCAGGAGGTCGGCGTCCGTGGCGTCGGCCAGGGTCAGGGCGTCCGGGGGCGCGTCGGGCACCGGCCGGCCGGCCGCATCCTCGTACAACGCCAGCGCCCCCGCGAGACCGTAGCGGCGCAGCGTGTCGGCCAGGCGCGCGATCGCGATTTGCCGCTTCGCCGGCTTGGCCTCGGGGCTGATGCGCTCCAGCCAGATCACGCGGCAACCCAACGCCTGCAGCGACAGCGCCCAGTTCAAGTACACCCACGTGTGCCCGCCGCCTTCGGGGTACCCGATGGCATCCGCGGATAAGCAGACCGTCCGATTCACGGAACAGAAGCTTGCGCAGAACGCAGAGCGAAATCAAGCTGCACTCACGGCCTTGCCGTACCAGCCGGCGCCACCAGGGCCGTATGCAGGCGGCTGTAGAGCCCGCCCGCGGCCACGAGTTGGTCGTGCGTGCCCGTCTCCACGATCTGCCCCCCGTCCAGCACAAGGATCCGGGTGGCCTTGCGCACGGTGGTGAGGCGGTGGGCAATGATGAACGTGGTGCGGTTGCGGGTCAACCGGTCGAGGGCCTCCATCACCGCCGCCTCGGTGCCGGCGTCGAGCGCCGAAGTCGGCTCGTCCAGGATCAGCACCGGCGCATCCTTGAGCAGGGCGCGGGCGATCGCCAGCCGCTGGCGCTGCCCGCCCGACAGCGTCACGCCGCGCTCGCCCAGCACCGTGGCATAGCCCTGCGGCAACTGGCGGATAAACGCGTCGGCGTTGGCGTCCCGTGCCGCCTGCTCAATGGCGTCCATGTCGGCGTCGGCCCGGCCGTACGCGATGTTCTCGGCCACGGTCAGCGGCAGCAGGAACGTCTCCTGCAGCACCAGCGCCACCGCGTTCCGCAGCTCGGCCACGCGCAGGCGCCGCAGATCGACGCCATCGAAGAGCACCCGCCCCTGCTGCGGATCGAAGAAGCGCGGAATCATGGACACGAGGGTGCTTTTGCCCGCGCCGGTGGGCCCCACCACGGCCACGGTCTCGCCGGGGCGCGCTTCCAGCGAGACGCCGCGCAGCACCGGGCGCTCGGCGTCGTAGCCGAACGTCACGGACTCGAAGCGGATGCACCCGCGGCGGCCCTGCGACGGCGCCGGCAGCGGCTGCGCGTCGGGCGCGTCGCGCACGGCGATGGCCGTGTCGAGCACCTCGAACACCCGGCGCGCCGAGGCCGACGTGCTGGCATAGCCGCTGGAGAGGTAGACCAGCGTCTCCATGGGCGCATAGAGCGCCGCCAGGTAGGAGAGGAAGACCCAGAGCCCGCCGACGGTGAGCGCGCCGCTCAGCACGTGCAGACCGCCGACGACCACGACGACCGCCGTGCCCAGGGCCGTCACCGAGCCCGTGCCCACTTTGAATTGCAACTGCGAGCTGATCGTTCCCAGATAAGCCTGCACCGTGCGCCGCGACAGGCGGCGGAACCGGCGGGTCTCGTATTCCTCGCGGGCGTAGGCCTGCACGAGCGGCAGCGACGTGAGCGTCTGCTCGGCCAGCGCCATCATCTCGCCTTCGAGCTGCTGCTGACGGTAGCTGCGCTCCGTCATCGTGCGGGCGAACAGCCGGATCAGCAGCCCCAGCGGCGGCGCCACGGCCAGCGACAGCACCGCGAGGAACGGATCGAGCCGCCACATCACCCCGAACATGGCCACCAGGCTGGCCACGGCGGTGGCCGCCTGCAGAAAGACCCACAACACCAGATCCCGCACGCAACCCGTGTCGCCGGTCACGCGCCGGATCAGATCGCCCGCCCGCCGCCGGTTGTGGAAGCTCAGCGAGAGGCGCTGGAGGTGCTCGAACAGATCGGCGCCCAGGTCGAAAATCATGTGCAGGCCGACGCCCGACTGGAGGTAGCCCTGCGCAATGCGCACGCCCTGCCCCGCCAGAAAGAGCGCGACCGTCAACGCCGCCAGCCACGCCAGTTGCCCCGCGGGCGTGCCGGCGCCGGGCAGGGACGCGAGCCAGGCGGCGCCCGCCGGCAGCGGCCGCCCCGCCAGCAGGTGGTCGATGATCCACTTCATCGGCCAGGGCCGCAGCACGTCCAGTCCCACGCCGGCCAGCATCAGCCCGACGACGGCGGCCAGCCCGCCGGACTGGGGCAGGACGTAGTGCAGCAGACGTATCCACCAGGGCTTCATACACTCCCGTACTGCAGTTCGCACAGCCGGCGGTAGACGCCGGCCTGTTGCCAGAGTTCCGCGTGCGTCCCGCTCTCCACGATCCGGCCGTCGTCGAGCACGATGATGCGATCCGCCCGCCGCGCCGTGGACAGGCGGTGCGCGATCAGGAAGGTCGTCCGGTTCCGCATCAGCCGCTCCACGGCCTCCATGAGCAGCGCCTCCGTGCCCGGGTCGAGCGCGGCCGTGGGCTCGTCCAGAATCAGAACCGGCGCGTCGCGGAGCAGCGCGCGGGCGATGGCGATGCGCTGCCGCTGGCCGCCGGAAAGCGTGGCGCCGCGCTCGCCGATCACCGTGTCGTAGCCTTGCGGCAGTTGCCGGATGAACTCGTCGGCGCGCGCGGCCTCGGCGGCGGCCACCACCGCGGCCCGCCCGGCGCCCGGCCGGCCGTAGGCAATGTTCTGCGCGAACGAGAGCGGCAGCAGAAAAGGATCCTGCAGCACCAGCGCCACCTGCGCCCGCAGGTCGACCAGCCGCAGGTGCCGCACGTCCAGGCCGTCCAGGCGCACGCCGCCTTCCCAGGGGTCGTACAGCCGGGGAATGAGCGACACCAGCGTGCTCTTGCCGGCGCCCGTGGCGCCCACCAGCGCCACCGTTTCGCCCGGCTGCGCCCGCAGCGTGATCTCCCGCAGGACCGGCCGGCCCGGCGTGTAGCCGAAGGTGACGCGGTCGAAAGCCACGTCGCCGCGCACGCGGGCCGGCAGGGCCACCGGCCGCTCGGGCTCCTGGACGGTTTCGCCGGAGTCGAGCACTTCGAGGACGCGATCGATGCTGGCCTCCACCGACTTTACGGCGCCGTAGATGCCCATGAGCCCCTGGGCCGCGCCTTGCAGGGAACGCAGATAGCCCAGGAGTACCAGCAGGCTGCCGAGCGGCAGCGCGCCGGAGAGCACGCGCCGACCCCCGGCGTAAATGAGGATCGCGGCGCCGACCGTGGTGATCAGGCCGTTCACGAG
>CAZPXM010000227.1:0-3378 GCA_964591015.1 uncultured Gemmatimonadaceae bacterium
CCGCGTCAGGCCAGGACGTGTACACTCGGGCCCACACCGGGATTCGCCCCTTGTGGTCCGCTCGCGGCCGGCGTGCCGCGCGTGCAGGGACCCAGGCCGCACTGCTTCGCGGACGCTGCGGGTCCGGGCCCTGGTGGCGGTGGGAGCGCACGCCCCAATCGGTCCTCGGCACATGGACCCGGCAGACCCGCCTTCCGCGGGCGCCGTCTTGCCTGCCTGCCGAGTCTCGGGGCCCAACGACGGCGGCGAGGGCGGAGGAGTCTGGGCCGTGGCCCGGATCCGGCCGCCATCACTGCGGACAGTGGGGCCGTCGCCGGCGGCTGCCGGGCAGGGCGTGGGAGCTCTTCGCGCCGGGACGCGCGCCTGTGCCGGCGCGGTCTGGGCCGCGTTCCCCACGAGAGCGGGCCGCTGCTGAGACGCACCGGCGGGAAGGAGTGCGCATGGGTCTGGACATCCTGAGCTCGGCCGAGAAGTCCAGCGCGGCGGCCGGCATGCTGCTGTACGTGGGCCTGGTGGTCGTCATCGGCCTGCGCCACGCGCGGCGCAACCACAGCACCGAGCACTTCCTGCTGGGCAGCCGCTCGCTGGGGCCTCTGGTCACGGCCATGAGCGCCGAGGCTTCCGACATGAGCAGCTGGCTGCTGATGGGGCTGCCCGGGCTGGCCTATCTGACGGGGCTCGGCAGCCCGGCCTGGGTGGCGATCGGCCTGGCGGCAGGAACGTGGCTGAACTGGCGCTTCGTGGCGGTGCGGCTGCGCACCTACAGCCACATGGCGGGCAACGCCATCACGGTTCCCGAGTTCTTCGCCAATCGGTTCGGCGACAGGCACCACGTGCTGCTGGTGCTGGCCGCCGGCACCACGGCCTTCTTCTTCACGGTCTACACCTCCTCGGGGTTCGCGGCGCTGGGCAAGCTCTTCCACAGCCTGTTCGGCTTCGACTACACGGCGATGATGGTCTGCGGCGCGCTGGTCGTCGTCGCCTATACGGTGGCCGGCGGCTTCCTGGCCGAGAGCACCGCCGACCTCATGCAGGGCTCGCTGATGATCCTGTCGCTGGTCGTCGTGCTGGCGGCGGGTATCGTCGAGGCGGGGGGCATGGGCGCGGCGGCTGCGGCCATGGGCCGGCTGCCGGGCTATGCGGCGCTGCTGGCCAGCCACGAGCGCGCCAGCGGCGGGGCCGTGCAACTCTCGTGGCTCGAGATTGCCTCGTCGCTGTCCTGGGGCCTGGGCTACTTCGGCATGCCCCACGTGCTGCTGCGCTTCATGGCGATCCGCGACGCGGCCGAGCTGGGGCGCTCGCGGCGCATCGCCATGGCGTGGGTCGTGGTGTCCCTGGCTGCTGCGGTGGGCATCGGCGTGGTGGGCGCGGCCGCTGTCCCGTGGCTGCTGGAGGGCGCAGGGGAGGCCCAGCAGGCGGGCCGGAGCGAGACGGTGTTCATCGTGATGACCCAGCTGCTGACCCGGTACTCGCCGGCCATGGCGATCCTGGTCGGGGTGGTTCTCTCCGGCATCCTGGCGGCCACCATGAGCACGTCCGACTCGCAACTGCTGATCACCTCGTCGGCCGTGGCCAAGGATCTGTACAAGGGCGTGCTGCGCCGCCAGGCAAGCGACAAGCAGGTGCTGTGGGCCGCCCGCCTGACGATCCTGGTAGTGGCGGTGATCGCCGGGGTGCTGGCCGCGGACCCCGACTCGTCGATCTTCGGGATCGTCAGCTATGCCTGGGCGGGTTTCGGGGCGGCATTCGGGCCGTTGATGCTGTTCGCGCTCTTCTGGCCGCGGACCAACCTGGCGGGCGCGATCGCCGGCATGACCAGCGGCTTCCTGGGCGTGGTGGTCTGGAAGCACTGGCTGGCGCCCCGCGGCGGGCCCTGGGCGGTGTACGAGCTTCTGCCGGCCTTCCTGTTCAGCGCCGGATGCATCGTCGCGGCCAGCCTGCTGTCGGCGCCGCCCCCCGCGCGGATCCAGCAGGAGTTCCGGCGAGCCGTGGCGACCGCCAGGTAGCCGGGTCGGCCAAGCGTTCCGGCGGCCCGGGCCCGGCCGCCCCACGCAGTACCCTCTGGCCGCGTTGCCGCGCCGCTGCTCAGAGCGCGGCGTGCCGCGCCGCGATGGTCGCGGCCAGCCGATCCAGCGCTGCCAGCGTGTCGGCTTGCGGCAGTCCCTTGCACAGCACGGGCGGCAGGACCTCCGCCTTGAGGTTGGCGGTCATGGCCGCCAGCTGGTCGGCCACCTTGCCGCCCCACAGGAACGAGCCGATGACCGCCAGGTAGCGGGTCTTCGGCCGCAGCGCGTTGGCCAGGTAGGCCGCGTACGCGACGCTGGGGTGCGGTCCGCCCAGGACCACCGGCGTGCCGAGGACGACGGTGGCGGCGTCGACCAGCAGGATCGCCAGCTTGCCGATGTCCGCGTGGGCCAGGTCCACCTGCTCCACGCGGACGTTGCGGCGCGCGCAGCTCTCGACGAAGTGTTCGACCAGAAGCCGCGTGCTGTCGTGCATCGAGATGTAGGGCACCACCACCAGGTTCTTCGGCGGGGCACCGACCCAGTCCGCGTACGCGGCGAGGATCAGGCGCGGATCGCCATACACCGGACCGTGGCTGGGCGCGATGCAGGCGGGGTCGAGGTCGGTGACCTTGTGCAGGTTCTTCTGGATGATCGCCCGGAAGGGCATCATGATCTCGGCGTAGTAGCGCTTGGCCGAACTCAGCACCGCGGCCGGATCGCCTGCGTACAGGTCGCTGGTGGCCAGATGCGAGCCGAACAGATCGCAGGTGAACAGCAGCCGCTGGGCGGGCATCCAGGTGAGCATGGTCTCCGGCCAGTGCACCCACGGGAAGTGGATGAACTGGAGCGTGCGACCGCCCAGGTCCAGACTCTCGCCGTCCTCCACGCCGCGCATCCGGGCGGGCGGCACCTCCAGCAGCGCGGCGAGCATGTCGGTGCACTTGGGCGTCGCGAGCACCTGCGCCTCGGGGTGTTCGGCCAGGAGGCGCGGCAGGGCGCCGGAGTGGTCCTGCTCGGCGTGCTGGCAGATCACGTAGTCCAGGCGCTCGACGCCGGCGCCGGCGAGGCGCGCGCGCAGCGTCTCGGTCATCGGCGGGTCCACGGTGTCGATCAGCGCGGTCTTGTCCGTGCCGCGCACCACGTAGGCGTTGTAGCTGGTGCCGTCTGGCAGGGGAATCAGTTCGTCGAAGAGCCGGCGGTCCCAGTCCACCGCGCCGACCCACTGAACGCCATCAGCCACCGGGCGGGGTTCCATCGCGTGCTCCTTGTTCTCCGGGCGAAGGGTGCTCGGTCTGCAGAAGCTAGCGACGGGCGCGGGGCGAACAAGGGCCCCGCCGGCGGCCGTCGCCGCGGCGGGGGTGCGGCGCCTCGG
>CAZPXM010000228.1:0-3320 GCA_964591015.1 uncultured Gemmatimonadaceae bacterium
GTCCTCAGCGCCGACTCCGGCCGATGCGCCCCAGGTTGCGCAGCAGCGGCGTCACCACCCCGACCCGGGCCCCGGCCTCGTCCCGGCGGTACTCGAACAGCCCGCCGGCGAAGACGAACCGCGCCGTGCCCGCCTCGGCATCCCGGTCCCATGACACGAACGGGAACATGTCCGTGCTGGTGCGGCTCCCGCACGACTGGCGGCAGTAGAGGCGCCACAGGATGCGGTGCCGCCGGCAGGCGACGCCCGCGGCAAGCTGCTCGCGGCGCTCGTAGTCGTACACCCGCCAGAGCACGCTGGCGCGGCCTGCCGCCGGGTCCGCGCTGCGCGAGAAGACCGGGAACAGACGGCACTGGTCGCGCCAGCCGTACTGCAGCACCGCTGGCCGGGCCGCGGCGCCCGCCGTGTCCCCCGCCACATCCCCCGCCGCCTGCGCCCTCGCGTCGCCCGCCGCCGCGCCGGCCTCGTCCCTGGCCGCAGGCATCCTGCGCGCCCAGCCGCGGCGCTCGAGGCGGAACAGGCCCAGCAGACCGACCACCTCCCCCTGCCGGATGGTGACCGGCGGTTCCGCCATCGGCGTGGCCCCAGCGTCCGCCGCGCCCGCAGCCTGCCAGCCCAGCCGCTCGTGCTGTTCCTGCGCGCGTTCGGCCAGCAGCCGGCTCACGACGTCCGCGTCCCGGCGCCACTGCGCGACCGCCACGAGCGGCGACCAGAAGCGGCCCGCATCAGGATCCCGCGCGTACGCCGCCAGGGGCCACACATGCCAGGCGCGGCGCTGGCGCGGCCGATCCTCCTCCCACCCGATCCACGGCCACAGCACGTCGGTGCGGGTGCGCCCCGGACTGCGGCCGCGATGAAACAGGAAGAGCCCGACGTTGACGAAGACGTCGCCGGCTGCGGGGCGCCGGCCGACCGACAGCGGCAAGCTGTACAGACCCCAGTGCTCGCTGTCCCTCGTGTACGCCGCCAGAGGCGTGAGCACCAGCCGTTCTCCGTCGCTGCCGCGGCGCTGGTAGTACACCGGCACGAGGGCCGAGCCCGTGCTGCGGTCGCTCTTCCAGCGATGGGCGAGCGGCCACAGCAAGGTCGTGTAGTACCCGCCCGCCTTGCGGCGGTGGTGAAACAGGATCACGCCCACGTTGCGCATGGTCCCGTCCGCGCTCCAGGAGATGGGCGCCGAGTAGAAGCCACGGTCGCCGTTCGCCTCGCGGCGGGTCAGGTACAGCGGCAGGACGGCGTGGTCGGCAGAGCGCGGCCCGCGCCAGCAGTGAGCCACCGGCCACAGGAGCGACCGGTGCCGTTCTCCTTCGCCCCGGATGTCCAGATAAGCGAGCGCGCACACACTGGTGAAACTGCCCCTGTCCCAGGCGAGCCGCGTCCATGGCAGCGAGAAGAACGAGCGCTGACTCGGCGTCCGCCACGAGTACCAGAAGGGCATCAGCCAGTGCCTCCGGCACGCTCCGTCCTGGTCGCGGGCCCAGCCGCCCATCACCAGCCCGGTCGGGCCGTGCTGGTCAGTCGCCATGGGCACCACGCCCAGACGCAGGCGACGCATGCCGCTGTCCGCCTGCCAGTCGAAGAGGGGCCAGGCGCGCACCCCGCGCCGATCCGGATGGCGCCACCAGGCGACCAGCGGGAAAGGAGCGTGGTAGGTGTACCGGCCGGACGCGCCGCTGCGGCAGAACAGCGGGCCGAGCGCGCCCTTGAGATCGTCGCGCCACGTGACGGCCGGTGTCCACAAGCCGTGGCGATTCCGATACAACAGCGGCGCCAGCAGAAGGTGGCCATCCGGACCCAGCCGGTGCGAGTACAGCGGCAGGACCACGAACTGCCGCCGGCCAGCGTCCCAGCGCGCATTGAGCACCCGGTACCGCCCCAGCCCGGCGTGCCAGTCGACCGCGGCGGGCACCCACGGATGCACGGTGCCCAGGCGCAGGTGCCGCTGCTGCCGCCGGTACTCGTACAGCGGCATGATCGCGTGGCCCTCCGCGGTCAGCGTGATCAGCGGCCACAGCACCGACAGCGTGGGCTCGCGCCAGTAGAGCAAGGGCCAGAGGTTGACGCGGTCGTCCGCGCGCGCTGGCGCAGCGGGCTCGCCCGCGTCCCACAGCGGCGAGGACTGGAGCGCGTACTGAGAACAGCCGCCGATCAGCGGGCCGGCCAGCACCCCCACCAGCAGCGCGGCCCGCGGCGTGAGGCGCAGCGTGGGCGGCGCCGCGGCAGCCAGCGGGCTGCGCCCGCCTCCATGCCAGTCCCATCTCGCGCCCACCTTCCCCGCACGCGACAGCGGTCCGGAACCAAGCTCGCACCGGTGCAGAGATACGTCTTCCGCAGGCACGGCTCAAGGGTGCCGCCGCGAGCGCCGCCGCTGGCAAAGTCCGTTGCCTTCCTCGCTGGGCGACGGAAAGTCCGGAAGCCCGGCTGCGGCCGAGGCACGCCGTAGTCGTGAAAGGGGGCGGCAGACGGGCAAGAGCACGCTCGCTGGCCGCGATCCGGAGGCGCTGCTGCGCGGAGAGCGGGCCGTAACGCTCACCGACCCGCAATGACGCGTGTCGTCCGGACTCACGCGCGCATCCATGGCCTCCGGAGACGGGCAGCTACCATCGTCGCGGCCCGGATCCCCGCTCCCCGCGCTTCAATGGGGCCGCCTCACGGATGAGGCGGAAAGCCGGCGCGGTGCGCTGGCGTATGCGTCGCCAGAGCGTGCTTCAATGGGGCCGCCTCACGGATGAGGCGGAAAGCACCACAGCTTGACCCTGCTCTCCGGCCCGTCAGTGATGCTTCAATGGGGCCGCCTCACGGATGAGGCGGAAAGCTGGGGGGGAGACCCGAAGCGAAAGAGGCCGGGTCGCTTCAATGGGGCCGCCTCACGGATGAGGCGGAAAGAGCGCCGGCCGGATCAGCGCCGCACCCCACAAGATGTCGCTTCAATGGGGCCGCCTCACGGATGAGGCGGAAAGTCCTGTCGGTTGGGTGGATGGACATGGATGCCGCCTGGCTTCAATGGGGCCGCCTCACGGATGAGGCGGAAAGGCCCAGCTGCGGGGGTTGGGCCTCGATGCGAAAACGCTTCAATGGGGCCGCCTCACGGATGAGGCGGAAAGCTGGCGACTGGTCAGCGTCCCCCGCGCACTCAGCCGGCTTCAATGGGGCCGCCTCACGGACGAGGCGGAAAGATCGCCAACGTAGGCTGGCACGTCGCCGGACTCAAAGCTTCAATGGGGCCGCCTCACGGATGAGGCGGAAAGGAGATCGACGGCGAGGGCTGGACTCGCCGTCACCCGGCTTCAATGGGGCCGCCTCACGGATGAGGCGGAAAG
>CAZPXM010000229.1:0-3280 GCA_964591015.1 uncultured Gemmatimonadaceae bacterium
AAGCTGGCGCCCACGACCTGGCCGCAGCAGGATGACAGGCTGGCCGCCGACAGCCTGTCGCCGGCGAGCGCGGCCAGCGCGGGCGCGGCCAGCGCGGGCGCGGGCGAAACAGCGGCGGCGGCGCCGGGCGCGCTGCCCGCCGCCTGCGCGGCCCTGCAGCAGCAGTGGGGCTTCGCCTGGCCGCCCCTGCCCGGTCTGGCGGTGCGCGTGGATGGCGATCACCTGGCGGTGGAACCGCAGCAGGCGCGCGCCCTGGCGGCCTGCCCGGCGTTCGTGCGCGCCGGTCTGCACGTGGCAGGGCTGCACCGGCAGCGCGCGTACCTGGCGCACGCAGCCGTGACCCTGTGGGGCGCGCACATGGCCGGACCCCGGCTGGCACTGAGCTGGGAGCTGACTCGGCAGTTCTTCCGCAGCGCCGCGACCCGCCTGCCCGCGCCGAGTGCGCTGCGCGGCGAGGTCCTCGTCACCAGCGGCCCGTGGGTGGTGGCCCGCGCCGTCGTGGACGAGGAGGGAAGCGTGGTGCGCAGCATGCTGCCTCCCGCCCGCCGGAGCAACAGCCTGACGCGCTTGCTGGCCTATCCGGACTGAGATCCCGCTGCGGGCCTCCCCGCGGGGCGGCAGACTTGTCACGCCGGGGCGGCACGATCTTCCCTCTCGATCGCCGCGCACCCGCGGGCGCCCCGCACGCCCGGCGCGCCGGGACCCGGCGCCGGCACGCCGCCCGGCCAGGCTGGCTCGCCCGGGCGGCCCAAGATGTGGGGCCGGGCGCCGCGCCCCGCGGCCACAGGTTGGGCCTGCCGCGCCGCCGAGCGGCCACCGAGCATGCTGTGCTGTCGCCCTATTCCCTTGCGAACCAGTGAGTTGCCCTGAATCTCCGCAGCGATCGGCCCGCTCGCGCCGCGCTCCGGCCACGGCTCACCCTTGCCGGGCATCAGCCGCGCGGTCCTGGCATGGCCCTTGCATTGCCCAAGCCCACGCGATTCCGCGGCGTCGGACCTGCCGTCCGGCGCCCGCTCATCGTGGCCGCGCCTTGCCTCCCCCCTCCCCGGCGCGGTGATGGCAACCGGGCGGACGGTCTCCCTCTCCTCGGGCAGATCGTCCGCCTCGCCGTGCCCGCTGGCTGCTGCGCCCCGCTACTCGCTCTCCCGCTCGCCGGCGGCCAGCACCTGCAGGATCCGCTCGACGTCGTACACGCAGCCGCCCCAGGTGCCGCCGCCCACTCGCTGCAGCGCCGCCCACAGGCGCGTGGCGGCCGGCAGTTGCTCTTCGGGCGACAGGTCGGCGCGGGCCGGGCGCGCCGCCAGCTCGGCGGCGCCGCGCTCGGCACCGTACACCAGCTCGCCGTGTCCCACCAGATCGATGCTGCCGCGCAGGGCGCGCCGGTCCACGACGATCTCGATCAGATCGCCGTCCCGCACCTTGCCCAGCGGCCCGCCGGCCAGCGCCTCCGGTCCCACGTGACCGAGGCACGCCCCGGTGGAGAAGCCGGAGAAACGCGCGTCGGTGACGACGGCCACGTCGCTGCCGAACGGCAGGTGCTTCAGCGCGATGGTGATCTGCGCGATCTCCTCCATGCCCGTGCCCAGCGGCCCGCAGCTCAGCAGCACCATGACGTCGCCCGCCTGGATGCGGCCCGCCTTGATCGCCGCGATCGCGGCCCGCTCGCGCGTGAACACGCGCGCCGGACCGCAGTGCCGGTACACGCCGTCCGGCCCGACCTTGCGAGGATCGATGGCCGTGCTCTTCACCACCGAGCCCTCGGGCGCCAGGTTCCCCTGGGGGAAGCACACCGTGCTGGTCAGACCGCGAGCGCGGGCCCGCTCCGGATCCAGGATCACGTCGTCCGGGTCCACCCCGTCCTGCTCGCGCAGCAGCGTCCGGAAGCGGCGGCGGCGCGCGGACTGCTCCCACCAGTCCAGGTTCGCGCCGACGGTGCGGCCGCTGGCGGTCAGCGCCTCGGTCCGCAGCAGCCCGAGGCGCCGCAGGTGCAGCATCACTTCCGGCACGCCGCCGGCCAGGAAGGCCTGCACGGTGGGATGCTGCCGCGGCCCGTTGGGCAGCACGTCGACCAGGCGCGGCACCTGCCGGTTCACCCGGTCCCAGTCTGCCACGGTCGGGCGCCGGCACCCGGCCGCGAAGGCCACGGCGGGCAAGTGCAGCAGCAGGTTGGTGGAGCCCCCGAAGGCCGCGTGCACGGCCATGGCGTTCTCCACCGCCGCCTCGGTCACCAGGTCGCGCGCGGCCACCCCCGCCGCGGCCAGGGCCAGCAGCGCGCGCGCGGAGCGGCGCGCCAGGTCCAGCCACACCGGCTCGCCCGAGGGCGCCAGCGCCGCGTGTGGCAGGGTCAGTCCGAGAGCCTCGGCGACCACCTGCGAGGTGGCGGCCGTGCCGAGGAACTGGCAGCCCCCGCCCGCCGAGGCGCACGCCCGGCAGGCCAGCACGTTGGCGCGCGCTGCGGTCAGCTCTCCGTGAGCCACGCGCGCGCCCACGGACTGCACCGTGCCCGCATCCTCGCCGTCCTCGGGCGGCAGCGTCACGCCGCCGGGCACGACGATCACCGGCAGCGAGTGCTCCGCGGCCAGCGCCATCATCACGGCGGGCAGCCCCTTGTCGCAGGCGGCGATGCCCATGGCGCCACGCCGGGTGGGCAGGGAGCGGATCAGCCGCCCGAGCAGCAGCGCCGCATCGTTGCGGAACGGCAGGCTGTCGAACATGCCGGGCGTCCCCTGGGTGCGGCCGTCGCACGGGTCCGTGCAGTAGACCGCGTACGGGACGCCGCCGAGGCGATGCAGTTCGCGGGCAGCCGCGTCGATCTGCAGGCCGACTTCCCAGTGGCCGGTGTGCAGGCCCAGCGCGACGGGCGCGCCGTCGAGCGCTCGCCGCCCGCCGAGCATGGCCGCGATGAGGTACTCGGGCCGGCCGAGCTCGGCCGGATCCCAGCCCATGCCCGCGCTCTCCGTCATCCCGAAGACGTCGCCGCTCGGCGCCGCGGCCAGTTGTGCCGCGGTCAGCCGCAGCGCGCCCTGCGGCCCGGGCGCCCGCGTGCGCACCGCGTAGATGCGTTCGTCGTCGCTGTCCACTAGCCGCGCGAAGTCCACGTCCATGGGCATGCCTGCCTTTCCGCCCGGGCCGCGCCAGCGGCGCTGGTTGTTCGCGTTGCCGGGCTGGAGTATTCTACGGCATGCCGGTGCCCCCGGCGAGCGGGCGGGCGCCTCGCGGTTCCCCTGCTCGAACCCGAGTCTGGCCGGAGTCGCCGCGGCCGCACACCGCCGCTCACCGC
>CAZPXM010000230.1:0-3256 GCA_964591015.1 uncultured Gemmatimonadaceae bacterium
GGCCGTAACGATACGCTGCGCCGGTGGCCCCGTCAAGGCGCGCACCCGGCGCCGGTCGCGGTCGAGCCGCCGGGCCACGGCGCCCGGTCGAGCTGCCGGACTGCCGAGAGGGTTGCGTCCACCCCGGCCGTGCCCACATTACCACAGGCGACGAGTGCACCGCCTGCCGTGGCGGCTGCCGCAGGTGCTGCGCGTTCGTGGCCGCCGTGTTCCTCGCCGTCGGCTGCCGGGTGCGCTCGGTCGCCGCCGCGCTCGCTCGCAGCCATCTCTTCGCAACCCATCGACCAGGGAGAGAAGCCATGGAAGAGCAGAAGCTGAACATGCCGCTGCTCGGTGACGACATGCCGGACCTGGGGACAGTGCAGACCACGCACGGCCCGATGAAGATCCCGGCGGATCTGCGCGGCAGCTGGTTCGTGCTGTTCAGCCACCCGGCCGACTTCACGCCGGTGTGCACCACCGAGTTCGTCGGCTTTCAGAAGCGGATCGCGGCGTTCGACGCGCTGGGCTGCAAGCTCATCGGCATGTCGGTCGACCAGGTGTTCTCGCACATCAAGTGGGTCGAGTGGATCAAGGAGAAGCTCGGCGTCGAGATCACCTTCCCGGTCATCGCGGCGAACGACGCCATGGCCCACAAGCTGGGCATGCTGCACCCCGGCAAGGGCACGAACACCGTGCGCGCGGTCTTCGTCGGCGACGCCGAGGGCAAGGTGCGCCTCGTCCTCTACTACCCGCAGGAAGTCGGCCGCAACATGGACGAGATCGTGCGCGTGGTCAGGGCGCTGCAGGTTTCCGATCAGCAGGGCGCCATGGCGGCCAACTGGCCCGAGAACGAGCTGATCGGGGACCGGATCATCGTGCCGCCGCCGAAGGACGTGCAGACGGCCGCGGCGCGGCTCAAGAGCGCCGAGTTCCAGTGCTATGACTGGTGGTTCTGCCACAAGCCGCTGAAGAAGTAGCAGCAGCAGTCGGGAGCCGACTCCGTCGCGATCGCGCCGTCCGCCGGCCCCGGCCGGCGGACAGCGCGCGGGTGGCCTCCGTGCGGCAGGCCTAGTCCAGCCAGAACGAGAAGTAGACGTACAGGGCGACCACCAGACTCAGGACCAGCCCGGTGAGGGCGACATCCCACCGGTCCCAGGAAGTCCGGATCGCGGCTCGTTCGTCCGCAGTCACCGTCGCGTAGGTCAGGCCTCGCAGCTTCGCCGCGGGCGGCGCCGGCCCGCACAGCGCGGCCACCACCGAGATGGTCACGGAGGCGGCGAAGAGCAGCGATGAGAAGTAGAGGAAGTTGAAGTCCCCCACCGCCGCCAGCCAACCAGGGCTCGGCAGTTTGCCGGCGCCGAACTGCGACTGGATCGCCAGCTTGGCCAGTCCCAGGGCGAAGCCGCAGCCCATGCCCCAGAGGGCCCCCCTCGCATTCATCCGGCGCCAGAACAGGCCGAGCAGGAAGACCGTGGTGATCGGTGGCGCCAGGTACCCCTGCACGCTCTGCAGGTAGTGGTACAGCCCCAGCTCGCTGATGGCCGACATGAGCGGAATCCAGACCAGCCCCAGCCCCACGACCACGGTCGTGGCCACCCGCCCGACGCGGACCAGATGCCGCTCCGGCATCCCCGGCCGGAGGCGCGCGTAGATGTCCACCGTGAACAGCGATGCCGAGGAGTTGAACAGGGAGCTGAGCGAGCTCATCAGGGCCGCGAGCAGGCCGGCCACCACCAGACCCCGCAAGCCGGCGGGCAGGAGCGCCGTGACGAGCGTGGCATAGACGCGGTCGCCGTCCAGCACCCACTGCCCGGCCCGCTCCCGCAAGGGCATCTGGAGCTGCCCCTGTGCTGCCAGCGCGTAGCCGACCAGGCCGGGGACGATGAACAGCAGCACGGGAGTGACCTTCAGCAGGCCCCCGAACAGCGCGCCGCGGCGCGCCTGACGCAGATCCCGAGCGGACAGGGTGCGCTGCACGATGTACTGGTCGGTGCACCAGTACCAGATGCCGACGATCGGCGAGCCGATCAGGATACCCAGCCACGGGAACTCGGCGTCCGTGGCCGGTCGCCACAGGGCGAAGCGCTCGCCCTGCTGTGCCGCGATGGCCTGCAGCGTCCCCCAGCCGCCGAGGCGGTCCAGGCCGATCGCCGTCAGCAGCAGGGAGCCGAGCAGGAGGATGATGCTCTGCGCGGTGTCCGTGTAGAGGACGGCGCGCAGACCGCCGAACACGGTGTACACGCCGGTCAGCACCACGGTCACGACAGCGCCGGTCCAGAACGCGCCCTCCGGGCTGCCGAAGGTGCCGGGCAGCAGGACCTGGAAGACCTTCGCGCCCGCGTACACGGTGACCGAGACCTTGGTGAGCACGTAGGCGAGGAGGGAGACGACGCTGAGGACGAGGCGCACGCGCGCGTCGAAGCGCCTCTCCAGGAACTCGGGCACCGTGAACACCGCGGCGCGGTAATAGAACGGCACGAAGACCCAGGCGAGCAGGACCATGATCCAGGCATGCAGCTCGTAGTGGGCCATCGCCATGCCTGTGGTGGCCCCCTGGCCCGCCAGTCCGACGATGTGCTCGGAGCCGATGTTGGAGGCGAACAACGAGCCGCCGATGACGAAGAAGCCGGCGTTGCGGCCGGCGAGGAAGTAGTCGGTGGTCGTGTTCTGACGGCCGCTGCACCACCATACCAGGGCCGCGAGCGCGCCGAAGTACAGCGCGATCACCAGCCAGTCGAGGGCCACGAGCTCGGTCATCGCTGGGGCATCCCGGCCCGGGCGTCGCGCGGCCGGCGCACCCCGCGCGCGGTCGGTTCAGCCACCCACCACCTCCATGGCCGCGTCGGCCCAGGCCCACAGGCGCTGGGGGGCATAGCGGACCGTGCTGATGTCCTTGAGGATGAACTCCAAGGGGCAGCCGTGCGCGGCGCAGAGGTCGACGACCTCCTGCAGGTCGCGACGGACCGGCTCGACCGACCAGGAGTCGACGGCCAGCAGGGCGGGCGAAGGCTTGCGCGAGAAGACGAAGTCGCTGCCGATCTGGGCGGCGCCCCGCGCCACGTTCACCCACGGACTCATGCTGATCTTGCGCAGGTGCGGGATCGTGCGGAGGACGTCGATCCTGTCGTCGAGGGGCTCGCAGCAGCCGTAGTATACCAGGCCGAAGCGCTCGTACCACCGGTTCGCGTACTCCAGCTCGAATTCCTGGTGCGTGGCAGGCGACACCGTGGAGAAGATCTGCGCCATGCCGCAGGTCCACAGATCGGCAGGGCGC
>CAZPXM010000231.1:0-3196 GCA_964591015.1 uncultured Gemmatimonadaceae bacterium
GATCTCCCCGTTGGCGGGGACACGCACCGTGAGACTCTGCTCTCGGACCCCGGGCATCGTGAGGTCGCTGGTCCCGACGTTCGCAATTGCGCTTAAAAGTGGGGTATCCTCGCGCTCCCGTAAGGGCTGTGGCAATTTTCCGGGATCACCGTGCGCCGATCGGGTCTGTGATGTCGATCAGATCGGCCATCCAGGCCAGCATCAACGATCCATGCTGAATGTGCACACTGCCGTGCGTCGTGTGGCAACGTAAGCGGTCTGTGATCCCCATCTGACGCGCTGCCTCCTGCCGAGCTATCTTGCACGCCGACCACGACGACGGAGTCGGCGATGACGGCGAGCACGATCCCGGATCCACGCCTGGCCGAGGCGCTCAGCACCGGCTACTGGCGCGAAGGACAGGCGCGCGTTGTGCTGGATGCGTGGGTCGCGAGCGGCCAGTCGATGGCGGCGTTCGCGCGGCGGCACGGCCTGGCGGTGAAGCGCCTGCGGTGGTGGAAGCGCTGGCTGATGCCAACGACGAGCCGCGCCCTGGACGAGGGTGACGCGCTCGACGTGACGTTCCTGCCGGTGCACGTCGTGGGACACGAGGTCGCGACCGAGCCTGCCGTCGATGTTGGCGCGGCGGCGCGGCTCGAGGTGGTCTTGCGGGGCGGCCGGGTGATCCGCGTACCGGACGGCTTCGAGCCGAGGACGTTGGCGCGGGTGGTGCAGGCGCTGGAGGCACTGGCATGTTGAGTCTGCCTCCCTCGGTGCGGCTGTACGTGAGCACGACGCCGTTGGACCTGCGGAAGAGCTTCGACGGGCTGTCGTTGGCGGTGCAGCGGGTGGTGGGAGCCGACCCGCGGTCGGGGCACCTGTTCGTGTTCTTCAATCGCAGCAAGAACTTGTGCAAGGTGCTGTGGTGGGATCGCAACGGCTACGCGCTGTACGCGAAGCGCCTGGAGCGGGGGCGGTTCCACGTACCGGCGGCGCCGCGACCAGGCGCGCGGCACCTGGAGATGGAGGCGGCGGAGTTGGCGCTGATCCTGGAGGGCATCGACCTGGCGGGAGCAAGACGAAGACCGCGGTGGGAGGCGGGCGGGGGCGTCGCCAGTTCGTGACGGCGGCGCGGCGCCATATACAGCATTATTCGCATTAAATAGCTTGCAGTCCTGCCTGCGGTGTGGTACGCCTTTGCACCAGACGGACGGCCCCCCGAGCCGGGATGACCCAGACCGAGACCCAGCAGGCGAACCTCGACGAGATCCGGCAACTGCTGCTGTCGATGGCGGAGAAGGGCCAGATCGTCGAGGCGGTCGACCTGATGGTCGAACTCGTGCGGGCCGTACGCGACCGGAACACCGAACTCGAGCTGCGGCTGCGCACGCTACTGAAGGACAAGTTCGGCCGCAAGAGCGAGACCCTGGCCAAGAACCAGCTCGACCTGTTCCTGGGGCTGCTGGGCGTGCCCGTGCCGCCCGAGGCTCCGAGCGACGCGCCTGAGGCTGAGGCCCCGGAGGCACCGGAGCCGGAGGAGGAGCCGAAGAAGCGCGCGCGTCCGCACGGCCGCCGGCCTCTGCCTCCGGAGCTTCCGCGCGAGGAGCACCTGCTGCCCGTGCCCGCCGAGCAGCGCGCCTGCCCGATCTGCGGCGCCGAGCGCGTGTGCATCGGCCACGAGCGGAGCGAGGTGCTGGAGTTCCTCCCCGCGAGCTTCAAGGTGCTGGTGTACCTGCGCGAGAAGCTGGCGTGCCAGACCTGCGGCGAGGGCGTGGTCGTAGCCGCGCCGGCCGACAAGGCCATCGAGCGCGGGCTGCCCGGCCCCGGCCTGCTGGCCGACGTGCTGGTCAGCAAGTACACCGACAGCCTGCCGCTGTACCGTCAGCACGAGCGCTACAAGCGCCTGGGCGTCGACATCGCCCGCCCGACGCTGGTCAACTGGGTGGGCGAGGCCGCCGCGCTGCTGGAGCCCGTGGCCCTGCGCCTGGCCCTGCTCATCCTTTCCGCGCACGTGCTGCAGACCGACAGCACGCACCTGAAGGTGCTGGATGACTCGCGCAAGCCCGCGGTCAAGCGCGGCACGCTGTGGTGCTACGTGGGCGACGGCCAGCACGTGGTCTTCCGCTACACGCCCACCGGCCACCAGGACGACCCGCTGGCCTTCCTCTCGCTGCGCCGGGGCTGGCTGCAGGCCGACGGCGCCAACCTGTACGACAAGCTCTTCAAAGGCTGGCCGGCACACGCCGCGACCGCCGTCGAGGTCGGCTGCATGATGCACGCCCGGCGCTACTTCGTGCGCGCGCTCGACGCCGGCGACCTGCGCGCCGCCGTGGCGCTCCGCCTGTTCCAGAAGCTCTACAAGGTCGAGGACGAGGCGACCGCGCTGGGGCTCGACCCCGACGCGCGCCGGACCCTGCGCCAGGAGCGTGCGCTGCCGGTTCTCACGGAGCTCGGCAAGTGGATCGCCGGCCTCGCTCCGAAAGAGCCGCCCAAGAGCCCGCTCGGCCGCGCCTTCACCTACGCCGTCAACCAGTGGGAGGCGCTGAAGCGCTACACCGAAGACGGCCGCCTGCCCATCGACAACGGTGCCGTCGAGCGCGCGATCCGCGTCGTGGCCGTCGGAAGAAAAAACTATCTCTTCGCAGGCTCCGACGACGGTGCCAGGCGCGCCGCCATCCTGTACTCCGTGCTCGGCAGCTGCGCCCTGGCCGGCGTCGACCCCTGGGCCTACCTCTACGACGCGCTCGGCAAGCTGGCCGGCAACTGGCCCCACCAGCGCCTCGACGAGCTGCTGCCGGCGCAGTGGAAGATCCTCCACGCCAAGCCCGCGCCCGCTACGCTCGCCACGCCGATCTGACCAAGCCACCGCGTTCGCTCCGCGAAGTCGACAACCGGGAGCTTGCCCGATCGCAACGCGCTCCGGCAGATGCGGTTGACTGGCCGGTTACGATGAACTGCAAGAAGCGGGCGGTCTTGTGGTCGTAGACCTTGCGGAGCAGATCCTCGGTCACGTACGGGTCATGCTCGGCCAGAAGGTCGGCCAGGGACTTCACTTCGCCGGACGTCAACTCTTCACCGGCCAGCAGCTTCTGCAACACGGGGTTCCCAGCCACCAGGGCACGGACGTACTGCTCAACCTTCTCCCGATAGGCGCTGGTGTTGAGCCGTTCATGTTGCGGCCCGAACTCCACCACATCCTTTATGGCCAGGAGATCCG
>CAZPXM010000232.1:0-3193 GCA_964591015.1 uncultured Gemmatimonadaceae bacterium
CTATCCCTTGGCAGCCGGCGCCGCGGGCGCGGCGCAGGACAGCGGCAGTCCGCCGCACCGAGAGAGGGTGTCCAGTGAAAGCACCCACACCGATCCACGACGAGCTCCAGCTTTTCCTGGACGACTGGCTGGTCGAGCGCATGGACGGCCTGCGCCTCGAGCTGCACGAGCCGGAGCGCAAGGAGATCGTCCTCGTCCGCGACCGGCCGTACGAGACGCCCACGCTGTACGATCCGGTCGTGATCGAGGACGACGGCCGGTACCGCATGTGGTACCGCACCCATCTGGACGAGCCGCCCTTCTACACCGCCTACGCCGAGAGCCCCGACGGTATCCACTGGGTCAAGCCGGAGCTGGGCCTGATCGAGTTCGGGGGGGACAGGGCCAACAACCTGGTCTGGCCGGTGCCCGGCGAGAACGCGTTCGGCCTGTGTCTGTTCAAGGACGGCAACGCGGCGGCAGCGGTAGCCGGCGAGTACAAGGGCACCGGCATCGAACGCGACCCGGCCACCGGCCAGCTCAACCGCCTGGTGGGCCTGGTGTCGCCGGACGGGCTGCGCTGGCGCAAGCTGCAGGAGGCGCCCATCGTCCGCGCCACGCGCGCCGACGCGGATTTCGATTCCCTCAACGTCAGCTTCTGGGACGCGGCGCGGCGCCAGTACGTGGCCTACCTGCGCTCCAACCGCGGCGGCGTGCGGCGCATCCGCCGCGTCCTGTCCACCGACTTCGTGCACTGGTCGTCGCTGGAAGAGCTGGACCTGGGCGACGCGCCTGCCGAGCACCTGTACAAGAACGCGGCCACCCCCTACTACCGCCGTCCCGACATCGTGCTGATGTTCCCCAAGCGTTTCCTTCCCGAGCGCCGGCTCGACCCGCACTGGCCCGAGCCAGGCCTGTCCGACATCGTCTTCATGCACAGCCGGGACGGCCTGCGCTTCCACCGGCATTTCCTCACCGCGTTCGTGCGCCCCGGCCGCGATCCGGGCAACTGGCACGACCGCGCCATCGAGATCGGCCCCGGCGTGGTCCCCACCGGCGGCGGGGAGCTGTCCCTGTACATGGTCGAGAACTACCGCGCGCCGACGGTGCGCATCCGCCGCCTGGCGCTGCGCGAAGACGGCTTCGTGTCGGCGCGCGCCGGGTACGGAGGGGGCGAGCTGGTCACCCGGCCGCTGGATCTGTGCGGGCGGGCCGCTGGCGGGCACCTGCCGCCCGGCCCTGGCGATCTGGTCCTGAATCACGCCACCTCGGCGGCCGGCAGCATCCGGGTGGAGGTGCAGGACGAGGCGGGGAATCCCTTGCCCGGCCTGGCACTGACGCAGTGCGAGGAGATCTACGGAGACGAACTGGAGCGCGTCGTGAGCTGGCAGCAGGGCCCGAGCCTGGCCGAGCTGGCCTGCCGCACGGTCCGCCTGCGGTTCGCGCTCCGCGACGCGGACCTGTACTCGTTCCGCTTCCGCTTTCCCCCATCGCCCGCGGCGGGCAGCGGCCAGCGCTGACCGGCCCGCCCGCAGCCGCCGTCAACGCGGCAGCTCCTCCAGGCATCGTCGCGCGTACGCGGCCGTGCTGGCCGCCCATTCCCGCACGCTCAGCTGGGGGTACCAGGGGTCGATGAAGTTGACGAAGTCATCGTAGCCCGCTGCGCGCAAGGCCCGCAGGAAGCCGGGGAAATCGAGGGCCTCGTTCGCGGCCCAGGGCAGGCGGCCGTACGGAATCTGCCGCCCGTCGTTCATGGTCACCGCGGCCGAACTGCCGGGGTCGAGGGCGATGCTCTGCGCGTTGCAGCCGTAGATGCGCCCCCGCAGGGGCAGGAACAGCTCGTCGGTCCAGCGGGCGCCGGCGAACAGCAGGTTCGCGGGCTCGGGGATCAGGCCGAAGCGCTGCTCCGGGATCCCCGCGAGCGCGGCCGCCGCCTGCGCCACGTCCTCGAACGGCGACTGGCTGTGCATCTGCGCGGCCAGGCGCAGATCGTCCGGAAGCGCCGCCGCGGCCGCGCGCAGCCGCTCCACGGGGCCGCCGGCGCGCAGCAGCCGCGTGCCGAGGATCCGGGCGATCGGCACCCATGCCTCCAGTTGCGCCAGATCGTCGATGACCAGCATGGAGACGCCGACGCCGGCCCGGTCCAGCGCCGCGCGCACGGCCGCCAGTGCCGCCGCGCTGGCAGTCCTGGGCACCTGGCTGGCGCGCAGCTCCACCAGCTCGAAGCCGGTGTCCCGCGCCAGCGCGATGAACTCCGCCGTGGACATGGGCGGCGCACCGCCCTGCAGGATGCGACCCGACAGCGACAGCTTCATCGTTCCTCTCCCGTCGACAGGGACGAACCGCCTCCGGCACAGGGCCCGGCCGCACCGCGGCGCGGCGCGTGCCGGCGCTCCCATGCCAGCCACCGGCACCAGATCAGCCCGATGAGCAGGCTGGCAGCCGCTGCCAGGGCGATCCAGACGGTCCAGTTGCCGGCCGGCACTCGCTGCAGCGGCCAGGGGCCGCGTCGGCCGGCGAGCAGATGCAGCAGCGGGGAGTACTCCCAGGCCCGGTAGATCCGCTCCGTGCCGAACACGTCGATCTGGCGCTGGATACTGGTCAGGCGGATCCAGTGCTGGAAGGAGAACACCTCGCCCGTGCTCAGATAGAGCTGCTCGGCCACGCAGGCAGCGGTCACCAGGCCGCTGCTGGCCAGCCAGCGGCCCGGCCGGCGGCGCAGCCCCGCCGCCAGCGGGTAGGCGCACGGGATCAGCACGAATGGCAGCAGCATCACCAGGTAGCGGGGCCCCAGGCAGAAGCCGCCGGACCAGTCGCTGCGCGCCGCGATGAACACCAGCCGGAACAGGCACATGCCCGCCAGCGCGTCGGCCAGCAGCGCCTGCCGCCGGCGCATGCACGGCCAGCTCAGCGCCCCGCACACCACGGCCGGGCTGTACCACAGCAGACCCCTGCCGCCCGACCACAGCAGCCCCGACACGTTGCGCCACGGCGCCACGAAGCGGCCGTACTGGATGGTCAGGCCCGGCACGGTCCGGCCCGTCTCCCAGATGCTGCCGAAGCGCGCCCAGTTGTGACCGCCGAGCAGCACCAGCACCAGCAGGAGGCCGCCCCCGAAGGCCAGCGCGGCTCGGCCCCCCGCGCGCCAGCGGCCGCCCGCGCGGCCGGCCGCGAGCGCGCAGTACGCCAGGTGGAAGGGCGCGAACAGCGCGGC
>CAZPXM010000233.1:0-3188 GCA_964591015.1 uncultured Gemmatimonadaceae bacterium
ACCATCGCGGTCCCCGTGTTCGTGCGCTCCGCCACCGGGCGGATGACGCGGCGCCAGCATCTGGAGCGCTCGCTGGCAGCCATCCGCCGCGACGGCGGCGTGCCGCTGCCCGGCGGCGATCGCATCATGCCCGAGCCGTTCCTGCTGGGGCGCAGCGAGGAGACGCTGGCGCCGCTGGCACGGCAGCTCGGCTTCCCCTACAGCACGGACGTCGAGGCGGCCCTGCGCGACCCGCCGCCCAGGGCCGTGTACTTCGAGGGCAGCCCGACCAGGCTCCACTACGAGTACCTGGCCGCGGCCATCGACCGAGGCTTCCACGTGTACACGGAGAAGCCCCTCGCATCGGCGGTGAGCGAAGCGCTCGATCTGGTCCGCCGCGCCGCCCGCGGCGGCGTGTGCGGCGGCGTGGTGCAGGACAAGCGGTACCTGAACGGCCCCGTGCAGCTCGGCGATCTCATCCGGCGCGGGCTCATCGGCCAGCCGTGCCACCTGCTGCTCGACTTCGGCTACTTCGTCCACCCCCACGACGGCACCCGGCCCGACTGGAACTGGGACCGCAGCGCCAGCGGCGGCATCATCCTCGACATGGTGGCCCACTGGGACTACCTGCTGAAGCATCTGCTCGGCCAGCCGCGCCGCGTGTCCGCCCACGCGCGCCGCCACCAGCCGCAGCGCTGGCGGCACGGGCAGCCCGTGCCCACCACCGCCGAGGACTCGGTCTATGCCACCTTCGAGGTGGACAGCGAGCTGGCGGACCAGCCCGTCGTCTGCACCACCGTCTCGTCGTGGTGCCGGTGGCCCCGCAGGCGAGGCCTGCTGGAGATCCGCGTCCAGGGCACGGCGGGGGCGGCCGAGGCCTCCCTGGATCGCTGCTACTGGATCAGCGCCGCGCGCACGCCGGCCATCAGCTGGGACCCGGACAGCGCCAGCCGCGAGGATTTCCTTGAGGGCTGGGAGCCCTACCAGCAGGCCGAGGCTCCCGCCAACGCCTTCCGCCATCAGTGGGAGCTGTTTCTCCGCCACGTCGCGGCCGGCATGCCGAACCCCGCCTCGCTGCTGGACGGCGCTCAAGGCGTGGAGACTGCGGCCGCCTCGGCCGCCTCGGCCGCCGCGGGCGGCGCACCGACGCCCATCCGCGACGTGGCCGAGCTGGTCGGCTGACCGGTAGCGCCGAGGGACCGAGAGGATGCCTGTCGAGGATCTGCGCTGGCCCGCCCAGGCCGGGTCGACGATACGGCCGGTGGCCGGGCCCGGCAGCGATGCTCCAGCGCTCGCCTTTCGGCTGTGGCGCTGTCGGGTGTGCCCGGCCGACCCCCTGAGCCTGCGACCGGCGCTCGGGACGAGGGAGCAGGTGCTCTTCGTGACAGCGGGCCGCGGCCGGCTGCAGCTCGACGCGGGCACGGCCGAGCTTTCGCCCCTGCACGCCCATCGCCTGCCCGATGGTGCCGCGGGCGTGCTGGTGTGCGATGCGCCGCCGCCCCTGGAGCTGCTCTACTTCGCCAGCCCTCACGCCGCGCCCGGCGCCGCGCCGGGGACGGTGGACGTGGCCGCCCTGGCGGGCAACCGGTTCCCCGCCCGGCGCTGGGGCCGCTCGATAACGAACGGCAGCTCGCCGCTCGCCGCCGCCGGCTTCACCGCCGGCCTGTCCATCCTGGCCCCCATGGGCGGCCAGGTGCCCTGGCACGAGCATCCCGATCGCCAGGGCGAGGTCTACGTGCTTCTCGGGGGCCGCCCGCAGGTATGCATCGGGTCGTGGGTCGACGAGGTCGACACGCCCGCGGCGGCGATCATCGGCGGCGACCAGTGGCACCAGGTCACCAACCTGCACCCCGGCGAGCCGCTGTCCCTGATCTACTGCTACGAGGGCAGCGTCGCCGCCCCTCACTGGTGGCAGGAGCGCGATGGCGTGCTGCCGGCAGCGGGCACCGGCGCCAGCCCGCCCCTGCCTGCCGGCGCCTTCCCCCAGTGCACGAGCACCAAGCCGACAGCCTGGCTCGAGCTGGCGGCAGCGCACCTCGAGGCATCGGCACGCCAGCAGCGCCCCTGAGGGCGGCGAGCGAGGTTCGTGGCGCCACGGCCGCGCTACTGCGCGCCCTCGTCGCCGGTGTCCAGCAGGGCCTCGTCCAGGGCGGTGTGCGCCGCCTGCCCCTCGCTCAGCACGTGGCGGCGGAGTCCCGGGATGTGGATCTGGTGGAAGTAGGTCTGCCAGTCGATCCGCTCGACGTCCATGTTGAACACGCGCTGCTCGGCTGCCGGCAAGGAAGCGTGCAGCGCCCGCATCGAGTCGAGCTGGAACCGGCAGTTCAGCTTGGTGTAGGGGCCGAACAGCTCGGTGTAGTAGAGGACGCGCAGCAGCCTCTTCTCCTGGGCCGCCAGGCGGCGCCGGCGGGAGGCCAGCGCGGGCCGTTCGGGCAGGCGCTCGAGCAGCCACTGCTGCAGGCGCAGCGGACCGAGGTACCGCCAGCGAAAGCGCCGCATGAACGCCGCGTGCGTGGGAAATGTCCAGGCTGGCAGCGCCGGTACCTCGCCGTTCCGCCCGCGCAGCGGGTGAGCGAGGAAATAGCTGCGCACGTACCCGTACAGCTGCTGCATGGCCAGCGGCCGCACGCCACTGGTGGCGGCGTGAAAGACGCGCACGCGCGCGGTCTCGGCGCAGGCCGCCGCGGCGATGATCGTGTTGACCACGATGTCGACCGGCACCAGGTCCATCACCACGTGGCGCGACGTCGGGAAGTCGGGCACCTGACCGCGGCCATACCCGACGATGAGCGGATCGGCGACCTTGAGGCCGAAGACCCAGCCGGGCTCCGGATCCTCCAGGCTGCTCTCGACGATGCTGGGACGGACGATGACCAGGGGCAGACCGCCGCGCCGGCGCGTGAGCATCTGCTCGCCCATGGCCTTCGTGAAGGTATACACGTCGTTCCAGCCGTACGCCTGGGCGCGCCGCGTGCCTTCCCGGGTCAGCCGCGCCTCGATCCAGCGCTTGCGCCGGTCCTCCAGCAGCGTCTGCAGCCGCTGCTCGGTGAGCCGACGGCCGCGGTGCTGCGCGACGATCTGCTGGCGGAACCGCTGCTCCTGCGCCTGGCCGCAGGCCTCGGCGCGCACGGCATCGCAGTACGCCTGGCACGCGGCGATCTCCACCTCCGGATCGAAGCCCCCCGGGCCGCCGTCGCGCAGCTGCGCGA
>CAZPXM010000234.1:0-3180 GCA_964591015.1 uncultured Gemmatimonadaceae bacterium
GCGCCGGCCGCGGCTTCCTTCGGCGGCGGCGCGGCGTGCTGGTCGCTCGCGGGCGGCGACTTCGGCATCTCTGCCGGCGCGGCTCTCTCGCCGGAGGCCGGGGTGGGGGTGGGTCTCTGCCCGAACGTGGCTTCGCTCAGCATGTACTTGAAGAACATCTTCATCTTGTTGGCCGAATCCCTGCCCATGCCCGTGCGGACGCGGAAGTAGTCGACGATGTCGTCATCGCCGAGCGCTTCGCCCGAGCGCTGCCAGTCGGCCAAGAGGTCGCCGTACAGGTCCTGCAGGATCTCCGCCAAGGCGTAGGATCGGGACTCGCGGTCGACCAGACGATGGAGGCGCTCGGTGGGTCGCTGGTCGCGATCGATCAGGCCCATGGCCTCGATCCCGCGCAGGAACCGGTAGATCATCGAGGGGGTATGGATGATCGCCCGCACGTAGTCGCGGTCGATCTCCGGCGGCATCCGGTTCTCCAGCCGCGCCAGAAACTTGTCGAACTGCGTCTTGGTGATGTAGGGGTACCACGTCTTGGTCGCCGGCGTCCGCACCGCAGTGCCGGCGGCGTCCGGTGCGAGCGCCGCCCGCGTCGGTGGCGGCTCGCCGGCCTCTTCTCCGCGCGGGGGCTGCTCGAATCCTGAGGCAGGCTGGGGGCCCAGCGCCGGCCCTGCCTCATCCTCCGCGTCGTCCATGGGCGGCGCTGGCTGAGGCGCGGCATCCCCCTCCGGGAACTGCTCGTCGGCCGCAATGCCGTCACGGCTGGACTCGGTCATGCGTGTTCTCCGTGCTGTGCAGAAGTGGGTAGGCGAGCGGGGCAACACTGGCACCGGCTCGCCTCCGCCTGGCTGCCGCCGGTCAGCGGGCCTCTGCCGCGGCATGCTCCACCGTCACTACGGTGTCGATGCCGCCGCGAGCGTTGAAGTGACCGCTGACGGTCATGCGGCGCGGCGCGCAGGCTGCCACGAGATCGTCGAGCACCTGGTTGATGGCAGCCTCGTAGTAGATTCCCCGTTGGCGATAGCTCTGCAGATACAGCTTGAGCGACTTGAGTTCGATGCATGCACCGGCCGGCACATAGCTGATGCGGATGGTGCCGAAGTCGGGCTGGCCCGTGCGCGGGCAGACCGAGGTGAACTCCGGGCAGTTGATCTGGATCGTGTACTCCCGCTCCGGCCGCGGATTGGGGAAGGTCTCCACAAGCCTGCTGGTGTCGTTCTCCATGCGATCCTGGCGCGACGCGCGCACACAAGGGCAGGCAGGCGCGATGCGAGACTAATATAAGCCATCCCCGCGCCCTGCCTACTGCTCCTGCGCCCGCCTCGCGTACGGCAGCGGGTCCGGGCTGCCGGCGGCCCGGAACGCCTGCAGGCGCAGCCGGCAGCTGTGACAGCGGCCGCACGCCAGGTCCTGGCTCTGGTAGCAGGACCACGTCAGGGCGAACGGAGCGTCCAGGGCCAATCCCTGGCGCACGATCTCCGCCTTGGTGCAGCCGATCAGCGGCGCCTGGACGCCCAGCCGTGCTCCGGCGCGGGTGCCGAGCGCCACCACGCGGTTGAAGGCGTCGATGAACTCGGGACGGCAGTCGGGGTACGAGCTGTCGGCCGCGTGCGCCCCGATGAACACGGCGGTCGCGCCCAGCGACTCGCCCCACGCGACGGCGATGGCGAGCAGGTTCGCGTTGCGGAAGGGCACGTAGGTGCTGGGTATCTGCCCTGGGGCAGGTGAGTCTTCCGGGACGGGCAGGCGCGGATCGGTCAGGCTGCTGCCGCCGATCCGGCTCCAGTAGGGCAGCTCCACCACCAGACGCTCGGCGGCGGCGAAGTGATCGGCCAGCGCCGCGAACGCCGCCCGCTCGCGGGCCTCGGTCCGCTGGCCGTAGTCGGCATGAAGCATCGCCAGGGAGAAGCGGCGCGCGGCCATCGCCGCGACCACGCAAGAGTCCAGGCCGCCGCTGGCCAGGACCACTGCCAGCGGCCGGTCAGCCACGGAGCCCCAGCTCCCGCAGCACGGTGGACATCATGGTGAACGCGATCTGCGCCTTCTCCAGGCGCATCTGGGGGAAAGTCTCCACGGACACGTACCGCTGGTACCCCACCTCGCCGAGGGTCCGGGCGAAGGTCCGGAAGTCCAGCTCGTCGCCCTCTTCGCCGGGTATGAGGAAGCGCGAATACGGGTACATGCCCTGGACGCCCTTGACGTGGCAGTGAACCGTCAGGTCGGCCAGCTTTCGAGTGGTGCGCTCGATGTCGGCGCCCAGGTGGTAGAAGTTGGTGATGTCGTTGAGCAGGCGCAGCGCCGGCGAAGCGACGTGGCGCACCAGCAGGCGCACCTTGTCCGGTGTGTCGATGGTCGTGGCTTCGTGGTTGTGGATGTTCATGGTGAGGCCGAGCTGCGCCGCGCGCTCGCAGAGGGGACGCAGGACATCCACGAGCAGGCGCCACGCGAACGCGTCGCCGCGCTCGCCGCCGTAGCCGGTCAGGAAGTTCACGCCGGCGGCACCGAGGGCCACGGCCACGTCCTGCAGCAGGTAGTAGTGGTCGATGGCGCGCTGCGGGCCTTCCAGAGCCAGCTGGTACAGCCCGGGACCGGCGAACGGGTTGATCACCGCCACCGCCAGCCCGTGGTCGTCGCAGCGGCGCCTGATGTCGCGCAGCAGCGCGTCGGAGACCTCGCCGGAACGGATGTGCGCCTCCGGGCCGCACATCATCTCGACGGCGTCGTAGCCGACGCTGCCGAGGATATCCAGGACGCGTTCCAGCGGCAGATCGCGCATGCCGCCGGCGTGGTACGAGATGCCGATCATGTTCGCCTCGGACAGGGGGTGAGGGGGCGCCACCGCGGCACGACCGTGGCATTCTAGCCACAGGCGCGCCGCGGTGTCAAGACGGCCAGGTCCGCGCCAGCCGGCGCGCCGCGCGGCCTGCCCCGGCTGCGGCGCCGGCGGGGGCCTCCGGCGCCGGCGCGGGCGCCCCGGCGGCCACGTCGCGTTGACGCTCCGGCACGTGCCGGTACATTCGGCCCATCGCTCGCGCCAGCCCCGCTTGCGCCAGCCCCGCGCGCGGCGGCCGTCGCCCCAGGCCGGGTCGCCGCCGGCGTGGCGACGGCGGGGTCCGCGGCGACCGGCCGGCATGGAGGCGGAGCGGGCGGCGCACAGGCGGACACAGGAGGCCGCAGTGGGCTACT
>CAZPXM010000235.1:0-3078 GCA_964591015.1 uncultured Gemmatimonadaceae bacterium
ACTACGCGTGATCCGGACTCGCCCCGAGTCCGGATCACGCGTAGTAGTCCTGCAGGGCCTTCGGCTCCGCCTCGCCGCGGGCCTTGGCTTCGATGCCCTCGACGGTGGCCAGCGCGGCGGCCATCGTGGTGACGTAGGGCACCTTCTGCTGGATCGCCGCCCTGCGGATGTAGCTGTCGTCGCGCTTGCTCGAACGGCCGACGGGCGTGTTGACGATGAGCTGCAGCTCGCCGTTGATGATGGCGTCGGTGATGTTGGGGCGCCCCTCGTGCAGCTTCTTGATGGGCTGCACGCGCACGCCGTTGCCCTGCAGGTACCGCTCCGTGCCGGCGGTGGCGAAGACGGTGAACCCCAGCGCCTCCAGCCGGCGGGCGACGGCCAGCAGTTGCGGCTTGTCGCGATCGGCGACGGTGAGCAGGACGTTGCCGGCCAGCGGCAGGCGCGCACCCGTGGCCTCCTGCGCCTTGAAGAAGGCCAGCCCGAAGCTGTCCGCCAGTCCCATGACCTCGCCCGTGGCCCGCATCTCCGGACCGAGCACGGGGTCGACTTCGGGGAACATGTTGAACGGGAACACCGCCTCCTTGACGCCGAAGTACTGCAGGGGCGGCCGCTCCAGGCCGGGCAGATCGCCGATCCTGGCGCCGAGCATGAGCTGCGTGGCCAGCCGCGCCAGCGGCAGCCCGGTCACCTTGGAGACGACGGGCACGGTGCGCGAGGCCCGCGGGTTGGCTTCGAGGATGTAGACGCGGTCGGCGCAGATCGCGTACTGGATGTTGATGATGCCCACGACCTGCAGCTCGACGGCGATGCGCGCGGTGTATTGCTCGATCGTGTCCAGGTGCTTGCGGGCGATCGTGCGCGTCGGGATCGAGCAGGCCGAGTCGCCGGAATGGATGCCGGCCAGCTCGATGTGCTCCATCACCGCGGCCACGAACGTCCGCTCGCCGTCGGCGATGGCGTCGACCTCGCACTCGATCGCGTCCTCCAGGAAGCGGTCGATCAGCATCGGGTACTCGGGGCTCACCTGGATGGCCTCGCGGGCGTACTTCAGCAGCATCGCTTCGTCGTACACGATCTCCATGGCCCGGCCCCCCAGCACGAACGAGGGCCGGACCATCAGCGGGTAGCCGATCCGGCGGCCGATGGTCAGCGCCTCCTCGACGCTGCGCGCCGTGTCGCTCTCGGGCTGGGGTATCCCCATGGCGAGCATGCGGGCGCGGAAGTACTCCCGATCCTCCGCCAGCCGGATGCTCTCCGGGCTGGTGCCCAGGATGCGCACCCCGTTGTCCTTCAGCTCCTGGGCGATGTTCAGCGGCGTCTGGCCGCCGAACTGCACGATGACTCCCTCCGGTTTCTCCTTCTCGTAGATGCTCAGCACATCCTCCACCGTCAGCGGCTCGAAATACAGCCTGTCGGAGGTGTCGTAGTCGGTCGAGACGGTCTCCGGGTTGCAGTTCACCATCACCGACTCGTACCCCCAGTCCCGCAGCGCGAAGGCCGCGTGCACGCAGGTGTAGTCGAACTCGATCCCCTGGCCGATGCGGTTCGGGCCCCCACCCAGGATCATCACCTTGCGGCGCGGGGACACGGGGGCCTCGTCCACCGCGGCGTTGTAGGTCGAGTAGTAGTAGGCAGCGTCGGCCACCCCGCTGACCGGCACCTTGGCGTAGCGGGGGATCAGCCCCAGGGCAGCGCGCCGCTGGCGCACCTGGAGCTCGGGGACGCCGCACAGCCCGGCCAGGTAGCGGTCGGCGAACCCCCACTCCTTGGCCTGGCGCAGGGCGGCGTCGCTCAGCCCGCTCCAGCCGGCGCGCCGGATCCCGTCCTCGAACTGCACCAGCTCCAGCATCTGGGCGACGAACCAGCGACCGATGTGCGTCAGCTGGTGCAGTTCGTCCACGCCGATGCCCCGGCGCAGGGCCTCGTACATGAGGAACAGCCGGACGCTCGACGGCTGCCCGAGGCGCCGGCGCAGCTCCTCGGCGGACAGCGTGGCGAACTCCGGCGCGCCGAGGCCGTACTTGCCGATCTCCAGCGACCGGATCGCCTTCTGGAAGGACTCCTTGAAGTGCCGGCCGATGCTCATCGCCTCGCCGACGGCCTTCATCTGCGTGCCGAGCAGGTCGCGCGCCTGCGGGAACTTCTCGAACGCCCAGCGGGCCACCTTGGTCACCACGTAGTCGCCGCTCGGCACATACCGATCCAGCGTGCCGGCCCGCCAGTAGGGCAGCTCGTCCAGGGTGATGCCCATCGCCAGCTTGCTGGACACGCGCGCGATCGGGAATCCCGTGGCCTTGGAGGCCAGCGCCGAGGAGCGCGAGGTGCGCGGGTTGATCTCGATGACCACCAGGCGATCGTCGGCCGGGTTGTGGGCGAACTGCACGTTGGTGCCGCCGACCACACCGATGGCGTCGACGATCCGGTAGGACATCTCCTCCATCCGCTGCTGCAGCTCCTGGGGCACCGTCAGCATCGGCGCGACGCAGAAGCTGTCGCCCGTATGCACTCCCATCGCGTCCACGTTCTCGATGAAGCAGACCGTGATCTTCTGGCTCTTCAGGTCCCGCACGACCTCCAGCTCGAGCTCCTCCCAGCCGAGCACGCTCTCCTCGACCAGCACCTGGTGCACCAGGCTGGCGGCCAGCCCGCGCCGCACGATCGTCCGCAGCTCGTCGATGTTGTAGGCGACGCCGCCGCCGGTGCCGCCGAGCGTGTAGGCGGGCCGCAGCACGACCGGGTAGCCGAGCTCCTCCGCGACCCTCTCCGCCTCCTGGACCGAGTGGGACGGCGCCGAGCGCGGCACCGCTATGCCCAGACTCGCCATGGTCTCCTTGAAGGCGATCCGGTCCTCGCCCCGCTCGATCGCGTCCACCTTCACGCCGACGACCTGGACTCCGTGCTCGTCCAGCACGCCCGCCCGGTGCAGACTGGCGGCCAGATTGAGGCCGGTCTGTCCGCCGAGGTTCGGCAGCAGGGCATCGGGGCGTTCGCGCGCGATGATCCGCCCGAGGCTCTCCACGGTCAGCGGCTCGATGTAGGTCCGGTCGGCCATGCTCGGATCGGTCATGATGGTGGCCG
>CAZPXM010000236.1:0-3029 GCA_964591015.1 uncultured Gemmatimonadaceae bacterium
CGGCCGTGGGCGCGGCGCCGGGCACGGCGGTGGGCGCCGCATCCGGGACCGCCGCTGCGTCGGCCGCGCCGCGGATCTCCAGGGCGATCTGCACCAGCTCGCGCTGCAGCGACCTGGTGGTCTCCGTCTCCGCCAGCAGGCGCTCGATGGCCGGCAGCGCCGCAGGGCCCACGCGCACCAGCGCGGCGCGGGCCACGGCCTGTTCGGGGCGCAGATGGTCCATCTTCTCCTGCGGCATGTCGGTGGACAGGCCGAACATGTTGACCGGCCCCAGACCCGACTCGTCGCCGAACGCGCCCACGCGCGGCGGCCCCGGCATGCCCATGCCGCTCGAGTCGGGGCGCGCCGCCGGACCGTAGGGGCTGCCGTACGGATAGGCGACCATCTCCTCGCCGCTGAACACGCCGCGATAGGCCATCTGTTCGCGGCGCTGGAGCATGGCGTCGTAGTAGCGCAGCGCGTTGAGCAGAATGATGGCCGACTCCTGGCCGCCCAGCGCGCCGAGCGTCTCCATCGCCGCCACCCGCAGGTCGCCGCTGGACTCGAACAACTGCAGGTCGAGCATGCGGCCGATGGCCGGCACCGCCCGCGGGTCGCCGAGCTTGGCCAGGGCCGCGAGCGCTTCCTGCTTGAGCGTGACGCGCTGATCGAACTCGTAGAGGAGCTGCGCGAGCACGGGCACGGCACGCGCGTCGCCGATCTCGCCCAGCGAGCGAGCCGCCTTGCGCCGCGTCGCGTACGGATACTCGGGCCGCGCGGCGATCTCCAGCAGCCGCCCGAGCTGGCGCTCGTCGCCGCTCTGGTACTGCTGCTGCATCTGCGTCACGTTCGTGCATCCAGGCACCAGCGCGGCTGCCAGCAGCAGCGCGGCAACCTGCAGCGCAACGCACGTGGCGATCCTGCGCACCTGCTCGCTCTCCCTGTTGCCTGCTGCCGCCGGCGGCGCGCCGCGTGCCCGGGCGCCGCCCAGGTGCGGCTGCCCACCTTGCCGCAGCGGCGACCACCAGCTATACTCGACTCGCCGCCGCGCGCCGTTCACGCTCGTACAAACGCCCCACTCGCACCGAGGATCCGCATGACGCAGCGCACGCACGGGTCGCTGGCCCGCCGCTCTCTTCCGGGCGTCAAAGCTATGCTCGCCGTGGCGAGCGGCAAGGGCGGCGTGGGCAAGTCCACGGTCTGCGCCAACCTGGCCCTGGCCCTGGCGCGGCGCGGCCTGCGCACGGGACTGCTGGACGCCGACATCTACGGCCCGAACATCCCCGGCATGCTGGGTCTGCGCGAGCGAGCGGCGGTGGGCGAAGACGGACAGACCCTGGTGCCAGCCGACTGCCGCGGCCTGCGCGTCATCTCGATGGGCATGCTCGTGCAGCGCGGGCAGCCGGTAATCTGGCGGGGGCCGCTGCTGGCCAAGATGATCGACCAGTTCCTCTTCCACGTGGCATGGGGCGAGCTGGATGCCCTGCTGCTGGATCTGCCGCCGGGCACCGGCGACGTGCAGATCACGCTCACGCAGGCCGCGCCGCTGACCGGCGCCCTGATCGTCACGACCTCTTCCGAGCTGGCGCTGGCCGACGTGCGCCGCGGCGTGGAGATGTTCCGGCAGACCGAGGTGCCCGTGCTGGGTCTGGTGGAGAACATGGGCCCGTTCGTCTGCAGCAACTGCGGTCACCCGATCGAGGTGTTCGGTGCGGGCGGCGCGGCGCGCCTGGCCGCGCAGCTCGGGCTGCCGCTGCTCGCCACGATCCCGCTGGACGCGGCTCTGTGCGCGGCCAGCGACGCGGGGCAGATCTTCGCGGACATCGCCCCGGACTCGGCGGCGGCCCGCGCCCTGGACGACCTCGCCGCGGCCGTGCACGCGCGTCTGACCCAGGCCGCGGGCGCGGCCGGCGCCCCGGCTCCGGCCTGAGGCCTCGGCCTGCACCGGGCCTGCGGCCGGGAGCGCCCGGGTTCGCTCTCGTTCACGCACCTCAGCCACGCGACGCCGATCATGCCCACCAAGGCCTACCGCAATCTCGACTTCCTCGCCAGCCCGCAGGCCCGCACCCTGCGCATCCTCGCCGAGTACCTGGAACCGGAAGCGCGCTTCGAGCGGGAGCGGATCCAGCAGATCATCGTGTTCTTCGGGTCCGCGCGGGCCCCGTCCGCGGCCCAGTCGCAAGCCGAGCTGGAGGCGGCGCGCCGGCACCAGGCAGACGCGGCCGCCATGGCGCGGCTGCAGCGGCGGGCGGAGCTGGCCCGCTACTACGAAGACGCGCGCACGCTGGCCTACATGCTGACCGAGTACGCGCGCTCCCGCGACGACACCCAGGAGGCGTTCGTGCTGTGCTCGGGCGGCGGGCCGGGCATCATGGAGGCGACCAACCGCGGCGCGCACGAGGCCGGCGGCCGCTCGATCGGTCTGAACATCAGCCTGCCGCACGAGCAGTCCCCGAACCCGTACATCACCGAGGCGCTGAACTTCGAGTTCCACTACTTCTTCATGCGCAAGCTCTGGTTCGTGCAGCTCGCCTGCGCCCTGGTGGCGTTCCCCGGCGGGTTCGGCACGCTGGACGAGCTGATCGAGGTGCTCACGCTGGTGCAGACCGGCCGCAGCAGCCGCATGCCGATCGTCGTGTACGGCACCCGGTTCTGGGACGAGGTCCTCGACCTGGAGGCGCTGGCGCGCTGGGGCACGATCGGCCGGGAGGATCTGGAGCTCTTCCACCGGTCGGACACGCCTCAGGACGCCTTCGACTACCTGGTCGCCAACATCCAGCCGCCCGAGGGAGGTCGGTTCGCCTAGCGGCGCCGCGGCGCGGGGGGAACGCGACGGTGCGGCCCTGCGGCGGGGCGTGGCGGCGCCGCGGCGCGGTGCGAGGCCGCGACGGTGCCGGAGGGCGTGGCGGCGCGGAGACGCGGAGACGCGGCGGGGGCGCGACGGTGCCGGGGGGCGTGGCGGCGCGGAAACGCGGTGCGAGGCCGCGACGGTGCCGGGGGGCGTGGCGGCGCGGAGACGCGGTGCGAGGCCGCGACCGTGCCGGGGGGCG
>CAZPXM010000237.1:0-2996 GCA_964591015.1 uncultured Gemmatimonadaceae bacterium
TGAACGAACGTTGGCATCCCCAGCGTATGGCGAAGGATCGCTCTATTTTCGTACCGCCGAAGCGCTTTATCGCTTCGATTGATGACTCTAATCCGGCCATTTTCACTCGACGATCCATGCTCCTCGGCACGATCAGGAAGACTTGTTCTGGCGGTCGACATCGGCTATTTTTAACAAATTCTCAGGAAACGAGTTCACTTGGCGGAATAGCTCAGTTGGTTAGAGCAGCGGAATCATAATCCGCGTGTCGGGGGTTCGAATCCCTCCGCCGCTACCAGTTCGAGGTGGCGGGGCTGCTGCACGGCGCCCCGGCCGCCCAGGAACCAGGCACCCGGAGATGCCTGCGGGTGGCAGGACTTCGGGTGCCTGTCTGTTTTCCGGCCAACCCATGCCGCCGGCCCCATCCGCACCCGCAGGAGGACGTCGTTGCCGGAGATCAAGGCGACCAACATCGTCTGGCACGAAGGACACGTGGACCGCACGCAGCGCGAGCGCCTGCTGGGCCAGCGCGGCGTGCTGATCTGGCTCACCGGCCTGCCCAGTGCGGGCAAGAGCACGATCGCCTTCACCGTGGAGCACGCCCTGGTGCAGCAGGGCCGGCTCGCGTACGTGCTCGACGGGGACAACATCCGCCACGGGCTGAACAAGAACCTCGGCTTCAGCGCGGCCGATCGCAGCGAGAACATCCGCCGCATCGGCGAGGTGGGAAAGCTGTTCGTCGACGCCGGTCTGATCGCGCTGGCCAGCTTCGTGAGTCCCTATCGAGCCGATCGCGACGCGGTGCGCCAGTTGCTGGCCGCCGGCGACTTCGTCGAGGTGTACGTGGAAACGCCGGTCGAGTTGTGCGCGCAGCGCGATCCCAAGGGGCTGTACCAGAAGGCGCGCGCCGGCCTGATCCCCAACTTCACCGGCGTGTCGGATCCGTACGAGCCGCCGCTGGCGCCGGAGATCGTCATCCGCACCGCCGCCTGCACGCCGGAGCAGGCCGCCGCGCAGATCCTCGCGGAGCTGGCGCGCCGCGGCAAGCTGAGCGGTCCGCAGTGAGGCACGCGCTCGCCCGCCACGGGGCGAATCCACCGCGCCGGGCGGTGTGACCGGCACGACGGGGCCACGCTGGTGCGCGTCGGGCAAGCCAGCGGCCCGAGCCAGTGAGCGGGCCGGGCCAGACAGCCGATCCAGCAGGAAAGACGAAGGGAGCGAGGCGAGCCCGCAGCGAGGCTCGCGGGAGCCGGCAGGATGAGGCGTCTGGCGCAGTTCGCCGGGCGCCTCGGCGCGCGCGCCGCTGCCGGGCAGGCAGCGACGTGCGCGTGGCTCACCAGAGCGGGAAGGAGTGCTTGCGGAACAGCCGCACGAGGCTGCGCGCGTGGGCGCGGGCCGGGCGGCCCGGCCACAGCGTGGCGCTGGCGCGGCGGTGCAGGTGGCGCACCCGCGCGCCCGGCTCGTACCAGACCTGCCAGCCGGCCTGCTGCAGGCGCCGGCACAGGTCCGCATCCTCGTAGTAGAGGAAGAAACTCTCGTCGAAGCCGCCGACAGCCTGCACGGCCTGCTGTCGCAGCAACAGGCAGGCGCCGATGGCCCAGTCGATCGGCCGCCGCTGGCCGTGATCCCAGTCGCGCATCAGGTACCGGTCCACCGGCTGCGGCCACAGCCCGTCCAGCCGGAGACCGCGCAGCAGGACGGCGGCCAGCGTGGGGAAACGCCGGCACGAGTACTGGAGCGTGCCGTCCGGGTTCTCCAGCCGCGGGGCCACCACGGCGGCCTGCGGCGCGGCGGTCATGCACGCCAGCATGGCATCCAGCGCCCCGGCCTGGAGCCAGGCATCCGGGTTCAGCAGCAGGTGGAACGGGGCCGGCTGCGCGCGCCAGCCCAGGTTGGCGCCGGCAGCGAACCCCAGGTTGCGTTCGGCGCGGACGAAGCGCACCTGCGGGAACGCGGCTGCCAGGGGTGCCGGCACGCTGCCCGGCGAGGCATTGTCGACCACCACCGTGCTGCCGAGCCAGCCGGCCCCGTGCGCGGCCAGGGCCTCCAGACACCGGCGCAGCAGGTCCGGCGTGGCATGGTGGACGATGACCGCAGCCACGCAACCCGGGACCGGCGCCGGCGGCGAGTCGGCATCCGGCGCGCCGTGAGCGCCCTCGCCCTGGTTGGGGCCCGGACCGCGGTGGAAGCCTCCGGCGCACGAACCAACGCCCCCGGACCCCCCGGCGCTGCCAGCGATGCGCCCTGCGGCCGGTTGCTCGGAGCTGCTCACGGATCCGTCTCCGGCCGCGCCAGGACCTCGGCCAGCAGGCGCTCGATCTGGTCCAGCCGTGCCTCCCACGAGTTGGCGCGCGCCAGCGCGCGGCGGCGCGCGGGCAGCTCTGGGTCGCCCTCGGCCAGGGCCGCCGCCAGAGCCTCTTCCCAGGCGTGCGCGGCGTGCGCGTCGCCTGCGGCCACCAGGCGCACGGCCGCGCCCAGGCCGCCCAGGCTCGGCAGGTCGGTGGCCACCACCGGCAGCCCGGTGGCCAGGCACTCGTAGATCTTGGCCGGGTGGATGCGCCGCGTGAACTCGTCCAGCACGTACGGCAGGAAGAGCACGTCCAGGGCTGCCAGGCACGCGGGCAGCTCCGCATGGGGGCGCACGCCCAGGTAGTGCAGGTTGGCGGCTGCGGGCAGGGCGGTGGCCGCGACGCGCGGTGGCCCGATCAGCACGAAGGACCAGTCCGGGCGGCGGCCTGCCAACGCGCCCAGCAGACCTAGATCCAGGCGATGGTCCAGAGAGCCGAAGAAGCCCACGCGCGGCCCGGGAATGGCGGCGACCACCGGGTCGGGCGCCGCCGCCGCGAAGAAGGTCGCATCCACGCCGGATGGGATCCAGTGCACGGCCCGCGGCCGGGCAGGCTGCGCCGGCGGTGCCTGCGACGGCTGCGGGGCTTCCGCCGGCTGCGGGGCCTCCGGTGCCGCGCCTGAACTGGGTGCAGCGGGCCGTGCCGGCGGTGGCGGCGTCGTGGGCGACG
>CAZPXM010000238.1:0-2961 GCA_964591015.1 uncultured Gemmatimonadaceae bacterium
TGGCTGGGTGCGGGAGCGATGCTGCTCGTGCGCCGCGGCGACGTCGCGACGCTGGCGGTGGGTCGGACCGCGGCGCTGCTGGCGCTGGGTGGGCTGGGCGCGGTGGCCGCGGCGGCGGCGCTGGCCGCCGTGAGTCCGCACCTGGGGAGCCTCGACCTGACGGCCGACCGGCTCAACTCGGCGTCGCCATGGTTGCGGCGAGAGCTGGCCGGGCATGGACCGGGGCTGCGGGTGGAGCTGGTCGTGTCGCCCAGGCGGAGGTTGCCGCTGGAGCTGAAGGCGGTGGAGCCGCGGCTCCGCTCGCTCCTGCGCGGGACGGGCGCGACGCTGCGGGTCGTCCATCCCGAGCCGCTGGCTGGCGAGATCCGCGCGGTCGGGAGCGCCGCCGGCCTCGCGCCGGTGACTGTCCAGCAGGTGCGGCACGACACGGTGCTGGCCCGGCAGGTCTGGTGCGGGATGCGGCTCGCGCGGGCGGGCACCCAGGCGCTGGTGCCGCGCATCGATGCGGCGGCGGCGGCCCATCTGGAGTTCCTGCTGGGCGCGGCGCTCCGGCGCCTGGATGGGCAGGCCGCGCCGGCGGTGGCCCTCGTGGCCAGCCCGCCCCGGCTGTCGCCGGCCGAAGCCCTGGAGGACTACCAGCGGAAGGGGCTCGTGCCGCCGTCTGGCACCGACGTGTACGGACGCCTGCACGCAAGGCTTGCCGACTACGGGTACCAGGTGCGCCGGGTGCGTCCCGACAGCGCCCGGTTCGGCGATCCGGCGGAACTGGTCGTGTGGCTGCAGCCGCGGCGCGACTCGTCTCCCGCGGCCGCCGAGCTGGCCCGGCATCTGCACGCCGGCGGGCGCGCGCTGGTGGCCCTGCAGCACTTCCGCATTCAGCAGCGCCAGTACCGAGGGACCGGCTTCGAGACGGTCTACTGGCCGCAGCCGCAGTTCCAGGACCTCGATCCGCTGCTCGGCGCATACGGGCTGACCCAGGTGCGCGAGGTGCTGATGGACCGCACGCGCTCGCACCTGATGCTGGAGACGCAGATCAATCGTGCGGCCGTCCGCGAGTACGACCGCCAGCAGGTGGCGCTGCCGTTTCTCCTCCGGGTGGTCGGCTCCGGGCTGTCGCCCAGGCATCCGGTCACGCGGCAGCTCGGCGACCTGCTGTTCTGCTGGGGCAACCGCTTCGCGCTGGACCCGGCTGCCTTGCGGCGTGCCGGACTGGAGGCCGACACGCTGGCAGCCACTTCGCCCCAGGCCTGGGCCTACGCCTGGTCCGGCGGCTGGCTGCCTCCGGAGGCCTTCGCTCCGGCGACCCGCCTCGGCGGCCCGCAGCCGCTGATCGTCAGCCTGCGCGGGCGGTTTCCCGCGGTGACGCGGCGGCCCGGCGCCGACGGCGGCTGGGAGTGGGTGGCCGATCCGGCGGCCCCCGGCGAGCGTCCAGGCGAGTTGCTGCTGATCGGCTGTGCGGCGATGTTCGAGGACGGGCTGCTGGAGGAACCCGGGTTCGCCCACCAGCAGCTGCTGCTGAACGCCGTGGCCTGGCTGGCCTGCGGTCCCGAGCTGGCCGCGGTCCAGGCCCGACAGCAGGCGCCCCGCGGCTTCGCCCAGGTGTCGCCCGGCGCCAGGATCGGGTGGCGTCTGGCGGGGGTTGCGGGCGGTCCGCTGTTCTTCGCGCTGCTGGGCCTGGGCATACTCGGGGCGCAGCGGCGCCGGGCTCCATGAGACGGTGGCTGCTGGCCGCGGCAGCGGCCTGGCTGGCGCTGGCGGCGCTGGGCGCTGCCTGGGAGCGCCTGGTGCAACGCCGGCGGGACGCGGCGGGAGCGATCCGCACGCTGGTCCCGGCGGGGCTGGAGGTGCGCGGCATCGACATCGGCCATGGCGGGCGGACCTGGCGGTATGTGCGCGAGGGCGGGCTGTGGCGGTACCCGGCCTATCACGACGCGTACGCGCCGGCGGACCGGCTGGCGGCGCTGGTGCGGACCCTCGCGGGCTGCACGGGAACGGCCCTGCCGGGCGGTGCGCCAACGGCGCGTGCCTGCGGGCTGGAGCCGGCCGCCCGGCTGGAGCTGACGTTGCGCGACGTGCAGGGCCGGGCACTGGCCGTCCTGCACGTCGGCGGGAGCGTGCCCGGCACGAGCGGGCGCGAGGCCTACCTGCGGCTCGGCGAGGCGGGGCCGGTGTTCCATGGACATGTCAACCCGTGGCTGTCCGTGGGATCGCCGCCGCAGACACTGATCGAGCGGCGGCTGCTGGCAGCACGAGCCGGCGGGCGCCCGCTGGTGGAGCTGGGTCTGGAAGGACCGGAGCAGGGGGCAGGACTCCGCCTGCGGCGCGAGTCGGCCGGCGCGGGGCGGCCGGGTCCGGGCGCGCCGGCGCGCCGGTGGGTGGCTGTGCGCGCCGGCGTGGCGCGGCCGTGTGCGGAGGAGAGCGTCCAGGAGTACCTGGATTTCCTCCACGAGGCGAGGTTCGTCGCGCTGGCGGAGCCCAAGGCTTTCGTCGCCGCCGCGCCGGGGCGCAGGGTGTGGTGGCGCGACGAGGACGGCCGCGCGGACACGCTGGAGATCGGGGCGGCGGCAGGACCCGGCGAGGTCTATGTGCGCTGGCGCGGCGCGCGGCACGCGGCGCGCGTTCCGGCTGCCGTCGCCCGCCTGCTGGTGCCGCCCGACACGCTGTTGCTGCGGCCGCAGGCGCCGCCGACGCCGTTCGCGCGGGCGCGGCGCGCCGAGGCCGACCGGCAGGAGGGTCCATGATCGTCGACGTGCACAGCCATGCCTGGGACTATCCGCGCCACTTCAGCGCGGCCGCGCGGGCGCAGGCGCGGGCGGCGCGCGGAGGGCGCGAGGTCGATCTGAGGGTCGACTACGCCCGCTACCGCCAGACCGCCGGGAGCTGCGACCGCACGGTCGTCTTCGGCGGCAAGGCGCGCCTTGCGGGGCTGTGGGTGGAGGACGACTACGTGGTCCGGTACGT
>CAZPXM010000239.1:0-2914 GCA_964591015.1 uncultured Gemmatimonadaceae bacterium
ACCCCTGACAGGCCATGAGCGTTGCCGAAGGCGATGAGCGCCGCTGATCTGGACCGCATGTGGTGCGTGGTGCCGGTGGCCGGCAGCGGCAGCCGGCTCCGGCCCCACACGCACACGCGGCCCAAGCCCCTGGTGCCGGTCGCCGGCAAGCCCATCCTCGGGCACATCCTGGACGCGGTGGTGGCGGCGGGCCTGCGGCGCGTGGCGCTGATCACCGGCGCCATGGGCGACCAGATCGTCGCGTACGTGCGTGCCCATCCGGGACTGCGGGACATCGAGCGGGTGGAGCAGGGCGAGCGCCTGGGCCTGGGACACGCCATCTTCCAGGTGCGCGACGTGGTGGGCGGCGATCCCATGCTGATCGTGTACGGCGACACGATCTTCCGCGCCGACCTGGCTGGGGTGCTGGCCGCGCGCGCGGACCTGCAGCTCGGGGTGAAGCAGGTGCCGGACCCGAGCCGGTACGGCGTGGTCGTGGAGGGCGGCGGCCGCGTGAGGCGGCTGGTCGAGAAGCCCGACGCTTTCGTCTCGGACCAGGCCATAGTCGGCGTCAACGTGGTGCGCGCGTCGGAGTTGCTCTTCGCATCGCTGGCGCGCCTCATGCAGAACCAGCAGCGCACGCAGGGCGAGTATCAGCTCACCGACGCGTTCCAGCTCATGCTGGAGGCGGGTGCGGACGTGCGCACGTTTCCGGTGGCGGACTGGTTCGACTGCGGCACCGTGGAGGCGCTGCTGGCCGCCAATCGCCATCTGCTGGACGGCAGCGCACCGTCCCAGCCACTGCCCGACTGCGTGGTGGTGCCACCCGTGTACGTGGCGGCCTCGGCCCAGGTCAGCCAGTGCATCCTCGGCCCGTACGTCTCCATCGGCGCGGACGCTCAGGTCGAACGCTCCATCGCGCAGAATGCCATCATCGGCGACAAGGCAGTGGTGAGCGCCGCGCACCTGGCGGACACCATCGTCGGGTACGGGGCGTGCGTGACGGGCAAGGCGCAGCGCCTGAACGTCGGCGACATGTCGGAAGTCAGCGGCTGAGGCGGGTCCGGCCATGCCGAACCGCGCCCGCGACTGGTTGGTGCAGGCCGAACGGGACCTGGAACAGGCGCGCGACTCGCAGGCGGCGGGCCGGCACGAGTGGGCCTGCTTCGCCGCCCAGCAGGCCGCGGAGAAGGCGGTGAAGGCCTTGCACCTGAGCCTGGGCCAGCAGGCCTGGGGCCACGTGGTCGCGCGGCTGCTGCAGGAGTTGCCGGCCACGGTGGCGGTGCCGGCGCTGCTGCTCGACAAGGCGCGCGTGCTGGACAGCTTCTACGTGCCCACCCGGTGCCCGAACGGCCACGACGCGGGCAGCCCGGGCGAGAACTACGGCAGCCTCCAGAGCGCGGAAGGCATCTGCCATGCCAGTGAGATCCTTGCGTTCGTCCGTGCTCGTATGGCCTGACGCGCGTCGGGTGCGGGCCGCGCTCGACGAGTGGGCGGGCCAGCTTCGCACGCGTCATCCCGAGGTGGTCGCCGTGGGCTGTTTCGGCTCGTACGTGCGCGGCGACTGGGGCGTGGGCAGCGACCTGGACGTGGTCCTCGTGGTGGCGCACAGCGATCAGCCCCGGGTCCGGCGGGCCGCGCACTTCGACGCGGGGCAACTGCCGGTGCCGGTGGACCTGCTCGTGTACACGGCAGCGGAGTGGCGGGAGCTGGTGGCGCAGAGCGACCGCCTGACGCGCGAGGTGGAATGGGTGGCAGGCCTGCCGCCGCTGCCCGGCGCGCCGCCGCAGTAGGTAACGCCGCATGGATCGCGACGCCGCGCCTGCAGAGTCTTCGGGTGGCCGGCTGTCTGCCTGCGCGCTGCGGCGCGTGGGCCAGATCCTCGGCGGATTCGCCGGCGTCCGCGCCGTGTACCTCTTCGGGTCGTACGCCGACGGCACTGCCCGTCCGGACAGCGATATCGACCTGGCCATCGTGCCGGCGGACGACCAGGTGCGCGACCAGGTTCTGGCCATGCTGGCGGCGCTGGCGCGGGCCGGATACGAGCGGGTCGACCTGGTCTTTCTCGACGGCACCGACGCTGTGCTCCGCTTCCAGGCGGTGAGTCGCAATCAGCCGTTGTACGTGGCCGCGGACTTCAGTCACCCGCAGTACTTCGTCCGGGCGCTCAACGAGTACTGGGACCTGGAGCCGCTGCTGCAGGTCCAGCATGCCGCGTACAAGAAGCGGGTGCTGCGTGGTTGAGCCCGAGATCCTCCAGCGGCGGCTGGAACGCCTGGAAGAGTACCTGGGGATACTCCGGCGGCTGTCCTCCCGAAGCCTGACGGAGTTCGTGGCCGACCCCACGCTCTACGGCAGTGCCGAACGTTTCCTGCAGCTCGCCATCCAGCTGGTCGTGGACATGGGCAACCACGTGGTGGCTGCCGAGCGACTCGGACGGGTCCAGCGGACAGCGGATGTCCCACATCTGCTGCGCGAGCACGGCCTCGTCGATGCCGAGCTCGCCGACAAGTGGACCCAGATGATCGGCCTGCGGAACCTGCTGGCGCACGAGTACATGGACATCGACCGCAGCAAGGTTTTCCAGATCCTGCAGACACAGCTCGTGGATCTGGAGGCGCTGCAGCGCCTGTTTGCGCGCATGCTCTGAGCACCCGCGGCCTCGTGCCGCGCACCTGACCCACACGAAAGCTCACCCAGGATGAACCAGATCGAACACGACGGGCCGCGCCCGGCGCCCGACTCCTGCCGCGGCGCGGTGTGCCCCGCCGCTCGGCCCTCCGCCCGGCCCACCGCTCACTCCACCGCGCGCCCCGCTCGCCGGATCGCGGCCCAGCCCGCACGCAACCCCGGGGCCAGCCCCACGCCCCACCCCGCGGCCCAGCCCGCACGCCGCTCCGCGACGCACTCCGCGACTCACCCCGCGCCCCGCGCC
>CAZPXM010000240.1:0-2866 GCA_964591015.1 uncultured Gemmatimonadaceae bacterium
AGGTGAGCGATCCGGACTGCCTGGTTCCCCAGGCCGGTGATCTTCTGCGCGCCATCGATCGACCGCCGGCGGCTCTGGAGCGGCGTCTGCTGCGTCTCTACCTGGACAATCCGTTCCTCGACGAGGACGCGGTGTCGCTGGCTCTGCGGCTCAACGCGCCGCCGGACCGGGTCGCCGAGGCGCTGGGGTGGCTCTGTCGAGGCGGGCTGCTGCAGCCGGTGGGCATCAGAGGGTACATGTTGTCGCCGGCAGGTATCGGACTGAAGGCGGAGGGGAGGGCGGAGGAGGCGAGAGGCGTCGAAGCCGGCGCCGGCTCGCCAGGCGCGCCGTCGGGCGAGCCGGCCCTGCAGCCGGTCACGGCGGAGCCCGATGCTCGCGCTGCTTCCGAGGCCGCCGGGCCGGACGGAGCGAGGGCGAGCCTGGGAAGGGGCGGGACGGCGGGCGACTCCTGGCAGGCGCAGGTGCGCGACCGGTTGGCGGCGGCGCTCCGCGTGGTCGACGCGGCGCTGCGCGACCCGTCGCCGCGCGCCCTGCGGGCTGCGTGCTCGGCACTGGCCGATGTCGAACGGATTCTCGGCGCGGGGCCCGGTGTCGAGCCGGGCGGTGCGGCGCCGCAGACGCAGGCGATGACGTGACCGCCAGCGCCAACCGATCGCAGGTGCGAGATGGTACTGGACATTCGCTTCTTGCGCGACCCTGCTGGCGGTCGCCCCAAGGCTCCGGCCGCCGCTGCCGCGGCCCTGCCGGGGGCGGGGCATCCGCAGGCCGACCCCGCCGTCTGGTCGACGCTGCTGCAGCAGGCGGTGGTGGCGCCCAGGGCGGCGCAGTTCGCCGAGCTCGTCCAGCAGCTTCGCCTCATGCTGCCGAACGAGGCGGGAATCGAGGCCTTGTGGGGCATCCTGTCGGATGCCGCCGATCCGCGCCGGCACCTGGCCGCCCTCGTGCTGGGCTACCACAGAAGCTGGCTGGCATCGCGCTCCCGGGTCCGCCGCATGGCGAGCCTGGCGAAGGGCGAGCCCAAGGTGCAGCTCAGGCGAACCATGGTGTGGTGCCTGCGCCAGCAGGACGAGGTCGTGGCCTTTCTGGGCGACAGCGCTGCCGGCGTGGCCGGCGAGGCCGCGTTGGGGCTGACGCTGAACCGGCGCAGCCTGCCGGCCGTCGCGGAGGTGCTCCTGCTGGAGTCGGAGCCGCGCCCCGAGGTGGAGAGCGTGCTGCTGCAGCGCCTGGGCGAGCTGCACTTGACCGGCGTGGAAGGGCTGGCGCGCCATCTCCTGCAGCTCGAGGCGCCGCTGTGCCCGCAGAGACTGGCCCGCCTGTTCGCGCACCTGCCGCAGGTGTCGCTGTTCCGCGTCCTCGTCGAGGAGAGGCGGGTGCCGGGCTGTGATCCCCAGGAGGAAGGGCACACCCGGCGCGCGCGGCGGTGGCAGGAGCTGGCCAGCGTGGCGCGCGCGGTGCTGCACGACCGGCCCGGTCCGGAGCTGGCGCGCTACCTGCTGACCTGCTGGGCCGCAGCGGACGCGTTCGCGCGGCGGCACGCGCCGCTCCTGCGCGAGGCGCTGCGGTGCGCCGGTGCCGCTTCCGGGGGCGCTCTGGTGGCCCACTGCGCGCGCCTGGCAGAACGCGCCTCCGAGGAGAGCGTGGCGCGACTGGCGCAGCCGCTGCTCGAGCTGTGCGAGCATCTGCAGGGGGAGTCGGCGGCCCAGGCTCGCGCCCTGTTGGAGGCCTGGAAGAAGCGCTCGCCGCGCCTGCGCCTGCACATCTACCAGATCGAGAACGGCCTGGCCGCCGGCTGAGCGCTGGTCCGGGTCGGCTGGCGGTCCGTCTCACTTGTGGGCACGGTACAGCAGGAGCACGCTGATCGCCCCGAAGAGGGCGTTGGGCGCCCAGGCTCCTGCCCAGGGGCCGATGATCTGGTTCCAGCCGAGAGCCTGGGCGGCCTTGAGGCAGCCGTAGAAGACCAGGCACACGATCACGCCCACGCCGAGGCTGCCGGCCATGCCGGGGCGCCGCGCGCTGGCGCCGAGCGGCGCGCTCAACGCGACGATCACCACGAACGTCAGCGGGAAGGCGATCTTCAGGTGGAGGTCGACGCGGTGCCGCGCCACGTCCTCGCCGTTGGCCTCCGCGCGCCGGATGTACTGGCGCAGCTCGCGATAGGCCATCTCCTCCGGCAGCTTCTGCTGTCGGGCCAGATCGCCAGGCAGCAGGGTGAGGCGGTCGAGCCACAGCGTGTCGAAGGCGGACACGGAGATCGCAGTGGCCCTGGCCTGGGGCGGGCGGATGTCCGGCGCTGTCGAGTCGGCAGCCGGGGCCCGGGCCGCACGCGGGGCCGCCCCCGGGGGCGCTGTGTCGAGGACGGCCGGCACGGCGTCGGGCGCCGCGCCGCGGACGGGTTCGGCGGCCAGGGCGTACACGTGCCCGTCGCGCAGCAGCCAGCGCCCGTCGCGCCACTCCAGCAGCGCGCCATGGACGCGCTCGACCAGGCGTCCGTCGCGGCGGCGTTCGTAGGCCACGTCTCGGGCTCTCTGGAGCGCGGCGTCGTAGGCGCGCACGAACAGCATCTGCTCGCCGACGTCCTGCAGCAGGACCTGCCGGCGCGACCCGTCGGCGCGGCTGCGAGCGGTGATCTCGTCGCGGCGCTGGTTGTAGCGATAGGTGGCGGTCGGCACTACCCGGTCGGTCAGCACGAATGCCAGGCAGCTCACGGCCACCGCGCTCGCGAACAGCGGGAGCAGCAGCCGGTGCAGGCTGATGCCCAGGGCCTTCATGGCGGTGATCTCGTTGTGGCGCGCCAGGCTGGCCAGCGCCAGCAGCGTGCCCAACGCGCCGGCGATCGGCAGCGTGAGGACGATCCAGTACGGGGTCC
>CAZPXM010000241.1:0-2819 GCA_964591015.1 uncultured Gemmatimonadaceae bacterium
GATCCGCATCGAGCTGCAGCGCCGGCCGCGGCGGGCGGCGCGGTGGCTGGCCTGGGCTGGCGCGGCGGTCCTGCTGGGCGTCTCGCTGGGGTGGTTCTGGCAGGCAGACGGCCTGTCGCGCTGGCGGGACGGCCGGCGGGCGCGGCCGGCCGCGCCCGGCCGCACCGTGGCGCCGGCGCCGCTGTCCGCGACCCCGGCGCGCCCGGACACGGCGACGAGTCCGGGCATCCCGGTCCTGCCAGATTCGGCAGCACAGCCGCCGGAGCCGCCGGACGAGGGGCAGACCGTGCTGGAGTGCGGCTGCGAGGGACCCGTGGCGGTTCTGGAGCGGCTGCCGCCGGGAATGCGGGTGGTGGCGTTGGCATGCCGCAGCAGCGGCGAGTACTGCATCGAGGGGCGCAGCGCCTCGCGGCCGGCGCTGGAGGCCTTGCTAGACAGTCTTCACCGCCTCCCGTCCGAGGTCGGGCTCTCCTGGTGGCGTGCCGACAGCGGTGCGGCCGCGCCGGGCGGCGAGCTGTGTTTCGCCTACAAGGGCCGGGTCGGCGCGGGCCGGGTCCGCCCGGTGGAGGCGATCTCGGCGCAGCGGGCCGAGCAGCTGGGAGCGGCGCTGGCGCGCTGGGCGGCGGCAGCCGCGCTGTCCGAGGTGAGAACCGGCAGCGAACCGGTCACCGGGGTCCAGGGCGGCTGCTGTCGCTGGCGCCGCACGCTGTGGGCCACCGGCACCTATGCGCAGGTGGAGGAATTCCTCGGCAGGCTCGCCCAGGCGAGGCCCGTGGCTGCCGTGCAGGAGCTGGTCTTCGGGCCGGCGGCGGCAGCAGCGCCGGGGGCACCGCTGTACTGCGTCGTCGACTTTTTCGTGTCCCGAACTGCGCGGCCATGACCGGCGCCGCGCGGCCGCCCATACACCCCCTCCAGGAGACCAGCTCGTGGAGCGCGCGCTGTACCCGGGAAGCTTCGATCCGATCACCTATGGCCACCTGAACATCATCGAGCGAGCGCTGGACGTGTTCTCGCATGTCACCGTGCTCGTGGCCATCAACCCGCAGAAGACGCCGCTGTTCAGCCTCGAGGAGTGCGTGGCCATGGTGGCCGAAAGCACGGCGCACTGGCCGCGGGTGAGCGTGGACCAGCACGACGGGCTGCTGGTCGACTACGCGCGCCGCCATGACATCCGCATCGCCGTCCGCGGGCTGCGCGCGGTGACCGACTTCGAGAGCGAGTTCGCCATGGCGCTGACCAACCGGCGCCTGTGGCCGGAGTTCGACTCGGTCTTCCTGATGGCCCGCGCCGACTACATGTACCTGAGTTCGTCCACGGTGCGCCAGATCGCGCAGCTGGGCGGGGACGTCAGTCAGTTCGTCCCGCCCTGCGTCGAGCGCCGCCTGCGGGCCAAGTTCGCCGCAGCCCGGACGGGGACCGAGCAGGATGTTCGTCGATGAGGTCACCATCCTCGTCGAGTCGGGTGCCGGCGGCGACGGGTGCGTCAGCTTTCGGCGGGAGAAGTACGTGCCCAGGGGCGGCCCCAACGGCGGCGATGGCGGCGATGGCGGCAGCGTGATCGCCGTGGTGGACGCCAGTCTGACCACGCTGCTGGACTACCGGTACCGGCCCCACATTCGCGCCGGCCGCGGCGAACACGGCAAGGGCAAGAACCTCACCGGGGCGAGGGGGCAGGACGCCATTCTCCTGGTGCCGCCGGGCACCGTGCTGCGCGACGAGACGGGCCGCATCCTGGCGGACCTGACCCGGCCGGCGCAGCACGCGACCATACTGGCCGGCGGCCGCGGCGGCCGCGGCAACGCGCGCTTCGCGACCGCGCAGCGACAGGCGCCGCGGTACGCCGAACCCGGGGCGCCGGGGGCGCGCCTGCGGCTCACCATGGAGCTGAGGCTGCTGGCCGACATCGGCCTGGTCGGCTGCCCCAACGCGGGGAAGTCCACCCTACTCGCGCGCCTGTCGGCGGCGCATCCGAAGATCGCGGACTACCCGTTCACGACGCTGCAGCCCAACCTGGGCATCGTCCGCTGGGCCGAGCACGAGACCTTCGTGATGGCCGATCTGCCGGGCCTGATCGCCGGGGCCCATGCGGGTCGCGGGCTGGGCAGCCGCTTCCTGCGGCACATCGAGCGGACGCGCGCGCTGCTGTTCGTGCTCGACATCAGCAGCCAGACGCTCGCCGCCGATCTGGACACGCTGCGGCGCGAGCTGGAAGCCTTCGACCCCGAACTGCTGCGCCGGCCGCAGGCCATCGCCTTCAACAAGTGCGATCTGCTGCCCGCGGGCTGCCTGCCGGCGGATCCGGTCCCGGATTTCGCGGGGCGCAAGTTCTACATCTCGGCGATCACGGGTCAGGGCCTGGAGCCGATGCGGACGGCACTGGGGCAGGCGCTGCGGGCGCTGCGCCGGGAGGCGGAGGCGTGACCGCATCGCCCCTGACGCCGGCCCTCGCCTGGATGGCTCTGGGGCTGATCCCGGGGCTCGGTCCGCTCGGCGTGCGCCGGCTCGTCGAGGCCGCCGGCTCGGCCGCGGCGGCGGTGGGGGCGGACCCGGCGTTGTGGCGGGAGGCGCTGGGGGCGACGCGGGCGCCCGCCTGCCGCGCGGCGCTGCCCGAGGCGCTGGCCGCGGCCCGACGGCAGTTCGCCGCCGCACGGGCCGGCCAGGCAGCGGTGTTCACGCCGGACAGCGACGGCTATCCGTGGCTGCTGCGCCAGATTGCGGATCCGCCGCCCGCGCTGTTCGTCGCCGGCCAGCTGGAGCCGCGGGAGGCGTGCGTGGCCATCGTGGGTTCGCGGCGCGCCGGCCCGTACGGCCTGGAGGCG
>CAZPXM010000242.1:0-1216 GCA_964591015.1 uncultured Gemmatimonadaceae bacterium
GGGGAGGCGCGTGCGGGCTGGAGGCGTGAGCAGTGCGCGCATGCGTTCGCGTCCCTATTTGGCCGTGGGGCGCTGCTCGCCGGGGCGTGCCGGTGTGTGGGGCGCGCGGGGCGCCGCAGGCCCGTTCGCCGCCACTCGGCCGGGCTCTCCCGCCGGCGAGAACAACCCGAGCAGCATCCCGGCGGCGCGCGGGGCGCTCTCCTGGTCCAGCTTGATCCGGAAGCGCACGAACGGCCCGTGCGCGGTGTACTCGAACCGCGAGAAATCGGCGTCCTCGTAGCCCGCCACCTGGTAGCCGGCGCTCAGCCAGACGTTGTCCGCCACCTGGTAGCCCAGCGAGGCGCCGGCGCCGTAGCGGACGCTGCCGTTCTCCGCCGCGTGCAGCAGGGAGCTGTGCACGCCCACATCCCACCGGGGCGTCACATCGTAGCGATGCTCCACGGCGGCCATGTTCACCAGCCCGGAGTACTCGCGGCCGTCGATGGTCTCGATCACGTACTTGGCGCCCCAGGTCACCGCCAGCTCCTGGCGCGCGCCGATCTGCCAGTGCGCCTTCAGGTTGTTGACGAGCCGCCGGTTGTCCGCGACGAACAGCCCGCCCTGCTGGTCGCCGGCGATGTAGTCGGCCCGGTTCAGCACCATCCAGCGCGACTCGTCCGGGCGCCAGACCAGGCCGAAGCGCAGCGCCGCGTCCGTGGTCTGCTGCCCGCGCCGGGCGTCGCTGGCCAGCATGCGCACCGCCGCCGACAGCCCCAGGCCCGGCCGCGGCTCGCCGTACGCGCCGCTGGTGATTCCCCACTTGTCCTGGTCGTCGGCGCGCCGCACCTCGGCGCGCGAAGTCCACGTGAACCGCTCGAACTGGTAGGCCGCGCCAGTGGAGACAGCCGTGTAGTCCGTGGCCGGATAGGGGTCGGCGGCGGCAGGCAGCGGCCGGGCCGCCGGACGATTGCGCAGGCTCTGGACCCGGTCCAGGCCCGCGTCCACCATGAGCCGCTCGGTCAGCTTGAGGCTCTGCTTGAGGCCGAGCATGGCCGCCAGGCGCTGGCCGTTCTCGGCGTAGCTGCGCTGCAGGCTGGTGCTGGTCTCCGCGCCCTGCCAGGGCCGCGCGGCCACGCCCGCGCGGCTGGTGTGCGCGTCGAAGTCCTCGCCCCGGGCGAACTCGTGCTCGGCGAACAGGCGGGTACGCTCCGTGACGTGCAGGTCGGCGCCGGCCAGG
>CAZPXM010000242.1:1316-2799 GCA_964591015.1 uncultured Gemmatimonadaceae bacterium
GCGCCGCGGCCGCCGTACGTCCAGTGCCGCGTGCCCGCGTCCGCCGCCTCGTACTCGACCACGATGTAGACCGGGTTGAAGCTGGGATCGATGGCCGGCACGGGTTCGCGGAAGAACAGGGTCGCGGCCTGGTAGTCGATGTCGTAGTCCACGTGGCGGATGAGCCGGCGCTGGCTCAAGATCACCTCGGAGCGGTACCGATCCCGCACCTCGATGGTCACCGTCTCCGAGTTGGCGAACAGGTCCCGGCGCGACAGCGCATAGAGCCCCGACGTGCCGTCGCCGCGGAGCTCGTCCTTGACGAACGCTTGCGAGGTCTCGCTGGCGAAGGCGCGCAGCGTCGTGCGGCGGCCCTGTCGCTCGCCCTTCAGCCCGTTGAGCGTCCGGCTGTATCGCGACAGCTCCGTGACCGTCAGATCTGTGTGGTAATAGCCCCACAAGAGATTGACCTGGTCGCGCTCCAGCCGCACGAACAGCTTGCTGCCCGACGGCGCCTCGTAGCTCTGCTGGCTGCCGTCGCCGTACACCATGAAGTAGGCGTCCGGGTCGATGGCGCTGAACAGCGTGCGGGTCGCCTCGTCCTTGGGCCGGTCCGAGTCGTACGCCACGGACATCAGCCAGTCACCGCGCACGCGCCCCTTGGCGAAGAACGCCACGCGGCCGTCGCTGTGGTACTCCTCCCACGGGGCGTCGTCGGGCAGCGGCTCCAGGTGCTGGCTGACCACCTGGTAGCCGGTGGTGTTGTCGGCCAGGCCCACCAGGATCCAGTCGCGCACGCCGGGCTTCAGCCAGGCGCGGATCTCCTCGCGGCTGTTGTTGCGCAGCGGGAAGCTCACCACCACCTCGCCCGAGCGGGCCGTCGGCTGCAGCTCGATGTAGGCGACGCCGTCGTCGGCCACCGCGTAGGATACCCGCTGGGCTCCGGGGCCGGCCAGCACGCGGCGCTGCAGGTTCTGGACGAGTTGCGCCGGCACGTAGGGCGCCTGCACGTCGTACTCGCCGACGATGCCCTTGCGCGCCGGGTGGCCGTCCTTGTCCAGCATGCGCACCGCGATGCGGGGCGGGGTGCGGCCGTCCGCCACCAGGACCGAGCGTTCCTCGTCCAGGGCGAAGCGCACCGGCTCGCCGGACAGGTGCACGGCCTGGACCACTCGCCCGAGCTGGGCGCCGCTGGAGTCGGTCTCCACCGCGACGAACGTGTTCCAGCCTTCCTCTATGTCGACGCCGGCCCAGCGCCCCACCGCAACGGTGCCGGCGTCGTTGCGGACGATCCCGTCCAGGTTGAGGGCGCTGACCGGGGTGCCGTCCAGCCACACGTTGAGGATGCGGCGCGGATCGTACCGGACCACCAGCGCCACGCTCGGCAGTTCCGGGTTGTGTCCGTCAGGGGGCCAGAGGATCGCCAGCCCCGGCTCGGTCTGTTCGACGAAGGCCTTGCCGAAGCGGCTGGCCAGGTCCGGCGGCGGCGCGGGTGCTTCCGGGG
>CAZPXM010000243.1:0-2726 GCA_964591015.1 uncultured Gemmatimonadaceae bacterium
GGCGCAGGCGGCACAGGGAGCACTGGTTCCGGTAGGCTTCCAGAACGCGCTCCCGCGGATGCGGCTTGCTGAGGATGGGTCGGCGAGCGACCTTCAGCGCCGCGGCGCCGGCCTCCCGCCCGCGCGCGCATGGCTGTCCGCGCGATCCCCGCCCTGAGAAGCGCCGGGGGAGACGTGTCGACTCGCCCGGGCCCACGGCAACCCCTGTTGAGACACGAAGGAGGTCCGCTCTTGCAGCGCGCTACCGGTGTCTGGAGCCTCGCGGCGCTGGTGCCGCTGGGCTTGCTGGGCATCTCCTGCGCCGCCCGGCCCCTGGCGCACCCGGGCAAGGAGTCCAGCGGCAGGCTCACCCTGGTGAGCGACGGCCAGGCGCACGCGACCATCGTGATTGCGACTGGGGCGTCCGCCAAGGTGCGCACGGCCGCCGAGCGCATCAGGGACACGATCCGCGCGTCCACCGGGGTCGCCATCCCGATCGCCGAGGAGAAGGATGGCGTGGCCGGGCCGCGCCTCCTGGTCGGCATGAGCGCGATCGTCCGATCGCTGGGAGTCGAGGTCCCGGCCGGCACCGGATTCCACGACGAGGGGATCGTCATCCAGCGGGTGGGCGCGGATCTGGTCATCGCGGGCAACGACGACGGACCGTTCACCAACACGCAGGACGCCGCCACCCGGTTCCTCGAGCTCGCGCTCGGCGCGGATGTCTACTATGGGGCGCCCCTGGGCAAGGTGGTCCCGCGGCACACCACGGTCGCGATCGGGGATCTGCACGTGCGCGAGCGTCCGGTCTCTGCTCAGCGGACGTTCTACAACTACCTGTCGGCGAGCGGCACCGACTGGTCCGCGATGGACCTGTTCCACCAGTGGCACCACTGGGGCGGGACCGCGATCGAGCACCGGCACTGCCATGCCGACATCGCGCCGCCGGACGTGTACTTCGCGAGCCACCCGGAGTACTACTGCGAGATACGCGGCAAGCGCAGCATCACCGAGCCCGAGGGCTGGCAGCTCTGCACGACCAACCCCGACGTCATCAGGCTGGCGGTGGAGCTGTGCCGCCGCAAGTTCGACGCGGACCCGGGGCTGCAGGCGGCGTCGCTGTCGTGCAACGACGGCCTGGGCATGTGCACGTGCGCCGAGTGCCGCAAGCTGGATTACCCGGACCCGGTGTCCGGCGGCGGGCGCAGGATGGTCGTCTTCGCGAACGCGGTGGCCCGCGAACTGGCCAAGACCCATCCGGGCAAGTACGTGGCGTTCTATGCCTACCTGCACACGCTCGCGCCGCCGACCGACATGAAGTGCGACCCCAACGTCATCGTCGTGCTCGCCGACAACCTGAACTGCATGTTCCACCCCTACACCGACCGCCAGTGCGGCCTGGCCAGAGACGCGCGGCTGCGCCTGGATGCCTGGATGAAGATCGCTGCCGAGGTCCTCGTCTACGACTACTACGGGCTCTACGGAGGCTACATCGGCCTGCCCTTCAGCAACCTGCACCGCATCATCGCGTCCGCGCAGTACCTCCGCGGCAAGGGCGTGCACGGCATCACCTGTGACGGCGTGTACACGCCCGGCCCGGAGGGTCTGCGCGTGTACACCTGCTTGCGCTCGCTCTGGGAGACCGACCCCACGGCCGAGGAAGTGACGCGGCGATTCTGCGACGGGCTGTACGGCCAGGCCTCGCCGGCGATGCAGCGCTACTACCGCGACCTGGAACGAGCCTGCACGGAAGCCGGCCTGCACTACCTGTCGGGCATGCCCGGGCCGCTCGGCATCTGGACGGACGAGACCTTCGCGACGCTGGAGAGCGACCTGGCACAGGCGCGCAGCCTCGTGGCGGCGGGAACGCCCGAGCGCGCCCGCGTGGACGAGCAGGGCGACATCCTGGCGTTCGGCCGGGTCTTCGTCGACCTGACCCGGGCGCGGCTGGCGTACTATGACGACGAGTCCGCGGCGCACAAGGTGGCCCACGACCGGCTGAGCGAGCAGTACCGGAGCCTGTACGCGGGGCTGGCTGCCAGAGGGCTGGTCTCGTTCGGCGATGCCATCCTCAACGACCATGCGCCGCGGGATATCCAGCCCTTGCGCACGCTCGTCACGCTCAGACGCACCGCCATACGGCCGTCTGCGGACCCCTTGGCGCACGCCGATGCTGCCTGGATCCTGTACGGCACGGGTTTGGGCACGTGGGGCAGTCTGGTCGACCAGGACAACTTCCTGTCCTACCCGAACACGAGCGCCCAGATGACCTACGATGAGCAGGCGCTCCATGTCCGGGTGCACTGCCACGACCCGGACGTGGGCAAGATCAGGGCACGGGCCGGCGAGCGTGACGGCGACATCTGGGCGGACGACTGCGTGCGGCTCTCGCTCGCGCTGCCGACCGGCGCCGACCGGACGCGCCTGCACGATTTCTACGTGAACGCTGCCGGAGTGCGGCGGACGATTGTGGACGGCCGCCGGATCGAGGGCGCCGAATGGTCGGCACAGGTCGCCCGTTCGGATCGGCTCGATGCCCGCCTGTGGGCGGTGAGCGTCAGGATTCCGTGGACAGCTGTCGGACTCCAGGCGCCACCAGCAAAGCTGAGGGCGAACCTGTTCCGCCACGTGACCACGACCAGGCGCATGCCGGTGCACTACTGGGCCCCGACGTTCGGCCCGCTGGACCGCACCGAGAAGTACGCCGAGGTGGTCCTGGCGCCCTGAGGGCCGGCAGGCCGAGACGC
>CAZPXM010000244.1:0-2711 GCA_964591015.1 uncultured Gemmatimonadaceae bacterium
CTAGCCGCCCGGCGCGCGACGCGCGGGCCGGGCGGCTAGCGCTGCTCGCGTCCGGCGGCGACGATCCGCTGCACCAGACCGCCGGGCTGGCACGGCCCGGCGATGTCCTGGCCCGCCAGCGCCGCCGGCAGCGCCCACAGCATCATGAGCTGGTAGTAGTCGTTGCCGAAACCCCGCTCGCCGGTGTCCAGGTCGCCGCGGGCGTAGTTGGGCATGTCCCAGGTGTACCGGTGCGTGCAGGCGATCGCCTCCCAGCAGCGCCGGGCCAGCTCCAGGCCGAACTCGCGCTGGCCCGCGTACAGGTAGGTCATGGCGAGCATGAGCAGCTCGGCATGGAAGTAGGAGTAGGGGCCGTACCCGCCCACCGCGGCCGGCGAGCCGTCGTGGTTGGCGTAGTTGGTGGCGCCCGTGCGGCTGAGGGCCACGTTGCAGCGGGCGATCGTGGCCAGCGTCTGCGCCACCCGCTCGGGCGGGAAGGCGTCCGGCACGCCGTGGAAGCGGGTGACCCACTGCCCGTCGAGCTGGTACCCGAACACCAGCTCGGAGCGCGCGCCTGTCTCGGGCTCGTAGAAATTGAGGTAGTAGTCGCCCTGCCACAGGTGCTGCTCCATGGCGGCGGCGCCCGCGGCCAGCCACTCCGCGCAGCGGGCCGCGTACGCCTGGTCGCCGTTGGCCAGCGCCAGGTCGCGCATGAGCTGCAACTGCGCCAGCCGCACCCCGCCCACGTGCGCGGCCATGCCGCGCCACCCGGGCTCCGGGGCCTCGAACCACTCGGTCTCGTACGCCAACCCCTGTTCGCTCTGCTGCGCCGCCGGCATGCTGATGATGCCCGCCGGGCCGGGGTTGAGCGAGATCGTCCAGTCGGTGGCACGGCGCGCCAGGTCGTAGAAGTCGCGCAGGACCTGCGGGTCGCCCGCGACCTTCCACAACTTGTGCACCATCTCCACCACGCAGAAGCCGTTCAGGGAAGCCTGATACCCCATGCCCGGGCTGGTCAGGTCGTAGGGGCCGGTGCCGACCGTGCAGCCGCCGAACACCCACGCCGGGCGGCCATCCTCGCGCTGATAGGCGCGGTACCCGTGCAGGGTGGACGCGGCCGCCTCCGGAAAGAAATACACCACGGGCAGGTTGCCGTAGAAGCTGCACGGCAGGCACTCGAGCTGCGGGCAGTGCCGCGGGCACTCGTTCAGCGCGAACAGGCCGCGCTCCGGGTCCACCCAGGCCGGCATGTCGTTGCCGTCCGCGCCCTCGTGCCCCTGGCCCCACACCGAAGTCTCGGTCAGCAGGTGCAGATTGTTGACCAGCGAGTCCTGGAGCCAGCCGGGCAGGCTGGCATCCGCGTACACCTGCGTCTGCCAGGCGATGACGCGGCGCAGCAGCGCCTCGTGGTGCCGCGCCACGTGCTCCACCGCGCCGCGCAGCGTGGGCAGGTGACGGGCGTACATGTGCCGGTACCGCTTGCCCCCGGCCGGCGGCGTGCCGTTGCCGAACCAGACCGGCGCGTGCCAGATCAGCGCGGCGCGCACCACCTCCTCGCCGCCGGCAGGCAGCAGCACGTCCGTGGCCACGCGCAGGCCGCTGTTCTCGTTGTCCAGGGCGATCACCGGCTGCTGGGGCGCGTCGATGCGCGCCCAGGCGCCGGCGTCCAGGTCGCAGGCCCGGTCGTAGCGCGTGGGCCGTTCGTCCAGGAAGCCCAGCGCGAACGCGGGCCGGTCCGGCACCCGTTCCAGCCGCCGGTCGCCGGCGAAGACGCCGGCCGCCGCATGGCACTCGGCGCCGGAGAAACCCGGGCAGGACAGCGGCACGCGCGCGAACGCCGAACCGCTCGCCTCCGGCATGGTGCAGCCCGGGAAGCTGATCGCCAGCGTGGCCGGCAGCGGCTGCGGGCCGTGGTTGCGCAGGCGGATCTCGAAGATCGCGGCCGGGATCATGGAGGCGGCCGCGTCCCCCGGCACGAACGGCGACCAGGCGCGCACGCCCGCCGAGAACGGCGCGCCGTCGTACTCCAGCTCCAGGTCGGCGATGGGGTAGTGGCCCCAGTACCAGCACCGATCCGCGCCGCGGGCGGGACCGACGCTGACGGCCGACAGCAGGTACGCGCGCGCGCCGATCTTCAGGCCCAGCGGCGGCACGTACAGCGGCCCGCGCCGCGGCGACAGGCTGTTGAAGATCGTCGCGTACCCGAACAGGCCGTTGGTCTCGTAGTCGATGCAGCCGGTGTCCAGGCCGCCCAGCGGCAGGCCGTTGGTGGCCGGGTGCGCCGCGTCGTACACCGCGCCGCAGACGGGCACGTCGTAGCCGGCCGCGCGGAACGTGGCCCATGCGGAGACGATGTCGGGAGCGGCGAAGAGCGTGTCCATCGCGTGCCTCGCAAGGTGGGGTCGGGGGCCGCGGCCCGGTCGCCGCGGTCGTGCGGGGTGGGAATATACCGCCGTCGCCCCCTGCCGCGCGACTGGCGGCGCGGCGGCGAGTAGCGCGCCGGGCGCGATTGTGCTATTGTGGCGCCATGGTCACCTGCCGCGCCCGGCGCCCCGGAGGCACCAGCGTCCCTGCCGCATCGGCGTCCCGGCACGCTGGCGGGGGCGCCATCCAGCGGAGCCGGGGCCTGGCGGGGGCCCGATTGGCACGAGGTGAGTCGAGGTGGCAAGACCGAAGAAGCATGCGCGGCTCGGCGAACTGCTGGTCGCCGCCGGGCTGATCACCGAGGAGCA
>CAZPXM010000245.1:0-2711 GCA_964591015.1 uncultured Gemmatimonadaceae bacterium
CGGCGCGCGCGCCGGCTGGCAGACTCCGGCCTTGCCGACGGAACCGGCACATGGACGCCGACGAATTCATCCTCACGCTGGGCGAGCTGATGGAGCAGGAGTTCGGGGTGCCGCTCCACGAGAAGCTGGGCATGCCTCCCGACATGTGCCAGCAGTGGCTTCGCCAGCTGTACGACAAGCGCCTGACGCTGCGCGACGCGGAGCAGACGATCCGCACGGTGGCCGAGCAGAAGGGGCAGCAGGACCAGGGAGATCTGGACGAGTTGCTGCACTATGTCTAGCCATGCCCGACGCCAGCGAGGCGCGCGACGCCTGCCGCGGCGCGCCGATCCCTCGGCCGAGACCCGACCGGCGCATGGATCTGCGCTGCCGCTGTAGCGAGTGCGGGGCCGTCCTGGCCGCGCTGCCGCCGGCGCCCCAGTGCCCTGCCTGCGGCGGCCCGCTCGAGCTGGTCCCGGTGCGGCTCCCGGCCTTCCCGCGGCCGCTGCTGCAGGCGCGCGCGTGGACCCTGTGGCGCTACCGCGAGGCGCTCCCCGATGTGGGCGCCCCGGTATCCCTCGGCGAGACCGTGACGCCGCTGGTGCCGCTGGGTGCCGGCTGCGGCGGCGTGCTGCTCAAGTGCGAGCACCAGCTGCCGACCGGATCGTACAAGGATCGGGGCGCGGCGCTGCTGATGTCCTACCTGCGGGCCTGCAGGGTGACCGCGGCAGTGGAGGACTCCTCCGGGAACGCGGCCGCCTCCCTGGCCGCGTACGCCGCCAGAGCGGGGATCGCCTTGACCGTCTTCTGCCCGGCCACGGCCGCTGCGGCCAAGCTGGCCCAGTCGCGCTGCCACGGAGCGCGCGTGAAGCCGATCCCGGGTCCGCGGGCTGCCGCCACCGAGGCCCTGCGCGCCCACCTGCGCGAGCAGCCGGTCGTGTATGCCTCGCACCTGTGGCACCCGCTGTTCCTCGAAGGCGTCAAGACCATGGCCTTCGAGATCGTCGAGCAGCTCGGCTGGGTGGCACCGGCAGCGGTCGTGTGCCCGGTGGGCGCGGGGAGCATCCTGCTGGGGCTGTACCGCGGGTTCGCCGAGCTGCGCCAGGCCGGTGCCATCGCGCGCCTGCCGCGCCTGGTCGCGGTGCAGACGGAAGCGATGCCCGCCGTCTGGCAAGCGTTTCACGCGGGCGCGGACACGGTGGCTCCGTGTGCCGAGGCCCGTCCCACCCGAGCGGCGGGAATCGCGCTGCCGGGGCCCGTGCGCGGCCGCCAGGTGCTGGAGGCTCTCCGGGCCAGCGGCGGCACGGCGATCGCCGTGAGCGAGACGGAGATCCGCCGCGGCGAAGAGGCGCTGGGACGGGCAGGCTTCTGCGTGGAGCCCACCAGCGCGGTCGTCTGGCCGGCGCTGCAGCGCCTCCACCGCGACCTCGGGCTGGCGGGCGCCGCCGTCGTCGTCGCCGTGCTGTCGGGGCACGGGCTGAAGACCATGGGCGACGCGGCCCCCTGAGCGCCGCGAGAGGAGAACCGCTGTGTTTTCGTGCAAACCTGACTTCGACGCGGTCCTGGCCCGGTACGAGGCCTGGTGGCATGGCGCGGTCCTCGACCGGCCGCTGGTATCGATCACCTACCCGAGGCCGCCCGGCGCCGCGGCGCCCCGCCGCGCCAGCCGGCAATACGGCAGCCTGCGCGAGCGCTGGCTGGACACCGAACGCGTCGTGGCCGACGCCGAGGCGCAGATGGCGGCCACGTGCTTCTTCGCCGACGCGCTGCCGGTGGCCTGGCCCAATCTCGGCCCCGAGGTGTTCTCCGCGTTCTACGGGTGCCCGCTCGAGTTCGGCGAGACCACGTCCTGGAGCGTCCCTGTGCTGGCCTCCTGGCAGGACGACGAGGTGGCCAGGCTGCGGCTGGACTGGAGCAACCCCTACCTGCGCAAGCTGGTGGAGATGACCGACGCACTCCTCGAGGCGGCCCGCGGCCGGTTCATCGTCGGCTACACCGACATGCACCCGGGCGGCGACGCCATCGCCGCGTTCCGCGACCCGCAGCAACTGTGCGTGGATCTGCTGGAAGCCCGCCCCGCGGTGAGTGCCCTGCTCGAGCGGGTGACGACGGATTTCCTGGCCGTGTACGATTTTTTCCACGAGCGCCTCAGCGCCGCCGGCATGCCGAGCACGACCTGGCTGCCGGCCACCGGCCGCGGGCGCTACCACGTGCCCTCGAACGACTTCTCGTGCATGATCTCGGAGCGCCTGTTCGTCGAGGTCTTCCTGCCGGGTATCGTGCGCGAATGCCAGCACATGGACCGCTGCATCTACCATCTGGACGGTCCGCAGGCCTTGCGTTTCCTGGACCTGCTGCTGGAGATTCCCTCGATCCAGGCCATCCAGTGGGTGCCTGGGGCGGGCCGCGATCGCTGGTCCGACTGGCTGGACGTGTACCGGCGCATCCAGGCCAGGGGCAAGGCGTTCTGCCTGCCGCTGCCCGCCGCCGAGCTCGACCAGGTCTGTCAGGCCCTGCGACCGGAGGGCGTGTGGCTCCAGCTCGGCGGCGTCCGGGACGAGGACGCGGCGCGGAACGTCCTGCGGCGACTGGAGCGGTGGATCAGGACGGACAGCCGGTAGCGGCCGCGCCGCATCCGCATCGACACGCGCAGGCGTGGAGGGTCATCGGCATGGCCACCATCGCGGTCCCCGTGTTCGTGCGCTCCGCCACCGGGCGGATGACGCGGCGCC
>CAZPXM010000246.1:0-2618 GCA_964591015.1 uncultured Gemmatimonadaceae bacterium
GGCGAGGGCACCGTCGGCCGGGTGCTGGGCTGCGACGGCTGCCTCTACGCCCTGCGGCGCGCGGCCTTCCGGCCGCTGCCCACCGACGTGCCGGACGACTTTGTCAACGCGCTGCGTGTGCTCGAGGCCGGGCAGCGCGTGTGCTATGAGCAGGCGGCCTGGTGCTGGGAAGAGGTGCCGGAGTCCGCCCAGGAAGAGTTCCAGCGCCGGCGCCGCACCGTGGCCCGGGGCATCCGCGGACTGGGCGCGGTCCGCGGGCTGCTCAACCCCTTCCGTTTCCCGCTGCTCGCCCTGATGCTGATCTCGCACAAAGTGCTGCGCTGGGGCGCCGGCTGCTGCATGCTGACCCTGGCGGTGGCCAACGCCTTCCTGGTGGCCCATCCCGTGTTCCGGTGGATTTTTCTGACGCAGGCCGCGTTCTACGCCCTGGCCGGCCTGGGCTGCCTCGGGGTGCCGGGCACGCTGGGGAAGCCCGCCCGCGTGATCCGCTATTTCGTGCTCATCAACCTGGCATCGAGCATGGGACTTCTGGACGCCGCGCTGAAGCGGAAATGGACCGCCTGGAGCGTCCAGCGCGTAGAAACCTGGGACACAAGCTGCGGCCGTGGCACACCTGCTGACCATTGACGTTGAAGACGGACGCCGTTCCCCGGCGCCGGACCACCAGCTGGACGCGGCGCTGGAGCCCATGCTGGACCTGCTGGCCGAAGCGCACGCGTCCGCCACGTTCTTCGTAGTCGGCGAGGACGCGGCCAAGGTCCGGCGGAGCGTGCAGCGGATCGTGCGCGAGGGCCACGGCGTGGCCTGCCACGGCCTGCACCACAGCCGCGTGGACGCCATGGGCGCCGACCGCTTCCGCCGCGACCTGCGTGCCGCCCGCTCGCTCATCGAGGACGTCGCGCAGACCCCCTGCCGCGGCTTCCGGGCGCCATGGTTCTCGGCCGCCGCAGACCTCGCGTGGTTCTTCGGCGTCCTGGCGGAGGAAGGCCTGACGTACGACTCCAGCCTTTGGCAGCCGCTGGGGACGGCAGGCGCACCGCAGCGCCACGCATCCGGGGTGATCGAGGTGCCGATTCCCTTCTGCTCCGTCTTCGGCGCGCGCGTGGGCATCCTGGGCGGCCTGGGTCTGCGTCTGCTGCCGCCCGCGCTAATCGCGCGCGCCCTCGGCCGGTGCGTGGCCGTCCGGCAGCCGGCGTGCTTCTACCTGCATCCCTACGAGTGGGCGCCCTGGCGAACTCGCGCGTGCCGCTGTCCCTGCGCGCCCTGCGCCGGAGCCTCTGCCTCAACCGCACCCTGCCGCGCCTGCGCGGACTGGCCGGCCGCCACGAGTTCGTGTCGATCGAGAAGTGGCTGTCGTCCGGAAGCGACAGCCCCACTGTCTGAAACCGCGGCTGTGCTGCCCGGCAACACGGCGCTCGCGCAACATCCGCGGTCCTGAATCACCTGGCGGCCGTGGCCGCGAAGACATTTGCCTCGACTTCGCCGCTCGCGTTTTCCATGCTCACTCGCAGCCTGACGGACGGTGCGTCCGGCAGGCGGCGTGCAAAGAACGGCCCTATGGCTTTCAGTTCCACAGTGTGGCGTCTGGTCCGCAACGCCTTCAGCATGTACGGAGCTTTCGTGATCCGGAAGCTCGCGGTGTTGATCCTGGCGATGGCCATGGCCCGCCAGGGGGGCGTCAGCGGGTTCGGTCTGTATTGCCTGACGCTCGTGCTCATGGAGTTCGGCGGCCGGCTGGCCGTCTTCGGCTCCGACATCCTCGTGGTGCGCAACCTGTCCGCCGCGCACCCCGACGGGCTGCGGCTCGCGGGCAACGCCCTGACCTGGCGCGCGCTGGCCTGCGTGGCGATCGGTCCCGCCCTGGTCGCCGTGGGCGCGACAATGAGCAGCTCGCCCGTGCTGCCGCGGGTCGTGGCGCTCATGGCGGTGGGCATGGCCGCGGACACGCTCGCCGATCTCTACCTCTCGGTCGTCCAGGGGCGGGAACGCATCGATTTGTTCGCCCTCGCCGAAGGCGCCACCAGCGTGATCGGTTTGGTGCTGGGTCTGGCGGCCCTGGGCTGCGGGCTGGGGCTGGAAGGGCTGGCCATCGCCTACGCCCTGCGCGGGATCAGCAGCCTCCTCCTGGGTATGGTGCTGTGCCGGCGCGTGGGCGTCCGGATGCGGATGCGGTTCGAGCCGCGCGTCATCGGCGGGATGCTCCGCGAAGCCTGGCCCGTGGCCGTGAACCGCTTCCTCACCATCGTCTATCTGGGGTCCGGCATGGCCCTGCTGCAGTACTTCGCCGGCGAGGCGGCCGTGGGGCGCTTCGCCGGTTCGATGAAAATCTTCGAGTCGTGCGCCGCCCTGGGCATGGTGACCATGGTGGCCGCGTTCCCCACGGTGGCCCGCCTGCGCGCCGATTCGCTGGACGATCTGCGGAGCACGACGCGCTTCCTGTTGAACGTTTTCTGCTGGCTCGGCATCCCGCTGAGCGCCCTCGTGGCCCTGAATGCCGGACGGCTGCTGCCCCTGCTGTTCGGCGCCGAGCTGTCGTCCAGCGGGCCAGCCCTGGTGATCCTGATGGCGGCGCTGCCCTTCAGCCTCGTCTACGGCCTGGCCGAACGGCTCGCCTATGC
>CAZPXM010000247.1:0-2584 GCA_964591015.1 uncultured Gemmatimonadaceae bacterium
GCGCAACCTGGGGCGCATCGGCCGGCTGCCGACCGTGCCGTCCTCAGCGCCGACTCGGTGGAATGATTTGTGGGGCGATGGCCGATGGGCGGAGCGAGGGCAGCGGTTGCGCTGCTGGTGGCCGCGTTGGCTGGGTATGTGCTGCTGTGCGCGTTCCTGGACGTGCCCGCGGACGAGGACGCGTTCATCTACTACCGGTACGGGACGCATCTGGCGCAGGGCCGCGGGCTGGTGTTCAACCCCGGCGAGCGGGTCGAGGGTTTCTCCAGTCCGCTGTGGATGCTCGTGGTGGCGGGGCTGGCGCTGCTCGGGCTGGACCTGCCGGCGGCGGCCCCCGTGGCCAGCAGCCTGTGCGGGGCGCTGAGCCTGACGGCGGTGTTCCGGCTGGCGCGGCGCGTGGGGCTGACGCCTGCGGCGGCTGCGCCGGCAGTGCTGGCCGTGGCCCTCTTCGAGCCGTTCGTGCGCTGGTGCAAGTCCGGGCTGGACACGGCGCTCTTCGCGCTGCTGATCGCCTGTGCCGTCGAGGCAGCCCTGGCACTCGGCGAGCAGCCGCCGGCGGCCGCGCCGCAGCCGCACGGGGCAGATCCCGGGCCCGCGTGCCCGGAGGAGCCCGGACAGCCGCTGGCGGCCGCGCCGCAGCCGCGCGGGGCGGCCCGGCGCCCGTGGCTCCTGGCAGCGCTCGTGCTGCTGGCGGCGCTGGCGCGCCCGGAGGGCATCCTGCTGGGGCTCGCCATCGTTGCCAGCCACGGCGGGTGCGCGCCGGCCCGCGCCCGCCCTGTGCGGCAGGCGCTGCTGGCAGCCCTGGCCGGGTACGCGGTCTTCCTGGCCGCACGCCTGTTCGGGTACGGAGCCCTGACGCCCAACACGGGCGTCAAGTTCAACCCGTACCTGGCGCTCCGCGGCGCGCGGCAGGTGGTCTCCTACCTGCTGTTCACCGGGCTCGCGCCGGCGGCGGTGCCGCTCGCTGCCCTGGTGCGCGCGCGCCGGCGCGGCGAGCAGCCGGTCCCGGGCGTGTGCCTGATGGCGACGACGATCGCCGTGGTGTCGGTGCTGTTCACGGTGCTGTCCGGCGGCGACTACCGTGCGGGGTACCGGTATCTGGTGCCCACGTTCCCCTTGCTGGTCGTGTCGTTCTGGAGCTGCGTCGAGCCGGCGGCCCGGCGGGCGCGCGCCCCCTTGGGCAGCATCGTGCGCCTGGCAGCGCTGGCCGCCCTGCTCGGCACCTCGGTGGGGCCGCTCTACCGCGGCACGCTGGCTGCCGGCGCCTGGCGTCGCGCCCTGGCGGAGTGGCGCGATCCGCTGGCCAATGCGGACGACTACCATGCGGCCGCTGCCCGGTGGCTGGCGGCTCACGCGCAGTCCGGGCAGGTGATCGCGTTCGGGCAGATGGGCAAGGCACCCTACTACGCCCTGTGCGCGGGCAAGGACCTTGTCTTCGTCGACATGCTGGGCCTGGTCGATGCCGAGGTGGCGCGCCTGCTGGGCTGGCCGCACAAGGCCGTGGCATACCTGCGGGCGCTCGGCGCCGGCATGGGGCCCGCTGCGGCGTACGCGGCGGCCAGGGCCGCGCTATACCGCGCCGCCGCGGACTATGTCGTCGCGGCGCGCCGGCCCGATCTGATCGTGCTGGAGACCGCGCTACTGGACAGGGCGCTGGTGCGCGCCGTGCTCGCGCATCCCGGCTTCCGGGCCTGCTACCAGCGCAGCGCGCCGGCGCCCGAGGATGGCTCGGGAGCCGCACCGCCCGGATTCATCGTGTACGCGCGGACCTGCGGGGCCCTCGACGCCCCGCGCTGACCGAGGCGCGGCGTCTGCCTCTGCCTCCGCCGTGGCGCAGGACGGCCTGGAGGCCTGCGCTCGCCGCCCGCCCTGCGGGCTTTCGCGCCAGGCGTCCGGCAGCGATATTCAGGGCGCCGCGGCTGGACGTGCAGCGGGCAAGGGCGAACGGCACGGCGGTCGCTTGGTTGCTGCGTCCCGGGCGACTCGGCAGTCATGCGACGGAGAGGAAGGGACGCATGATCCGAGGTGACAAGGAAGTGCTGGTGGTCGGCGACCGCGTGCTGGTGAGCCTGGACAACGCCGAGGAACGCACCGAGGTCGGCCTCTACCTGCCGCCCACGGCACTGGAGAAGGAGAACGTGCAAAGCGGCGTGGTGCAGGAGGTGGGCCCTGGCATCCCGCTGCCGCCCAAGTACGAAGACGACGACGTGCCGTGGAAAGAGGGCGAGGAGCCGCAGATGCGCTACATCCCGCTGCAGGTGCGGGCCGGCGACCACGTCATCTTTCTGCGCAAGGACGCGGTGGAGATCAAGTTCGACCGCGAGCGCTTCGTCGTCGTGCCGCAGGCCGCGATCCTGGTCCTGGTCCGCTCGATCACGGCGCAGCTTCACGATCTGGAGGACCTGACCGGCGACAGTGGCGACGCCTGACGGGCAGGACCGGCCGGCGGTCGGCTGTCGCGGGTCGGCGAGTGTGCCCTCGTAGCTCAGCAGGATAGAGCAACAGATTCCTAATCTGTGGGTCGCGCGTTCGAATCGCGCCGGGGGTACCAGTGGTGACGAGGGGTCCACAGCGGCGGCTGTGG
>CAZPXM010000248.1:0-2537 GCA_964591015.1 uncultured Gemmatimonadaceae bacterium
GCACAGGTGTTGGGCCGGCCGCGGACACGCTGCTGACTGCCCACGCCAGCATCGGCCTGGATGTGGTGCCCCTGGCGGCCGGCCAGGAGGAGCGGCGGCGCTTCCCCGCCGAGATCTTCGCGCGTGCCGGTGGCGATGGGGCCGGCGGGGCGGTGCAACTAGGTCTGCGGGGCAGCGGCTATCTGGACGAGGCACAGAACCGGCGCCTCGAGTTCCACGTGCAGGCGCCCGATCATCGGGGCTACGGCCCCCTCAACGAGCGGGACGAGGCGTGGGTTCGCTACGCCCAGCCGGACTGGACGGTGCTGGCCGGGGACCAGAGCTTCGGCGTCTCCTCCCTGACGTCGTGGTACCGGTATGGTCGCGGCGCCACGCTCGAGGTGCGGCCGCGGGGTCGTGCCGTGGCCGGCGGCCTGTTCCACGCGCAGGATCGCTGGGAGCTGCAACAGCGCCGCGACACCGGCGGGTACCTGGAACTGACCCCTGCGCCCAGTCAGCGACTCCGGTTCAACTACCTGCTGCTGGACTACCAGCCCTGGCAGGAGCTGTCCGGCTGGCGGGATCACCTGTTCAGCCTGGAAGGCAGCCTCGAGGCGCGGCGCGGCGGCCGGCTAGAAGCGGAGGTCGCCGGAAGCCGCGGCACTCAGGCCGACGGCACGGCCGGCGCTGCCTGGAGCGTCGAGTACCGCGGCCCTTCGGCGGGCCGCCTCCAGTACAGCCTCAGTGGCCGCCGCGCCAGCCCGGGTTTCGCAGGGCGGTATCCCGACTCGGCCTGGTACCTTGGATCGCTGTCGGCGCTGCTGGGACCGCGCGTCCGGCTGAACGCAGCCTATCAGCGCTACGAGCGCAACCTGGAGCGACTGGCCGGACGCGGCGGCGCGCCGCGCGAGGACCTGTATCAGGGCGGCATGAGCGTCACCCTCTTCCGGCGCTGGTACCTGAGCGCCGACTACGACCGGTACGATCGCCGCGACGTCGGGCCGGCGTCCGAGTACGATTGCCGGGAGCACGGGCTGCGCGCCGGCACGGGCTGGTCGGCGGCAGGCCTGGGCGTCCACGGCCAGGTTCGCCGCGGCTGGACTGCGGAACGGCGCACCGGCGCGCGCACGCGCGACTGGGTCTACCGGCTCGACGCCAACGCTCGCCTCCACCCGGCGCTGCAGGCCAGCGTGTACGGCAGCCTGGGAACGGACGACGCGCCGGGCGAGAGCCGCCTGGTGCGCCGCGACCGCATGCTTGGCGGCAACGTGCGCTGGCAGCCCACCGCCGTGCTGGTGGTGCACGCGGCGCTGGCGCACACGGGGCAGGAGTTCCCGGACACGCCCTTGCGCGAGCGCGTGGCCACGGACCGATGGAGCGCCGGCCTGAGCTGGCTGGCGTCCGGAGGGCAGCGGCTGGAGGCGTCCTGCCAGCGCAGCGACGGCACGTTCGGCGAACCCTATTCCTCTTACTTCTTGACCTGGAGTCTGCCGCTGGGCGTGCCGCTGCGCAAGAGCCGGACCACGGGCCGCCTGGAGGGCCGGGTGTGCCGGATGGACCAGCCCGGATGCCCGGGCGTGCCGGGCGCGGTGGTGTACGTGGACGGCACCGGCACTGTGACCGACGCCGACGGGCGATTCAGCTTCCGCGGCCTGCAGCCCGGGCAGTATCGGCTGCGCGTGGAGGAGCAGTCCTTGAGTCTGGATCTGGTGGCCGCCGACGACAGCCTGGTCGCGGTGGCGATCAGCGGTGGCCAGACCAGCACCGCTCGTGTCGGCTTCGTGCAGTCGGGCAACTTGTTCGGCCAGGTCGTCGTCGCCGCGGCCGGCGACAGCGCCCGCAGCGCCTTCCACAGCGGGGTCGTCGGCGGCGGCCCGGCCAGCGGCAATGGGAACACGAATGGCAACGGGCATGGCAACGGCAACGGCCGCACCAACAGCCACGCTGACGGCCACGCTGACGGCGAGACTCCGGCCGCCGCCGCCAACGGCAACGGTGGTCTGGCCAACCTGCTCGTCGAGCTGTCGCGGCCGGGCCAGGTGCGGCGAACGATCACCGACGCCCGCGGCGCCTTCGCCTTCCAGCGCGTGCGCCCCGGCACCTGGATGCTCAAGGTCTACTCCCACAACCTCCCGGAGTATCACGACCTGGAGGCGGCGGAGCAGCCGGTCACCATCGAGCCGGGCGTGGACGGCCGCGTGGCGGTGCGAGTGCTGCCCCGCCGCCGCGCCATCCGCTTCATCGATGCCGGCCGCCTCGAGGGATCCCGTGGGCGGTAGGGTCTGGCAGGCGGCGGCCGCTGCCCTTCTCCTCGCGCTCGTGGCCGCCCGTCACGCCCCGGCCCAGTCCGGCGGCATCATCACCTACGACGGCGACTACATCATCCACACCTTCACCAGCAGCGGCACCTTCGTACCCGCGCCGTGCGCGACCTCGGTGGAGGTGCTGGTCGTGGCCGGGGGCGGCGGCGGCGGCTCCTCCGCCAGCAGCCTGCGCACCGCCGGCGGCGGCAGCGCCGGGGGACTGGTGTACCAGGCCGACTATGCGGTGGGTAGCTC